>JAHBWH010000018.1 GCA_019637115.1 Myxococcales bacterium | reverse complement strand
TACTGCAGAGTAACCTCTGTGGGAGAGTAGGACGCCGCCGGATTTATGAAACCCCGCTCGGATACCCCGAGCGGGGTTTCGCTTTTCCGTCCGTTCGTTTTCTCTCGTTGTCGCCTCGCGAGTCGGGTCGCGCTGATCACCCGAGATCGGCTGAGCTTCTTTCAGCGCATGCGGTGGACGACCGCGTGCCAGCGCTCGGAGGTGCCGGCGAGATCGGTGATCAGCACCGCCTCGGCCGCGGCGACGTCCGCGCGAAGGCCCTTGCGGCGCAGGCGGCGCTCGAGGTCGCGGGCGAGCACATAGCGGGTCGCGAGATCCTTGCGGACCTGGTCGAGCGAGGCGTGGGGCGTCCAGAAGAGGCTCCAGACGTGGTCGGCCATCCACGCCGCGTAGACGTCGCGCACCGGGCGCGGCTTCGACCGCGCTTGCGCGCGCGCGAAGCCCGCGGCCCAGCGCCGCGCGTAGGGGCCGAGGTGATCGGGATCGTCTCGTCGGTCGCGGCCAAAGGGCTCGCCAGCGAAACGATCGCGCAGCAGGGCGGCGACGATGCGCATGGCGTCGTGAAAGCGGCTGTCTCCGCCCCCGATGGCGAGGCGCTCGCCGACCTCCGCCCACGTCAACCCGGCGAGCGGTCCGAAGGGCTCACGGTCGAGCACCTGCTCGAGCGGCGCGCGCCCTTCGAGGCCTTCGAGCAGCGGCGCTTCGTGCTTCAGATAGGTCGCGAAGGAGACGAGCCGCCGGTCCACCCGGAGCTTCTCGACCGCGTGGCTTGGCCGTATCCGCACGCCGACCGTGAGCTGGGGCTCGGCGCGCTCGACCGTGAGCGGCGCCCCGACGCCGACGTTGATGCAGGAACAGCGGTGCTCCAGGATCACCCGCCCGCCGCTCGGCGTCGCGGTGACACCGAGCGGGAAGCGGTGACAGCTCTTCGGCTTGAGCATGCCCCCCATCGGCTCGTGCAGGGCGCAGAGCGCTTCGTCGTCGAGGAAGGCGCAGGTGCCGTCGGGTCGCGTCGCGAGCACGTGCGCGTTCGCGAGGCCGTCGTACCCCGTGACGCCGGGATGTACGATCGCCAGACGTTTCCGCTCCTCGCGGCTGACGGGGCCGAGCGCGTGCAGGTCGCTGCAGCACATCCCGTCGCCGAAGCAGGTGTAGCGGGCGCCCTCGCGGACGATCAGCGGGCGGAGCAGGCCAGGGCGGCGTTTGGCGGGCGGGGTCACGTGGCCTCGTCGGAGACACCGAGCACGGGGCGCTCGGCGAGGTAGATGATGGATTGGCAATGGCGCATCGGCGCGGTGTCCGAGGGGTTGAGGCGCGGCTCACCGTCGGCGGCTTGCCAGCCGATGACGAGCACGCCGTGGGCGCTCCTGAGGTGCGCCGCGAGCGCGCCGAAGCTCTCACGCGGGGCGTCGTCGGGGATGGGCCCGATGTAGAAGTTGTTCGCGCCCTGGGCGACGATCCGCCCGGTCGTGTCCCCGATGCCGGGGAACGCGAGCGCGTGCACCAGCATCGAGAAGCCGAGGCGCTGCGACTCGATGACCTCGTCGGCGCCAGCGCTGCGCGCGTGGTTCACGTTCTCAGTGTCGAGGATCTCGGCGACGATGTGCACGGGCTTGCGGCGGGCGCGGGTCTTTTCATCGCGGCTGAGGAAGGAGCGCATGGTGAAGAGGGTCAAGATGGTGGAGGCGTCGGCTTGCTGCGGGGAGAGCCGCCGCGAGCCGACGACCAACACCGACGCCGCATGCACGAGACGAGCCTTCTCGAGCTCGCTCTCCTTCGTAGGGTCCCCGTCGACCCAGCGGTAGCCCGAGGGGATGCCCGCCGGTCGCGCGCCTTGCCCGAAGAGGACCACCTCCTCGTCTTGGAGCGAGCGCTCCTCGAGGAGCGCGCTGAGGAGAAGGTCCATGCCCTCCTCGTAGCCACAGACGACGACGTGGTTCG
The DNA here is from genome assembly GCA_019637115.1 of Myxococcales bacterium. Classification (GTDB taxonomy): domain Bacteria; phylum Myxococcota_A; class Polyangia; order Polyangiales; family Houyiibacteriaceae; genus JACKEH01. The sequence goes on along the minus strand of JAHBWH010000018.1, from coordinate 68,661 downwards.
CTTGACCCGACATACGAAACTGGTCCTCTCGAATCGTGAGCACGGCGACGAGCAGGCTGTGCCCGACGATGCCGGCGAAGAGCGCGATGGTGAGCAGGCCGGAGACCATCAGCACGCCAGCGATGACGTGGCCGAGGTCCGTGACAGGCGTGACGTCGCCGTAGCCGACGGTCGTGATCGTGACGAGCGCCCACCACATCGCGTCGCCGAGCGTCTCGATGCTGCCCTCGTGGCCGCGCTCGACGAGGTAGAAGCTGACGCCGCCGAGGGCCGTGACCGTGCCGAGGATCGAGAAACCCGCGAGCCAGAGCATCCGATCCTGGTCGAACGCATGGAGCATCGCTCGGAAAGGGTTGCCGTAGCGGAAGAGCCGCTGCGAGCGGAGCAGGCGGAGCAGGCGGAGCACGCGGAGGCCGCGTAGGCCCGGGTGGAGGGCGAGCACCGTGAGCAGGTCGATCAGGTTCAGCGGGTGCAGGAGGAAGAGCAGGCGCGCGAAGACGTGGGTGCGTAGCGCATGCGTCGGCGGGCGCTTGAAGATCGCGAGCGCAGGGGGGCGATAGGTCAGCACCCGGAGCGCGAGCTCGAGCGCGATGCCCCCGAGCAGGACCTGGTCGGCGCGGAGCACGAGGTGGAGGGTCTCGCCGCTGACGAGCGGCTCCACGATGAGGAGCCCGAGCGCGAGGAAGACCAGCACCCACGTGGCGAGGTCGACGAGCTGGTAGGAGCGCGCGCTCCGATCGTGGAAGGCTCGGTGGAGTGAGTCCCACCCCGCGCGCATCGCACTCGTCGCCGACATGCGGGGGCGAGAAGACAACGACGCGCGAGCGCCGTAAAGGGGGAAGCGCGTTGACGGGGCGAGGTCGGGCGACCATCCTCGGCCGACCGTGAGCGAGGAGGTCGAGCGAGGGCGCCTCAGGGTGCGCGGCGGATCCATCCGATACGCGCTGCTCTCCGCCGCCGTGCTCGCTTGGCCGGCGACGGCGGCCGCCCAAGATGGCAGCCGCCCAGGCGTGACGATGGCCGCGCTGGCGGCGCTGACCGTCGTGCCCTTCCTCTTCATGGCGGCGACGAGCTTCGCGAAGATCAGCGTCGTCCTGTCGATCCTCCGCAACGCGCTCGGCACGGGGCAGGTGCCCTCCGGCACGATCCTCAGCGGTCTCGCGGTGATCCTCTCGCTCTACGTGATGACGCCCGTCGGCCAGGAGATCGCCCAGGTCGCGGGCCCCGCCGCCGCGCGGATCGATCTCTCCGACCCGAGCTCGCGGGGCAGCCTCGACGCATTCCTCGAGGCCCTCGACGCGGGAGAGGAGCCGCTGCGCGCGTTCCTCCGACGCAACGCGGGCGAGCGGGAGCGGGAGCTCTTCTTCGACCTCGCGCGCGAGAGCCGGACGCCCGACACGCGGGACGAGGTGAGCGCCGACGATCTCCTCGTCTTGCTGCCGGCGTTCCTCATCACCGAGCTGGCGGAGGCCTTTCAGATCGGCTTCTTGATCTTCCTCCCCTTCCTCATCATCGACATGGTGGTCGCGAACGTGCTGCTCGCGCTCGGCATGCATATGCTCAGCCCCACGACGGTGAGCTTGCCGTTCAAGCTGCTGCTCTTCGTCCTCGTCGACGGGTGGTACCTGCTCGCGAAGGCGCTCGTGCTCGGCTACGCGTAGACACCGGGGAGTGAGGGTCTCGAGCGCGCCACCCGGCGCTGCCGAGTGGCGAAGGCGCCCGACGTCCGTGATAGGCTCCGCGTCCATGCCCGAGCTCTCCTCGATCGCGACCACCTCTCCCCTCGACCGCGCTCACGCGGCGCGCTTGCGTGGTGACCTCGACGAGGCGCTCCGCCTTTGTGTGACGCTCCTCGAGGGCGAGGCCACGTACCTCGGCGCGGCGGCGCTCGCGGCCGAGATCCTCGTCGCCGAGGGGCATGGCATGGTCGCGGGCGAGGTCGCGCTGCGGCTCGTGGACGCCTACGTGCGACGGGGCGATCTGCCGCAGGCCGTCGTCGCGACCCGGACGGCCGAGGCCGCTGGCGACGACGCGGCGTCGCTTCGCGCGACCATCGCCGCTGCCTTCGGCGAGGGCTCGAAGCGGGTCGCCGACGTGGCCCCGATGCCGCCGCCCTTCCCCGACGAGGTCGAGGTCCCGAAGGCGCTGGCGAAGCTCTCGGGCGACGCGCTCGTCGAGCGCGCCGAGGCGGCGCTGCAGCAATGGCTCGGCACGGACGATCCCGTGGCCGCCGATGGGAAGCTGCCGAAGCTCCCCCTCTTCGGAGATCTGGCGCCCAAGCCGCTCGAGGAGCTCCTCGGCGCGTGCCAGGTGCGGACCGTCGAGGGGGGCCACGAGGTGGTCGCGCAAGGGAGTGAGGGGCAAGAGGCCTTCGTGGTGACGCGCGGCGTCCTCCGGGTCTCGCGCCGCGATGGCGAAGAGGACGTGACGCTCGCGGTGCTCGGGCCCGGCGCGATCTTCGGGGAGATGGCGCTCGTCAGCGAGGCGCCGCGCGCGGCCTCCGTGGTCGCGGCGGAGCCGACGACCCTGCTCGTGATCGCGCGCGAGGATCTGGAGAAGGTCGCCTCGCGCTCGCCCGTGGTCGGGCAGCAGCTCGCGCGCTTCTGCCGCCAGCGCATGCTCGCGAACCTCGTGCGTCACAGCGCGATCTTGCGCGCCGTCGACGCGAAGGACCGCGAGGCGCTCGTGCGGCGCTTCGAGACACGGCACTTCGACGCCGGGGCGCAGCTCGTCACGGAGGGCGAGGAGGGCCGGGGGCTCTTCCTCGTCGCGAGTGGCTTGGTCGAGGTGGTGGGCAAAGACGCGGACGGCGACGCGATCCGGATCGCCGAGCTGGGGCCGGGCGACGTGGTCGGCGAGATCTCGCTCGTGCTGCGTCGGCCCGCGAACGCGACCGTGAAGGCGCTGCACCCGACCGTCGCGCTCGAGCTCACGCGCGACGAGCTCCACAAGGCGATCAAGGAGCACCCGACCTTGCTCGCCGAGCTCTACGAGCTCGCGACGGCCCGCGAGGAGGAGACGCGAAGCGTCGTCGCGCAGGAGGCGCTCGACGTGGAGGACGTCGTCCTCTTGTAGCGTGGGCCCTCGACTTCTTCTTCGCGGGGGCACTAGCCCGCAGAACAGCGCGCCTCCCCACGCAGGCGCTCTCTTGGGTCCAGTTCGTCGTGACGACGACTCGATTCGGACGGTCGGTCGTCGCCGCGACGAGAGCGTGCCGCTTGCTCCGATGACGCGGACGGTGGATGGTGCGGTCCCTTGTCTCGAGCGGACCACACTCGAACGCGGCTTCAGGTCGAGGAGCGTCGCGCGCAGCTCCTCGAGCTCGCGCTCGGGCTCTTCGCGGATCGCACCTACGAGGAGATCTCGATCGACGAGATCGCGAAGGCGGCGGGCATCTCGAAAGGGCTGCTCTACCACTACTTCCCGAGTAAGAAGGCGTTCTACCTCGCGACCGTGAAGGCCGCCGCCGAGGAGCTGCTCGCCGAGACGGACGTCGCGAAGGATCGGCCGACCGGTGCGCCCGAGGATCCGCTCTTGATACGTCGAGGGTATCAAGCCTTCCTCTCCTACGTGGAACGGAGGCGGGTGGCCTACGCTTTCCTCTTGCGCGGGGGCGCGGCCGTGGACTCCGAGGTGCGCGAGCTCGTGGAGGATACGAAGCGGCGCTTCGTCACGCGGATGCTCGAGAAGGCCGGGCCGCTTGGGTCGAACCCGCGGCTGCGGACGGTGTTGCGTGGCGTGGTCGGCTTCGTGGAAGCGGTGAGCCTGGACTGGCTCGATCACGGGGATCTCGACCGCGAGCAGCTCGCCGATCTGCTCGCGAAGGTGACGATCGACTCGGTGACGCGGGCGCTCGCGCCCTGACCGCGACGCGGGCGCTCGCGGCGCCACCCGGACCCTCATCTTCGCGAGTCAGCGATCCAGGAGAACGGAGCGACGCGAGCGCTGCGCGCCATCGCGACGGCGACGACGCGCGCTCGCGCCCGACTCGTTCGGGTGAGGAATTTTCGCGCTGGGGCTCCGTAGGACGCCGACATGGGCCACCTCGCCATGCTCCGGCTGCTGAACCTCGGCTTCGCGCTGCTCGCCTTCGCGGCGGCGGCCGCGATCGCCGGGCTCTGGACGCTGCCGGTGGTGGAGGGGGCCAGCGAGGACGTGGGGATCGCTTTCCTCGGGGCCGCGGGGGCCACGCTCTTCGCGGGCGTCGGGCTCGCGCACCTCGTGGTGCTCGTCGCGCTCGGTCGCGGTCGGGGGCGCGCGCTGCAGACGGTCCTGGCGCTCGCCCTGATCGTCACGCTGCCGCTCGGGACCGCCTACGCGCTCTACGCGCTCTGGGTCTGCTGGCTGAACCCGCTGACCCGCGCGTGGCTCGGGGCGGAGCGAGCGCGGGTGGCGCGCCCTTTCGTCTTGCGCCCGGCTTGAAGCCGGGCGTCGGCGAGTCGCGTTGAGGGCGACGCTCCGGCGACGGTGTCCGCATCCGCTTCCGTCGGCGGTGTCCGCGTCCGCGTCCGCGTCCGTGTCCGCTTCCGCGTCCGTGTCCGCTTCCGCTTCCGCGTCTGTGATGCGCGCAAGTGAGTTCGCCGAAAGGCCGCGAGCTACGAAGCGTCGAGGAGCTGGCGGAGATCCTCCGGCCACGGGGCGTCGACGTCGATCGGGCCCGCGGGGCCCTCGAAGCGCAGCCTAGAGGCGTGGAGCGCGTGGCGCTCGAGCCCCTCGAGGGTGGGGCCGCCGTAGTCGGTGTCGCCGAGGAGCGGGTGCCCGAGGGCCGCGAGGTGGACGCGGACCTGGTGACGCCGCGCGTGCGTGGCGCGGGCCTCGATGATGCTGCCGTCGATGGCCCTGCCGTCGATGATGAAGCGCGCTGGCCGACGCTCGAGGATCTCGGTGCGGGCGTCGAGGGCGTCGAGCGCGTCGCTCGTGCCCATCAGCCGCTGCGTGCGGTGGACGATGGGGAGATCGACGACCTGAGGGGCGCGCACCTCGCCGACGCAGAGGGCCGCGTAGCGCTTGTCGATGGCGCCCGCGCGGAGCGCGTCGCGCAAGCGCTCGAAGGTGGCGGCGTCGCGCGCGCAGAGGAGCAGCCCGCTCGTGCCCGTATCGAGCCGGTGGACGAGGCCGGGCTCTCGGCGGCGGTAGCCGACGCCGGCCATCTCGGGGTACCGGGCGACGAGCGCGTTCGCGAGCGTGCCGAGCTCCCGCGCACGGAGCGGGTGCGAAGGCTGGCCGGGGGGCTTGTCGACGACGACGACGTGCGCGTCTTCGTAGCGGACCGCGAGCGGCGCGTCGGGCTCGGGCAGCGCGTCGAAGTCCGCGGGCTCGGGGGCCTCGGCGAGCGCGAGGGTCTGGCCTGCGCGCACCCGGGCGCCCTTGGGCGCGCGGCGGCCGTCGACGCGGACCTGGCCTTCTTCGGTGAGCCGCTTGGCTTGCGCGCGGCTGAGGCCCGCGAGCTGACCGAGCGCGCGGTCGAGGCGCTCCCCGTCGAGGTCGGGGCTGACCTTCCATTCGTGCATCGGCGGACTATTCGCCCTGCGGAGCCTCGCCGCCACGCGACGCCGCGAGGTCGACGAAGCGCACGGCGCCGCGCGCGTCCCCAGAGACCAGCAGCGCGCCGCCCGCGTCGAGGGCGATCGCGCCGATCGCCGCCTCGTGATCGCCGAAGGTCCCCAGCCTCGGCCGTCGACCCCGAGCTGGTCGCGGTGCAGGAGCCGCTCGCCGTGCCAGTCCAGCACGGAGTCGAGCGTGCCGGTCGCCGTGAGGTGGATCGCGAGCTCCTCCGCGTGCCGAGACTTCACCTTCAGGAACGTGGCGAGCTCGCGGAAGGGTAGCTCGCCGCGGACGCGGAGCTGATCGCGGAGGGGCTCGAGGCCGGACGCGAAGAGCGTCCGCACGCGGCGCGACAAGAGGTAGGGCGCGGCCGGTGGGAGCAAGAGCTGCTGGGCGATCCACGCCCCGCGCCGGCCCGCCTGCAAGCGCTTGCCGATCGCGAGCGCGGCCATCGCGAGCGCGATCGGCGTGACGACGAAGAGACCCCAGACGAGCGGCTCGCCCTCGGCGCCCGTCGGGCGCAGGCCCGAGGCGACGAAGAGCGCGGCCCACGTCAGGCCGAGGAAGGCGGCGACGTATGCGAGCACGCGGTCGAACGCCGTGAGCACACAGACCCCGATCGGCGTCGGCATCGGGTGGTCGAGGCCGCGGAGCTGCGCGAACTCGGTGCCGCAGAAGGCGCAGCGGGCGATGTTGCCGAGCGCGTCGATCGCGGCGCCGCAGCGCGGGCAGCGGCGGAGCGCGTCGCGCGTGAGCACCGTGGCGACGGAGTAGACCTTCCCGCTCACGCGATCCCACGCGCCCGCGAAGGCGCCGTGCGCGATCGTCTGTTCGAGCAACGCCTCGATGACCGGGAGGGGAACGGCGAAGGTGGTCGCGAGGTCGCGCGTGGTGGTCTCTCCTCGCGCGTGGATCTCGGCCAGCACGGCGTCGGGGCCGATCCCGAACGCCCACCGGCCAGCGCGCCGCGTGAGGACGAGGAGCGAGCCGGCGAAGAGACCCGCGAGCGCGGGGAGGATCCACGCCCACGGACCTTCGGCGAGACCGACGGCCCAGAACGCGACGCACGCGAGCGGGACCGCGACGCCCGCGGCGACCTGGGCGACCCAGGCGGCGCGATCGAGGCGCCATAGCCCGACCCCGATCCAGGCCGCGAGGAGGGCGGGGAGCACCATCAAGCCGAGGACGGCGACGCCGACCGCGAGCGCGCCGCCCTCCGTGATCGCCGCCTCGAAGGCCTGGCCGCGGAGCTCGGCCACGAGGAGGACGGTCGCCGCCGCCGCGAGCCCGAGGTTCGCGACCGCGAGCGCGCGGATGAGCGTGAGCGTGGCGCCGCGGGTGCGGATCGTCATCAAGGGGCGCCGACGTCGACCCAGCGGACGAAGCGGCGTCGCTCGTCGCAGCTCGGCCGCGTGCCGATGGGCGGCATCTCGTTGCTGACGCCGATGACGTAGCGGAGGTACTCGGCGTTCTCGCGGACCTCGGCCTCGAGGTCCCAGTCGAGGCCCTCGGGGGCGCCGCCGCGCGCGAAGTCGCCCTCCAGCGTGGAGCTGTGGCAGCGCGTGCAGAAGCGCTCGAGGAAGGGCGCGGCGAACGTCTCGTAGGTGTCGCCGTCGACGTCGTCTCCCGGCATCGCGATCGGATCCTCGTGCGAGGGGCAACCGTTCACCAGGGCGTCGGCGCCCCCGTCCATCCTCGGGGTGTCGTCGTCGTCGCCGCAGGCACCGAGGAACGCGAAGCAGACGCAGAACGTGAACAGCCGCATGCCCGTCTGGGTAACCCGAGCGAGGGTATGGCCGCAAGCGAGTGCCTCTTCGAGGAGCGAGCGAGCTCCGCGTCGACGGCCGCGGACCCCGAACGAACTTCCCGTTGGGGCTCTCCGATCCTCGACGGCAACCAGGAACGAGCTTCGGCTTGGGGACACTGCTTGGGGAGGCTGGGCTTCCCGTCCGCGCGACGAGACCGTAGAAGTGCGGCATGCGCTTCCTGCACAGCATGATCCGGGTCCGCGATCTCGACGCGGCGCTCCACTTCTTCTGCGACCTGCTGGGCCTCGTCGAGGTCCGTCGGCGGGAGCACGAGGCGGGTCGCTTCACGCTCGTCTTCCTCTCCACTGGCGCGCCGGGCGACGCCGCGGAGATCGAGCTGACCTACAACTGGGATCAAGAAGAGCCCTACGACGGTGGGCGCAACTTCGGCCATCTGGCCTTCGAGGTCGACGACATCTACGCGGCCTGTCGCGAGCTGCAGGCGGGCGGCGTCACGATCGCGCGGCCTCCACGGGACGGGCGCATGGCCTTCGTCCGCTCGCCCGATCGGATCAGCGTCGAGCTCTTGCAGCGGGGCGCGCCGCTGCCGCCCGAGGAGCCTTGGACGAGCATGCCGAACGTCGGTGAGTGGTGATCGGGCCGTCCTCTGGCATGATGGGCGCATGACCGCCGGCGCCGACGTCGCGGGCCGTTTCCCGCAGGCCCCGACCCAAGAGGAGTGGGACCGCCTGTCCGACGCCGAGCGCGCGGCCGTGATCGAGGCGCTGCCAGCCTCGATGACCGACGCCGAGATGTCGCCGCCCGAAGGCGACCTGCACTACGACGCGAAGAACGACGCGCGCGAGACCTTGCGGGAGTGGTTTCGGCGGCGCGGACAGCAGGTCTACGTCGCGGCTGAGCTGACGACCTACTATCCGGGCGAGCCGCGGTTCGCGCCGGACGTGCTCGCCGTCTTCGACGTGCCCGTCCACGACCGGATGAAGTGGGTGGTGAGCGCCGAGGGCAAGGGCCTCGACTGGGTGCTCGAGGTCCACGTGGGCGGCGACCGCAAGAAGGACGCCGAGCTGAACGTCGCGCGCTATGCGCGGCTCGGGATCCCCGAGTACTTCATCTACGACCGCGCGCGGCAACACCTGATCGGCTATCGGCTCGCGGCGGGCTCGACGACCTACGGTCGGATCGTGCCGCAGGCGGGCCGCTATCCGAGCGAGGTGCTCGGGCTGGAGCTCTCGTTGCAGCACGGACGCTTGTGTTTTTTCCACGCGAACGCGGAGCTGCTCACCCCACGGGATCTCGCGGCTCGGCTCGAGGGCATGGTCGCCCAGCTCGAGCGCGAGCGGGACGAGGAGGCGGAGCGGGCGCGCGCCGAGGCGGAGCGGGCGCGCGCCGAGGCGGAGCGGGCGCGCGCCGAGGCGGAGCGGGCGCAGCGGGCCGAGGATGAGCTCAACCTCCTGCGGGCGGAGCTCGACCGACGGCGTGGCGACGAGTGAGCTTCAGCGCGGTCGCCACACCAGGGCGGTGGCGGCGAGCGCCTCGCGGAGCCACGCCGGCTCGACCTTCGCGCCCGCGAGCCTCAGGGCGCGGGCTCGGGCGGCGTCGAAGAAGGCGCGCTCTTCCGGGCCGCAGGGCAGGATCGAGACGTGCTCGTCGTCCGCCAGGCCGATGAGCCAAGCGTGGGCGCCAGGCGTGGCCTCTCCGCCCGCGTGCAGCGCGACCACGTCGTGGGTGGCCTCGAAGAGGGTGAAGGCGTCGTTGGCGAGGACGACGCCATCGGCGCCACGAGCGGGTGGCGACTCCGCGAGGTGGCGCGCCTCGTCGCTCGGGCGCGCCTCCGCGATGCATCGCTCGAGCGCGAGCAGCTCGTGGAGTGCGGTGGGGGCCTCCGCGAGCGCGAGGAAGTCCGCGAGCCGCTCGGCGAGCGGCGCGCGCCGGACGAAGGGCGCGCTCGTGGCGAAGCTCTGCAGCGCCTCGTCGTCGAGGAAGCTCGCGGTCCGCGGCGCCACGCTCTCGAGCCCTTCGCGCAGCTGGCCGAGCGCGAGCCCGCCCGCGCCATCCGCGAGCACCGGCTCGAGCGGCGGGCGTGCGTCGCGGCGGTTCGCGCGCCCTGACGCGAGCTTCCCCTCGAGGCGCGCGATCCACGCGCCCTCGTCGACGCCGTCGGGGTCGTCCAGGGCCTTGGCGGCGGCGTCGAGCAGGGGGCGCACGTCCAAGCCGGCGAGCGCCGCGCGGTGGAGCCAATCCCAGAGGGTGCGGCGGGATTGCAGGGTGGCGATGGCGTCGTCGTCGAGCGCGAGCGGGGCGAAGAGCAGCGCGTCGTGGACGGACTCGATGTGCGCTCGGTAGGCGACGAGATCGTCGAAGCGTCCGAGGGAGCGCGGCACGGTCTCGAGGAGGGCCGAGACGATCGGGTCGCGCAGGCGCGCGACATGACCGACGACGTAGGCGAGCGCGTCGCTCGCGGCGTCGAGGCGGGCGCCGCCCGTCTCGTGCACCGTCACGTGTCGACGGCCCGTCGCGAGCTCGCGATCGATCGCGTCGAGCTCGACCTCGAGGTGGGCGAGGCCGGCGCGGAGCGCGGGGAGGGTGCGCCGCGCGCGGCGTCGGAGCTTGGCCTCGCTCTCGACCAACCAGCGGGCGTCCTCCACGGGCGCCTCTCGGGAGGCGTCGGCGCGCACGAAGCTCTCCTCGTCGAGACGCGCGAGCTGGTCGTGACCGTACCAGAGCACGACGGGCAAGAGCTCGTTGAGCCGCGCGCCGACGTAGTGCTCGAAGCGGGTCGCGTCCGTGCGAAAGAAGAAGCCCGCCGCGCGGTGCATCAGCTCGTGCGGGCCCCATTTGGCGATGTGCGCGGGGTCGTAGGTCGCGTGCGGCGCGTCGGTCTGAAACGATTGGTACTTTCCGACGCGGAGGCGCCCGAGGGTCCAGGTCCCGTGGGTGGGATCGGCGACCGCCGCGTCCCCGAAGCGGGCGGACCAAGCGAGGACCGCGCGCGTCTCGCGGCGCACGCTCGTCGCGCCCTCGCGCACGCCGAGGGCGACCGCGCGTAGGCCGAAGGGCGACGCGACGACCTCGCCGAGCGGCAGACCCGCGGCGTCCGCGAGCGTCTGCCAGCCCTCGGCCCCCGGCGCCCGGAGCGCGAGCATCCAGTCGACCAAGACGTCGACGAGGGCCGCGTCGGTCTGCTCGGCGAGCGAGGCGCGGCGGCGAGGGAGGCTTCGGGAGCTCGGGCGCCCGAGGGCAGGGACTCGGATCATGCGGCTGCGTATATCGCATCCCTGGCCTTGACGTGCCCTCGTCGCGTATCCAGAAGTTGTCTAGATTTGATTAGACATGTTCTGGTCAATGCACGGAGGAACCATGCTCACGCGACTTGCTCTCATCTTGGCGATCGGGATCTCTGGAATGGCTTGCGGTAGCTCGAGCGATACGGCTTCGGCTACGGCCGCGACGAGCGGTGACGACCTCGCGACCGATGACGCCGCGAGCGCTCAGGACATCGTCGACACGGCGGTCGGCGCTGGCAGCTTCACCACCCTCGCCGCCGCGCTCGAGGCGGCGGGCCTCGTCGAGACCCTCCGCGGAGATGGGCCGTTCACGGTCTTCGCGCCTACGGATGCGGCGTTCGCGGCGCTCCCCGCGGGGACGGTCGAGAGCCTGCTGCGGCCCGAGAACCGCGAGCAGCTCGTCGCCGTGCTGAAGTATCACGTGGTCAGCGGTGACGTGCGGGCGTCCGACGTCGTGAACCTGGCGCAGGCGACCACGGTGCAGGGTGGGGTGTTGAACATCGACGTCGTCGAGGGCGTGCGTATCAACGACGCCAACGTAGTCCAGGCGGACATCGTCTGCGCGAACGGGGTGATCCACGTGATCGATCGTGTGCTCCTGCCGGAGTGAGGCGAGCCCAACGCACCAACCACGACGCGCGCGCCAGCCTCACGACCGCGACGCGCGCGCCAGCCTGCGCGACTCAGAGCTGGATTCTCCTCACGAGGGGGAGCCCGCCTCGGAGCGCTCGGCGCTACTGGAAGTTCTGCACAGCCCAGACCCGGCCGCTCGACGTCGTGTAGAAGCCACACGCGACGCGCGAGTGCGCCGGGTTCGTCATGTTCAGGTAGTGGCCGTGCATCTGGAAGTCGGCGCCGGGCCCCTCGTCCCACATCTGCTGGAGGCAGAGGCCGATGACCTGGTCGTCGTCGCGATAGCCGGGGCACTCGTTCTGCGCGCGGCCTCGAGGCGAGCAGATGTCGTCGCGAAAGCCGCCGTGAGGACCTGCGCCCTCGGCGTCGTAGGCGGCGTGCTCGTCGGCGCAGGCCTCCGCTTCGGTCCAGCGCGCCAGCGGTCCGAGGCATTGGCACTCCCAGCGCAGCTGGTTGATGCGCTGGACGCAGTCTTGGCGGAGGTCGCCAGTCGTGGGGAGAGGCGCGGGGCGGCAGCTCGGGATCGGCTCGGCGAGCGGGCCTCCTTCGCAGCCCTCGGGCGGAGGAGGCTCGACGCCACCACCGTCGACGCCACCACCGCCGTCTCGCCGCACCCCCGCGTCGCCCCCGCCGCTACCCGCGTCGGTCGTGGGCGTGGTGTCGTCGTCGCCGCAGCCGAGGACGATGCAGAGCGAGAGGGCGATGGGCAAGGCGCGCATGGTCTGCTTCCTTCGAGGGATCGTCGCCAGGTCGCGGAGCATGAAGCCCGGCAGGGCCTCGCGAGCCTGCGTTCGGTGCTCGCTGCGCGCCGTCCGGGTGCTCGTGAACACGGCTGAGCTTCGTTTCGGACCTCCAGGCTGGTCGGGTTCTCGAAAAGCAAACCCCGCGCCGAGCCCTCGAGGGCGCGAGCGCGCGGAGAATTCGAGGGCGCCTCGTGGTGCTGGCGGGGGCTTCATCCCCCGAGCAGAGGCAAGAGCCGGGCGCCCTTGGCGTGAGCGGCGTTCGCCAAGTGAGCGCTCTCAATGCGCACGGGGTACACAGGCGCTACTTAAGTCGCGAGCTGGAAGTCGAACTTCCAACTCGCTCGGCGTCCTGGGTCACCCGCACACATCATCCCGATCCCGAATCTCTCCGACCCGACGAGCCCGCAAGGCGTCCCACCGCGAGGTGGGGCGCCGCGGGCGACCGAGCCCCGCTCTCGACACGCATTCCGCACATACTTACTTGGCTTTCCCGTAGTCCCCGAGGTCGATGCGTCCCGAATCCCGCGTCGACCTCGGGGACGAACGATTTCAGGGGTGCGGCTGCGCGGCGTGGAGCACGAAGTGGTCTCGGCGATGATGCCGCTCGGTCGGATCGATCAGCAGGGCGTCACCCTCGCAGCGGGCGGTGTGCTCGACGGTCGTCTGCTCGCCGGTCGTTCGCTCGACAGTCGAGCGCGGTTCCTCGGTTGGGGGGACCTGGGGTGTGAGCTCGTGCACAGCGATCGACCGACCCGCGCGTCGGCAGTGCACGCGATATCGCGCCGCGTCGAGCGTGAGACGCACGGCGCGCACGTCGTCACCCAGGTCGGCGAGCCGCAGCTCCACGCCCGCGTCGCCGAAGAGCGCGGGGAGGCGCGTCGCGTGGGTGAGCGTCGGGCGCTCGAAGACACCCTCGACATCGACCCCGTCCGCGAAGCTCCCCGTGATCACGCGCCACCACGCGCGCCAGCGCGCCTCCGAGAGGAGTGGGTCGTGTGTGACCGACCAGACGTCGCGCCACGCGCGGCAGAGCGCGTCGTCGCTCATGCGGCATGCGCCCTCGCGAAGCGAAGACTCGTAGCCGTCCGGGACGGCGCGTGCCGCGTGGCCGACGCGCCATCCGCGATCTCTCTCGACCGGAAAGCGGGCCAAGAAGGGATCGGTGAGCGCGATCGGATCGACGATGATCCCTCGCTCCGCTGCGCCGTAGCCGAGGAACCCGACCGCGATCGCTCGTCGTGGCTCGCGTGGGCCGAGCGCACGACCGACGAGGTAGTCGTCGCGGCGGGGGGGGTGGGCTCCGTGCCAGAGCCCAGTCGCGGGGAGGTAGTAGCGCTGCTCGTCGCCGATCCCGGAGAGCGAGCCCATCGCCTGCGGTCCCCAGGGGACGCGCGGGAAGAGCACGTCGAGTGGGTTGCGCTCGGGGACGAGGTAGCCGAGGGCGAGGAGCGTGAGGATCGCGGCGCTCATCGTACGCGTACCGGTGCCCCTGCCCTTGCCCCTGCCCTTGCCCCTGCCCTTGCCCCCGCCCTTGCCCCTGCCCTTGCCCCTGCCCTTGCCCCCGCCCTTGCCCCTGCCCTTCAGCGAGTCCGAGTCTGCATCCGGGTTCGCATCCGAGTCCGAGTCCGCATCGGAGACCGAGTCCGAGCCCGAGCCCGAAACCGTGTCCGAAACCGCGTCCGAGCCCGTGTCCGAGCCCGAGCCCGAGCCCGTGTCCGAGCCCGAGCCCGAGCCCGTGTCCGAGCCCGAGACGGCGCCTGCGCCCGTACCCGCGCCCGATCCGGCCACATCCCGCGCGGCGTTGGGCGCCGAGTCCTCAGGCGGGGCTGAGCGGACCAGAATCCACAGCGCCACCCAGGTCGGCGCCAAGAAGAAGCGACCGTTCATGAAGTCGCCGCCGATCCACACCACGTAGACCACGTAGAGCAGCGCGCCGAGCGCGAGGGTGCCGAGGATCGGCGCGCGGCGGAGCTGGCGGAGCCCGACGAAGACGCCGAAGAAGCAGACCGCGAGCGTGACGGGGTCCCAGATCATCGCGCTCGCGACGTAGGTGCCGCCCTGGGCGAGCAGCTCGTCGCGAGGCAAGCCCGTGCCGAGCTTCGCGAGCGCCGTGTTCGGCAGCGGGTGCCCGTAATAAAGGGTGGCGACGATCGTCCATCCGACGAGCACGAGGAGCGCCGGTCGGCTCACCCGGAGCGCGACGCGGAGGCCGCGCCGCAGTCGCTGATGCGCGGGCTCGCGCGGCGCGTGGACCCGATCGGCGCGAGGCCGCCCGAGGGGACCGACGCTGGCCAGCGTCGCGCGCTCGGCCGCGAGGTGCTCCTCTGCCGAGCCCCCCGCGCGCCAGACGAGGTACGCGAAGAGCGGCGCGATGAGCAAGACCGCGTCCATGCGCGTGAGCAAGAGCGCAGCCGCGAGGAGTGAGAGGCGGCGCAGCCCGGTCGCGCGCCGGTCGCGCTCGGCGTGGTCGGCGATCAGCAGCACCAACGCGACGACGAGCGGGCCCTCGAGGCCGCTCGTCGCGAAGTGGAGGATCGTCTTGCTGGCGGTCAGCGCGGCGATCACGGGCAGCGCGACCGACCACCGCGGCGCGCGGGCGAGCAGCCGCCACGCGCTCGCGGTCGAGAGGGCCACCCCGAGCAGCAGGGCCGCCGCGTAGACGCTGAGGCCCGTCGCCGCGACGGCGAGGATCGCGAGCATCCAGAGCGGATGCGTGTAGGCCATGACGCGCTCGCCCGGGTTCCAGACGAAGCCATCTCCGCGCAGCGCCGCCTCGACGGTGCGGAAGGTGATGTAGGCGTCGTCGGCGACCCAGGCGTTGAGCACGACGAGCGCGGCGAAGGCGAGCGTGCCGGCCGCCGCCGCGCGAAGCGTAGTCAAGCGAGCACGCGCGGAAGGCGTGGTCACGCGAGCACGCGTGTGAGGCGTGGTCACGCGAGCGCGCGTGTGGCGCGTAGTCACGCGAGCACGCGCGCGGCGGCGGCCTCACCGCTCGCGATCGAGTCGGGGATGCCGACGCCGCGGTACGAGCTCCCCGCGAGCGCCAGGTGGCAGAGCCCCGAGAGCGCGTCGTCCACCTGATCCATTCGCGCGAGGTGCCCGACCTCGTAGCGGGGCATCGCGTTCACGTAGCGGTCGACGCGCGTGAGCTGCGGGGGCGCGGTGATCCCCATGAGCTCCTCGAGCGCGCGCAGCGCCTCGCGGACGAGCTCTTGGTCCGAGTAGCGCACGCACTCGTCGCGATCGTTGCCGCCGAGGAAGACGCGGATGAGCTCCATGCCCTCGGGCGCTCGCCCCGGCCACTTCGCGCTCGCCCACGTGGACGCGAGCACGAGCCGCCCCTCGATCGCGGGCACCACGAAGCCGCTCGCGCCCATCGGGTGGGGGATCTGGTCGCGCCGCCACGCGAACGTGGCCGTGGCCGCGGAGCCGAAGGGGATCGCGCGGAGGTGCGCGGCCGCGAGCGGCGCGTGCGGCGCCAGCAGCGCGGCGGCCGGCCTCGCGGGGATCGCCAAGACGAGCGCGTCGGCGTCGAGGCGCGCCGCGCCGCCCGGGCCCTCGACGTCGACTCGCCACCGGCCGCCATCGCGCGCGATGGCCGTCGCGCGCGTGGAGCGACGGACGCGGTCGCCGAGCCGCTCGGCGAGGGTCTCGGGCAAGACCGCCACGCCGCGGTCGAAGCTGATGAAGAGCCCATAGCGCGCGCCGCTCGCCGCGGCCGCGCCGTCCTTGATCTGCCGCATCAGGCCGAGGGTCACGCTGCGCGCGTCCTGCTCGACGTCGAGGAAGCGCGGCATCGTCGCGCGCAGGCTCAGCCGATCGGGGCGCGCGCCGTAGATGCCGCCGGCCATCGGCTGCGCGAGCCGCTCGAGCAGCTCGGCCCCGAAGCGCCTATTCACGAAGCGCGCGAGGCTCTCGTCCGCGCGCGCCTCGCCGCGCGGCAGCGCGAGCTCGAGCGCCGCTCGCGCTTTGCCCCGCCAGCTCAGCACGGGGGAGCGCGCCAGCGCCCAGACGTCGCTCGGCGCGACGACGTTGAAGCCCTCGGGCACGCGCACGAGCCGGCCTCGGCTGACGACGTAGGCGCCGCGGTTCTCGGGGCGCGTGCGGACCACGCGGTGCTCGATGCCGAGGCGCTGCGCCAGGCCGAGCGCCGCGGGCTTGGTGGTCAGGATCGAGTCGGGCCCGCGCTCGATGACGAAGCCGTCGTCGGTCCGCTCGCTGACGAGCATGCCGCAGGGGTGGTCGGCGGCCTCGAGCACGATCACCTCGGCGGCGGGATCCAGCTCGGTCGCGCGGTGCGCGGCCGCGAGCCCAGTCACGCCGCCGCCGACGACGACGACGCGCTTCATCGCGCCGAGGCCTCGTGTACGTGATCGATGAGCGCGCGGGCGCCCTCGACGCTGGCCTCGGGCATGATCCCGTGCCCGAGGTTGAAGATGTGGCCTGGTCGGCCCGCGGCCTCGGCGAGGATGCGGCTGGCCTCGGCGAAGAGCGACTCTCGGGGGCCGAGCAGGAAGGACGGGTCGAGGTTGCCCTGGATGCCGACGTCGTCGCCGAGGCGATCCCAGGCGGTGTCGATGCCGAGACGCCAGTCGATCCCGATGACGTCGCCACCCGCCTCCTTCATGAGCGGGTACAGCTCGGGGTTCCCGGTGCCGAAGTGGATCACGGGCACGCGCGCGCCGAGCGAGTCGATGATGGCCTTCGAGTGGGGGAGCACGAAGCGGCGGTAGGCGCTCGGCGAGAGGATCCCGACCCAGCTGTCGAAGAGCTGCACCGCTTGGGCGCCCGCGTCGATCTGCGCATCCAGGTAGGCGGTCGTCGCCCGCGCAATCTTGCGCATCAGCTCGTGCCACAGCCCCTCGTCCCCCACCATGAACGCCTTGGTGTGGTTCCAGGTCTTGCTGCCGCCGCCCTCGACCGCGTAGCTCGCGAGGGTGAAGGGGGCGGCCGCGAAGCCGATGAGCGGGACCTTCAATGCGCGCCGCGCGAGCCGGATGGCGTCCATCACGTACCCGAGGGACGCGATCGGATCGATCGACTCGCTCATCGCCTCCACCTTGGCGCGTGTGCGCACGGGCTCGTGGATCTTCGGCCCGTGGTCCTTCTCGAACGAGAACCCGACGTCGAGCGGCTCGAGCAGCAGCAGGATGTCGGCGAAGATGATCGCGGCGTCGGCGCCGATCTGGTCGACCGCGTCGACCGTGACCTGGCAGGCGAGCTCTGGGGTCTTGCAGAGCTCGAGGAAGCTCACCTTGGAGCGGATGGCGCGGTAGCTCTCTTGATAGCGGCCGGCCTGCCGCATGAGCCAGATCGGGGTGTAGGGGGTCGGCTTGCGCGCGAGCGCGTCGAGGAAGACGGACATGTGCGGCGGAGCATATCAAGGTCCGACCGAGAGTCTCCCTCCAGTCGTCGCGACCAAGCGCTGTCCTGAGTGCACCGCTCGTCGGAAGCGAGAGTGGGTGACGCGACCTCCGGGTGGTGGATCCGACGATCGGAGCTCGTGACCTCCGAGTGGTGGAACGGCCGATCGAAGCGGGTTTTGATGCAATGATCCGCCGACAACGGACGTGGCACGGGCGTTGCTCAGGCGAGGGGTGGCCGGAGCCGTGGCGGTGGCGGCCCGCGTTGGCAGGGAGCCGGCGCGCCCTTTGCGCCCCTGAGGGTCTTTGCGCGTGTGCCGTCGACACGTGCGACGGCACTCGTGCGCGCGCCGGACAGCCAAGGAGGCGACGATGAAGGATCGAAAGCGCGTGTGGTGGCTCTGTTGTCTCGGGGTGCTCGGGCTCGCGCTCCCCGCGGCGGCGCAAGACGCCGATGGGGACGGCGTGCCCGACGCAGTCGACGAATGTCCAGGGACGGCGGCCGGCGCGTCGGTCGACGGCGCGGGCTGCCGCTCGTTCTGCGAGGCGTCGCTGGTCGGCGCGGACTCTTTCGCGCGCACCCAGCTCGCGGAGATGGGCCTCTTCCACAACGGCGCGTTCGGCTCGGACGCTGGCGCCCCCGCGGGGTATCACCCGCGCTCGGGGGGTGGGGTCAGGCGCTCGGCTTCGTCGCCAACCCTCAGGACAACGGCTGGGCCGTCTACGACGGCGACTTCTTCCTGCCGGGCTCCCCCGAGGAGGGTTGGGGCGTCTCGGTCGGCGGCGTCAACTACAACAACAACCGCACCGGTACGACGAACCTCCCGGGCACGCTCGAGGCGCCCGAGTGCCTCGCGACCGGCGTCGGGCGCACGGGGAACCGTGGCGGCGCCCTCGCCCGTTGGATCGGGTCCAAGCCCGGGCTCGACGTCGCGCAGACGGTGCTCGTCGGCAACGACGCGCTCTGGATGCTCATCCACGTCGAGATGACGAACACCTCCGACGCCGTGATGAGCGATGTCTACTACCTCCGAAACGTCGACCCCGACAACAACCAGACGCGCGGGCTCGGGTTCGTCACGACGAACACCATCGTCAGCCAGCGTGAGCCGCTCGGCACCTCGACGGTCGCCTACGTGACCGCCCAGCAAACGGGCACCTCGCTCGGCCTCGTGAGCGCCGACCCGCGGGCGCGCGTCGGCCACGGCGGCTTCTCGAACCGCAGCGCGCGCGACGCCTTCCTCGGGACGGGCTTCCACCAAGCCGTCGGCGCGACGCGGACCGCCGACGAAGCCATCTTCATCGCCTTCCACGTCCCCTCGATCGCCCCCGGCGAGACCGTCGCGTTCGACTACGCCTACGTGCTCTCGGCCGCCGCGATCACAGACGCGCTCGCGGCTCTGCCGAACTGCTTCGATGGCATCAAGAACGGCGCCGAGACCGACGTCGACTGCGGCGGACTCTTCTGCGGCGCCTGCCCCGACGCGGACGAGTGCCTGGTCGACAACGATTGCGTGAGCCGGCTCTGCGACGCCGGCGTGTGTCGGCCCTGCACGTCCGGGGCGGAGTGCGCGAGCGGCGTCTGCGCGGCGGGTGTCTGCGCGCTGCCCACCTGCGACGACGGGGTCCGCAACGGGACCGAGCTCGGCGTCGACTGCGGCGGATCCTGCGGCGGCGCGTGCCTCGACGGCGAGGGCTGCGCGTCCGCGGCCGGATGCGCGAGCGGCGTCTGCGAGGGCGGCCTCTGCCGGGCGCCCCGCTGCGACGACGGCGTCCGCAACGGCGACGAGACCTCCACGGACTGCGGCGGGAGCTGCGGTCCGTGCGCGGACGGGCTCGCGTGCGGCGTGGGGGCGGACTGCGCGAGCGCCGTCTGCGCCGGGGGCGTCTGCCAGGTCGCCGCGTGCGATGACCGCGTCCGCAACGGGAGCGAGACGGACGTCGACTGCGGCGGGGCGTGCGGACCGTGCGCCGACGGCTCGGTCTGTGTGATCGCCACCGACTGTGGCAGCGGCGTGTGCGCGAGCGGAGCCTGCGCGGCGCCGCGTTGCGACGACGGCGTGCGCAACGGCGCGGAGACGGACGTCGACTGCGGCGGCGCGTGTGGTCCGTGCGCGGCGGGCGCGACCTGTGGCGCGGCGCTCGACTGCGCGAGCTTCGTCTGCGCTGGGGGCCTCTGCGCCGTCCCGAGCTGCGTCGACGGCGTCCGCAACGGCGCGGAGACGGACGTCGACTGCGGCGGGGCCTGTGGTCCCTGCGCTGCGGGCGCGCTCTGCGGCGGCGCCCCCGACTGCGCGAGCCTCGTCTGCCAAGACGGCCTCTGTCAGACGCCGACGTGCATGGACGGCGTCCGCAACGGGAGCGAGACCGACGTCGACTGCGGCGGTGCCTGTGGGCCTTGCGGCGTCGGCGGGGCTTGCAACCTCGCGGCCGAGTGCACGAGCGGTGTGTGCTTCGGCTCGGTCTGCCAGGCGCCGACGTGCACGGACGGCGTGCGCAACGGGAGCGAGACGGACGTCGACTGCGGCGGTGCCTGCGGGGCGTGCGCGGACGGCGGGCAGTGCGCGCTCGCGAACGACTGCGCGAGCCAGGTCTGCGCGGGCGGCGCGTGCGCGACGCCGATGTGCACGGACGGCGTCCGCAACGGGAGCGAGACGGACGTAGACTGCGGTGGTGCCTGCGGGCCGTGCGTCGACGGCGACCTCTGCGCGGTTGCGGGTGATTGCGCGAGCCACGTCTGCGCGGGCGGGGTCTGCCAGATCCCGACCTGCACCGATGGCGTGCAGAACGGCCTCGAGGCGGGCGTGGACTGCGGCGGCGGGTGCGCGGGCTGCGCGGACGGAGAGGCCTGCAACGCGGCGGCGGATTGCGCGAGCGGCGTCTGCAAGGCGCTCCTCTGCGCCGTCCCGACGTGCGACGACGGGGTGCGCAACGGGAGCGAGACGGACGTCGACTGCGGCGGACCGTGCGCGCCCTGCGCCAACGGCGCGCTCTGCGCTGAGGCGGGGGACTGCGCGAGCCTCGTCTGCGTCGCCGATCGCTGCCTCTCTGCCCAATGCGACGACGGCGTCGCCAACGGGTCCGAGACGGACGTGGACTGCGGCGGACCGGAGTGCGCGTCGTGCGAGGCCGGTGCCGCGTGTGGCGCGAGCCTCGACTGCGCGAGCGGCGTCTGCGACGACGGCTTCTGCCTCGCGCCGGCCTGCGACGACGGGGTGCGCAACGGCTCGGAGACCGACGTGGACTGCGGCGGCGCGTGCGCGTCCTGCGCGGACGGTCGGGCGTGCGCTGCGGCGAGCGACTGCGGATCGAGCGTCTGCGCCGATGGGCTCTGCCTGGCGGCGACGTGTGAGGACGGCGTCCTCAACGGCACCGAGACGGACGTGGACTGCGGCGGCGCGTGCGCCGCGTGCACCGACGGTCGCGACTGCGTCGGCCCGGCCGATTGCGCGAGCGGCGTGTGCGGTGAGGGCGTGTGCGCCGCGGCGACCTGCGAGGACGGCGTGCGCAACGGCATGGAGTCCGACGTCGACTGCGGCGGGGCGTGCGCGCCCTGCGCGGACGCGGCGGCGTGTGGCTTCCCGGGCGACTGCGCGAGCGGGGTCTGCCTCGAGGGTGCCTGCGCCGCGGCCACGTGCGCGGACGGCGTGCAGAACGGCGGCGAGTCCGACGTCGACTGCGGCGGGGCGTGCCGCGCGTGCGGAGCGAGCCAGGCGTGCGTGACGGCGAGCGATTGCACGAGCGGCATCTGCGCGAGCGGCGTCTGCGCGGCAGCGAGCTGCCACGACGGCGTCCGAAACGGCG
Organism: Myxococcales bacterium; assembly: GCA_019637115.1. Classification (GTDB taxonomy): domain Bacteria; phylum Myxococcota_A; class Polyangia; order Polyangiales; family Houyiibacteriaceae; genus JACKEH01. The sequence goes on along the minus strand of JAHBWH010000018.1, from coordinate 47,521 downwards.
GCGAGTCCGACGTCGACTGCGGGGGCCCCTGCGGCGCCTGCGTCGACGGGGCGCGCTGTGAGTCGCGCATGGACTGCGCGAGCCGGGTGTGCACGGACGGCGTCTGTCTCGCGACGAGCTGCGCCGACGGCGTGCAGAACGGCGCCGAGACCGACGTCGACTGCGGTGGCCCGTGCGGCGCCTGCGCGGCCGGCGCGAGCTGCCTCGCCAGCGCGGATTGCGCGAGCGGGGTGTGCGCGGCGGGGGTGTGCGTGGCGGCGAGCTGCAACGACGGCGTCCAGAACGGGGCCGAGACCGGCATCGACTGCGGCGGGCACTGCCCGATCTGCGTCTACGTCGAGCCCGTGCCCGAGCCCGAGCCCGGGACGATCCGCGGCGGCGGGGGCTGCTCGGCCGGTGGGCCGACGCCAGCGCCGATGGCGCTCCTCATGGGCCTCGTGATGGTCGCGATCCGTCGCCGCCGATGAGCTGAGACCTCGACGAGGCCGAAGGCCCCCGCCACGCGGGGGCCTTCGGCCTTTTTGGCTCCGCGCCTACTCGTGACCCCGATAGACCCGCGGCACGCGCGTGTTGATCGCGACCAGGATCTCGTGGGGGATCGTCCCCGCCCACGCGGCGAGCTCTTCGACCGTGATCTCCAGATCCCCTTGGCGCCCCAGCAGCACGACCTCGTCGCCGTTGTAGCCGGTGCCTGCCGGGCCGAGATCGACCATTAGCTGGTCCATGCAGACGCGCCCGACGACGGGATGACGCGCGCCACGCAGGAGGACCTCGGCGCGGTTCGAGAGCGCGCGTGGGTATCCGTCACCGTAACCCACGGGCAACGTGACGACCCGCGTCTGCGTCGTCGGTGACCACGTCGAGCCGTAGCTGACGGGGCTGCCGGCGGCGACGACCTTGAAGTACACGACGCGCGTGACCCAGCGGAGCGCCCCGCGCACGGGGATCGTCTTCGCGACGCAGGGCGCGGGGGAGGCGCCGTAGAAGAGGATCCCCGGACGCACGAGGTCCAGGTGGCTCTCGGGGAGCTGGAGGGTCGCCCCGCTGTTTGCCGCGTGCCGCAGGGGCGTCGGCAAGGACCGGCGCTCGTAGAAGCGGCAGACCTCCTCGAAGCGCTCGAGCTGCAGACGCGCGTGCGAGAGGTCGGCCTCGTCGGCGTTCGCGAAGTGGGTGAAGATCCCGTCCACGTCCACGTGCGTGCACGCGAGCGAGGCCTCGAGCAGGCGCTCGGCGCCATGCCAATGCACGCCGATTCGCTCCATGCCGGTGTCGATCTTGAGGTGTACCTTGGCGCGCTTCCCCATGACCGACGCGCAATCCTCGATGGCGCGCAGCTTGTCGATCGAGGACGCGGTCAGCGTGAGATCGTGATCGAGGAAGTCGGGGATCTGCTCGCCGACGATGCCGCCCAGCACGAGGATCGGCGACCGGACGCCCTCTTCGCGGAGGCGCAACCCCTCCTCGAGGTAGGCGACGCCTACCATCGGCGCGCCGAGTCCATCGAGCAGCCGGCCGACCTCCACGAGGCCGTGCCCGTAGGCGTTGGCCTTGAGGATCGGCATCACCTTCACGTCGGGCCCTACGTGCGCCGCGATGGCCGCATAGTTCGCCGCGAGCTGCCCGAGGTCGACCTCGAGCGCGGTCGGCCGCGCGGTGGCTCCGGAGATCGTGGGCGCGTGGATCACGCCGAGCGGTAGCGCCCGCGCGCTATTGCTGCCAGCCGTCGTCCATCTCGGGATCGCTGATGTGCGGGCCCGGCCGACCGCCCCAGTCCTCGTTACCCTCCGCTTCGGTGATGGGCACGGGCACCGGCGAGGGCTCGCGGCGTTCGCTCGAGGACGCGCCACACGCGATCGCGAGGGGCAGCGCGATGGTCAGCCAGGGTCGACGCATGATCACTCTCTGATGCCGACGGCGCCTTGCGTCCAGCGGCGGGCACCTCGATCGGCAGCCTCGGCCGTGAGCGCTCCACGGCCGGCTCGAGACCGAGCGGGAGACCGAGCGGGAGATCGAGCGAGATCGAGCGGGCGGTCGGGCGTTCGATGGGCAGTGCTCAGGACCCCTCTTCGTCGATGCCGAGCGCCCGCATCCGTCGCCAGAGGGTGCTGCGGCTCATGCCCAGGATCGTCGCCGCGCGCCCGCGGTGGCCCCCTGCGCGCTCGAGCGCGCGACGGATGCGCTGCTCTTCGGGCGAGGCCGCGCGCTGCGGCGGCGGCACGTTGGCGCGCGGCGCGCCGCTCTCCTCGCCGCGTAGCTCCGGGGGCAGATCCGACTCGAGGAGCACCGGCCCATCGCCCATCACGAAGGCGTGCTCGAGCACGTTTTGCAGCTCACGCACGTTGCCCGGCCAATCGTACGACTCGAGCATCGCCATCGCGCCCGACGAGACGTGCTCGATCCGTCGCTCGTCGTCGCCGAGCTGCGCGAGGAAGTGGTGGGTGAGGAGCGACACGTCCTCGCGGCGGGCGCGCAGCGGCGGGAGGAAGAGCGGCACCACGCGCAGGCGGTACATGAGGTCGGCGCGGAAGCGGCCCTGGGCGACCTCTTCGCGCAGGGCGCGGTTGGTCGCGGAGACGATGCGCACGTCGACCGGCACGGAGTCACGGCCACCGACGGGGATGACCGTGCGCTCCTGGATCACCCGCAGGAGCTTCGCCTGGAGCTCGAGCGGGAGCTCGCCGATCTCGTCGAGGAAGAGCGTGCCGCCGTCGGCGGCGCGGAAATGACCCGGCGCGTCGCGGACCGCGCCCGTGAAGGCGCCGCGGACGTGGCCGAAGAGCTCGCTCTCGAGCAAGGTCGGAGGGAGCGCCGCGCAGTTGATCGCGCGAAAGGGGCCGCTCGCGCGGCGCGAGGCGTCGTGGATGGCGCGGGCGACGAGCTCCTTGCCGGCGCCGGACTCTCCGCGGACGAGGACCGTGACGTCGCGCCGCGCGACCTTCGCGATGTCGCGGAAGAGCGCGCGCATCACGGGCGAGCGGGTGAGCATCCCCCAGCGCTCGCACGCGCCCTCGCCCTCTCCACCCGTGTCGGGCGCCTCCGAGAGCACGAGCAGCCACCCGTCGGCTTCGGTCGGGCCGAGGGGGGTCGCGCGGACACGAAGCGCGCGCAGGCGCCCATCGGGCCCCGGGCGTGGCACGGTCGCCGTCGTCGCGCGTCCGGCCGCGAGGGCTTCGGCGACCGGTCGCTCCAGCCCGTCGCCGCAGAGCAAGCGCGGCGTCGAGACGCCCGCCTCGAGCGGACCGGTCAGCGCCTCGGCGCCGTCGGTCCACGCGACGAGCCGGAGGTCGCCGTCGAGCACGAGCGCGGGGCCGGCGACAGTGCCGAGCGCGCGGAGGAGGAGCGGCGTGCTCATCTGCATGGAGCCTGTCACGTCTTCAGCCGCCACCGCCGAGCTCGAGCCCGTGCGCCTTGAGCGCGCGCCGCGCGACGACGTATTTGTGGACCTCGTCGGGCCCGTCGTAGATGCGAGCGCCGCGCTCGTGGCGGAAGATCGCGCTGAGCGGGGTGTCCTCGGTGATGCCAAGCGCGCCATGCGTTTGGATCGCGCGGTCGACGACCTGCTGCAGCACGTTCGCGACGAAGAACTTGATGCAGCTGATCTCCGTGCGCGCGGCGTAGAGCCCCTTCTGGTCGATCGTCCAAGCGGCCTTCTGCACGTAGAGGCGCGCGGCGTCGATCTCGGCGCGGCTCGTCGCGATCCAGTCTTGCACCATCTGCCGCGTGCCGAGCGGCTTGCCCGGCGCGAGCTCGCGGGTGGCCGCCCGCGCGCACATCAGGTCGAACGCCCGCTCGCACAGGCCGATCCACCGCATGCAGTGGTGGATTCGGCCCGGCCCGAGGCGATGCTGCGCCAGCAAGAAGCCCTGCCCGCGGCCGCCGAGGAGGTTCCCCTCCGGGACGCGGCAGTCGCGGTAGGTGATCTCCGAGTGGCTCATCCAGCCCGAGCCCTCTTCGCCCATGATCGGGATCCGCCGCGTGTGCTCGAAGCCGGGGGTCGAGGTGGGCACGAGGATCATCGACGCGCGTTGATGCGGGAGCGCGTCGGGCTCGGTGACCGCCATCACGATCGCGAAGTCGGCGCCATCCGCCGCGGTCGTGAACCATTTGCGGCCGTTGATGACCCACATCCCGTCCTCGAGCGTTGCCGTGGTGTCGAGCCAGGTCGGGTTCGAGCCCGCGCGGTCGGGCTCCGTCATGGAAAAGCAGCTGCGGATCTGTCCGGCGCAGAGCGGCTTCAAGAAGCGGTCCTTCTGCTCCTCCGTGCCTTGCTCGAGGAGCAGCTCCATGTTGCCGGCGTCGGGGGCTTGGCAGTTGAAGACGTAGTGGCCGAGCAAGGAGCGGCCCAGCACCTCGCTCATGTGCGCGTGCTCGAGGAAGGGCAGGCCCATGCCCCCCAGCTCCTCAGGCATCTGCGGGAGCCAGAGCCCCGCGCGCCGACACGCCTCGCGCGCCGCGAGCAGCTCGGCGCGAGCGCCGACGAACCCCTTCTCGGCGACGACGGGCTCGAGCGGGTAGACGTGCGCGTCCATGAGCTCGCGCGTGCGCGCGAGCAGGGCCTCGAGCGAGGGAGAGAGTGCGAAGTCCATGCGGCCGAGGGTAGGTCGGCGAGGGGTCGCGGGTCGAGCGCGGCTTGCTACTGGGCCGCGCGCGCCTCGAGGATCCGTCCGAGCAGCGCCCTGAAGTCGGGGTGCCGGCGCCGCATGGACACGGCCGCGCGCGCCCAGGCCTCCGCGACCTCGAGATCGCCCTCGTAGTAGGCGTCTCGCGCGAAGAGGAAGGCGACCTGCGGGTTGCGCGGGTGCGCGTGCGCGGCCTCCCAGAGGAGCTGTCGGCGCTCGCTGCCTCGCGCCTGGCGGGCCAAGGCGACGAGGTGGTCGGAGCGCGCGCGATCGTGGTCACCGCCCCCGACGGTGCTCGGCCACACGCGGGCGGGGACGGGGGTTGCGGCCCACGACTCCTCGGGCCCCGCGCTTCGGCGGTGGCTCCCGGTCGTGGCGCGGGCCGAAGCGTCGCGAGTCGAGGCCTCGACCGCGGCGTCGTCGCGCCTGGCGGTCTCTCGCGCGTGCGCCGCGTCATCGCGCGCGAGGTCGTGCTCGTGCTCGACGTCCTCGGGGCCGTTGGGGGCGAGCGCGTCGTTCGCGGCGCCGTTGGCCAGCGCGACGTCGGCGGCGGACTCGACGCTCGGCGCGACCTCCGCCGGCTCGACGTCGGCCGCTGGCTCATCGCTCGGTGCGACCCCCGCCGGCCCCGCGACTACTGCGCTCGGTGCGCCCGGTGCGCCCGCCGTTGCGCTCGGTGCGCCCGGTGCGCCCGCCGTTGCGCTCGGCGCGCCCTGCGCGCCGAGCGCCGAGATCTCGACGTCGCTCCGTTCACCTCCCGGCGAGTCCGCCGTGCGCGCGAGCGTCGCTGGCGCGAGCACGGGCGTCTGCCCGTCCCAGAGGTTGGCGAGCAACCAACCCACGCACACGCTGCCGATCGCCGCCAGCGCGAGGACGGTCCATTGCAGCAGCCGCCCCGACGCGGAGACACGGACTGGAGGGTGGGAGCCGCGCTTGTCGGCATCTCGCGGAGGCGTCGACGGCAACGCCTGCGCCGCTGGGGGGGTCTGGACCGGCGACGCGGGGGCGACGTGAGGCCTCGGCGCAGCGGGCCTCGGGACCGCCGCCGCGTGCGGGGAGACATATGGCCTGGGCGGTGCAGCCACCTTCGCGGCGACCGGCGCGATGGGAGCCGCAACCTTCGTGGCGACCGGCGCCATGGGAGTCGGGGGCGCAGACGTCGGAGGGGCGAGGGTCGGGACGCGTGGCGGCGCTGGGAAGCGCCGGTAGGGGTGGGATGGCCGCCGGCCCGGCGCGCGCGGGTCGGCGCTCGGCGCGGCGAGGCGGGCGGGGGGCCTCCGCGTGGTGCGGTCGGCGGGCGCGGTGTCTTCGGGGAGCAGCTCGCTCGGCGCCAGCTCGACCGCCGGCTCGGGGCGTGAGTCTCGGAAGGCCCGACGCGGCACCGAGACCTGCCGATGGCAGGTCGTCTCGTCATCCCACGCGGCGCCGTCGACCAGCGGCAGGTCCTCCGGGTTGACCATCTTCGAGCGCAGATCCGCGGTGACGTCGGGCCCGTACCCCGTCGTCTCGTCCTCCCACGAGCGGTCGGGCGGAAGCGGGCTCGGCGTAGGGCTGACCATCCGCCCCCACGTCGGATCCTCGCGCTCCAGCTCCACGGGCAGGACCGGACGAATCGTCGTCGGCCCTGTCTCGTTCGCGCTGTCGAAGGGAGGACGATTCATGACCGGTTGGTCACGTTGTATCATGCCTCCGCGCGCTCATCCAGTCGGCCGATGTCGATTGAGGTGAGGATCGATCGCAATTCGTGGTGAATTGTGTTCTCGATTCTTGGTGCTGGTATCGTCCGCCGAGCGATGCCCACGGAGCGACAGCGCCTCTGGCTCGGCCTGTTGACGGCCGCCTTCGCCGCCATCTCGGCGGCCGCGGGGCTCTTCTGGCCGGACGCCGAGCCCATGATCGACCGCGAGCTCTTCAACGCGTACGGGGACGCGGTCGAACTCTACGGGCGCGGCCTCTACCGCCACGACTCGGCGTTCAAGGCCCCGATCCTGCGCGGGACCGACGCGGTCGTGCTCTTCCTCGGCGTCCCGATGCTGCTGGTGGCGCTCGCCTGGACGCGGCGAGGCGGCCTGCGCGCGGGGCTCTTCCTCCTCGGCGCGTTGACCTGCCTCCTCTACAACGCGGCGTCGCTCGCCCTCGGGGTCGCCTTCAACGCGCTCCACCTCGTCTACGTCGCGTACCTCTCGGCGGCCCTCTACGCCTTCGTGCTGACCTTCGCGAGCCTCGACCTCGGCGTGTTGGCGGATGCGATTGGCGACCGCGCGCCGCGCCGTGCGCTCGCCGCCTTCCTCGCGCTCGCCGCGCTCGCCGCGCTCGTCTGGTTGCCCGAGAGCGTCGCCGCGGTCGTGGAGGGACGCGGGCCTCATCACCTCGGCCTCAACACGACGGACGTGACGCACGTGCTCGACATCGGCGTCATCGCGCCCGCCGCGTGCTTCGGCGCCGTCCTGGCGCTCCGCCGTCGGCCTCTCGCGTACCCCATCGCGGCCTCGATCCTCGTGCTGCTCGCGTTCATCGGCGCCGTCGTCGCAGGCCAGACCGTGATGCAATGGCGCGCGGGCATCGTGCTCGGCGTCGGTGAGCTCGCCCTCTACGTCGCCCCCTTCCTCGCGCTCAGCGGGCTCGCTGCGGCCCTCGTGGCGTGGGTGCTGCGCGCGATCCGCTCGGCCTGAGGGCCCGGGCGACCGCTTGCCTCCGTCGCGCCGAGCGCGCATGTCGGGCCCGATGGAGCCGGTCGCGCTCGAGGTCGATCTGACGGAGGAGGACGTCCGCCACGGCCTCTTCTTCACGATGGTGCGCCACAGCCCGGGGCTGAGGTTCTTGCCCTTCTTCGTGGCCTTCGCGATCGCGATGCTCGGGCTCGGGGTCTACCTCGCCGCCACGGGTCGGTCCTTCTCGGTGCAGGAGGTGCTCTTCGCGACCGCCTGCGTCGGCTTCCTCGGCTTCGTCCCCCTCTCGCTGCGTCGCCTCGCCGCGCGCCTCTACCGGAGCGTCCCGGTCAAGAAGGCCACCTGGCGCCTCCGAGAGCAGGGCGTGCAGATCCGCTCCGGCGAGGCGCTGACCAGCCTCCGTTGGGAAGAGCTCTACCGGACCTACGAGACGCCGCGCGCGTTCTACGTGCTGACGAAGCCCTCGGTCTTCCACGTCCTGCCCAAGCGCGGGCTCGCCGCCGCCGAGCTCGAGGGCGTGCGCGCGTGGCTCGCGCGGGCGCGGCCGAGGCGGGCGGTGGAGATCGTCGCGTGGTTGAGCCCGAGCATGAGCCTCGTCCTCATGCTCTTGGTGCTCGCGATCGTGCTGTCGGTCCGAGGCTGAGCCGACGAGAGGATCTCAGACGAGCGCCCAGAGCGCGCTCGCCATCGCCCACGCGAGCAGACCCGTCGCGCGCTCACGGAGCTGCGAGGAGAGCTCAGCGCCGTCCACCCGCCACGAGCGCGTCGCGTGCAGCACCGACCGCCCACGGCGATAAGGGCCGTCGCCCGCGCTCTCCTCGTCGCGCAGCTCGAGCAGGGTCAGCACGTCGCCCTCGTCGCAGCCGGGGGGAAGCGAGCCGAGCAGGTACGTCGCGTCCGCGGTCTCGAGGCGCACGCCGTCCGCGTCGACACAGAGCGGGCCCGAGGGGAGCCGCTCGACGCGCCACGCGATCGCCGCGGTGACGAGCGCCGCCGCGAGCGCGATGGTCGCGCTGGCGAGCATGACCAGGTCCTGCCAGCCGTACCAACGCACTCCCACCGCGAGGCCGAAGAGCGCGAACGCGGCGTGCCCCATCCAGAACCCCGACCCGCGGCGGGCGTGGTGCGGGAGGAAGGAGGGCGAGAGCGCGATGAACGCCACGAGCCCCGCGAGGGCCACCGCCGTCACGGCTCCGCCGAGCACCGGCTGGGCCGCGCAGCCTTCCCACGCGAGCGAGAGCGTGAGCGCGAGGCCGATCCAGGGTGGCCAGAAGGCCAGCGCTTCGAGCGCAGCGAGGAATCGTCCCGGTCTCTCGAGCAGGGGGCTCACCACCCAAGCATAGCGGGTAGCGCAACCCTTCGACGAGGAGCTCCAACCCGAAGTTCGTTCCGGGTACCCGCGGCCAAGGGCGCGGATCTCGCTCGCCGACCTCCTCGAAGTAGCTTGGCCCGTCCAACGCCTGCGCGGCAAACGATCTCGACGCCGATCATCCACGGCAACCCGGAACGAGCTTCAGGTTGGGGTGGTCAGGTGCGATTGGTGTTCACTTTGCGTCGATCGGCGCGAGGATCTCGGCTGCGTACGCCCGCACCATCCGCGTCGTCTCGTCGAGGAGCGCGCGCGCTCGGGTGGCGTCGTAGCGCAAAGAGGCGAAGAGCATCGCGGCCACCGTCTCGACGAGCAGCGCGGCGACGATCTCCACACGCGCGGGGGGGAGCCCCGGCGCGTAGCCCGCGAGGATCGCGGCGGTGCGCGAGACGATGTGCTGGTGGCACCGCTCGGCCGTATCCTTCACCTCGCCCTCGAGGGCGAGCGCCGAGGACCAGACCGCGTGCCACGCCGGCTCGGTCTCGCGCAGCTCGACGAACGCGCCCACGACTGCGTCGAGCAGCTCCGGCCACGGCGCGCCCGCGCGTTCCGCGGTGACCGCGTCGAAGAGCGCGGTCTCGCGCGCCATGAGCCGCTCGGCGACCCCGGTGAAGAGCGCCCGCTTGTTGGGGAAAAACTGATAGAGGCTGCCGATCGAGGTGTCCGCTCGCGCCGCGATCGCCTCGGTCGTCGCGGCGTCGAAGCCGACCTCTGCGAAGACCGCGGCCGCAGCGTCCAAGATCGCCTCGTAGCGGCGCCGGCTTCGCGCCTGCGTCGGGATGCGTCGGGGGCGGTCGGCCAGCTCCATCGAGAAAAGCATAGCAGAGCCATTGACGAACGTGAGGCTTCCCTCACATGCTTGGAACGTGAGGTTGTCCTCATGTTCGAGCGGGTCGCCGAGCGGGGCAGAGGAGCCGACATGACGCGGATCAAGAACGTGGACGGGTTCGTCGAGGTGCGGGGCGCGCCCTTCGTCGGGAACTTCCTCGAGGCCGTCGACGACGGGCCGGGGCTCTTCTTGCGGGCCCACGCCGCGCACGGCGACCGCGTGCTCATGCGCTTCTTCGAGCGCTTCGAGTACCGATCGCTCGTGGGGCCGGAGGACATCCGGCACGTGCTCGTCACGCGCGCCGACAACTACGTGAAGAGCAAGAGCTACGACGGCCTCAAGCTGGTGCTCGGCGAGGGCCTCGTGACGAGCGAGGGGGGGCATTGGAAGCGGCAGCGCAAGCTCGCGCAGCCCGCCTTCCAGCCGCGGAGCGTCGACGCCTTCGTGCCCCTCATGGCCGAGTGCACCCACGCGATGCTCGATCGTTGGGAGAGCGAAGGCCTCTCCCGCGGCGTGGTCTTCGACCTCCACGCCGAGATGATGCGCGTCACGCTGCGCATCATCGGTCACGCGATCGCGAGCGTCGATCTCGACGGCGAGGCGCGCGAGCTCGGCGGCGCGCTCGACGGCATCGTCGAGTTCCTCAACGACTACTTCGCCGAGGTCGTGAAGCTCCCGATGTGGCTCCCGCTGCCGGCGCGCGTCCGGTTCAAGCGCGACCTCGCGCGCCTCGACGCGCTCGTCCACCGGCTCGTCGCCGAGCACCGCGCGCGGCCCACCTCCGAGACGCCGCGCGATCTGCTCGACGCGCTCGTGGTCGCGGCCGACCAAAAGGGCGCGATGAGCGACCGTCAGCTCCGCGACGAGGTGCTCACGCTGATCACCGCCGGCCACGAGACGACGGCCAACGCGCTGACCTGGACCTTCTACCTGCTCGCCCGGCACCCAGAGATCGCGCGCGCGGTGGAGGCCGAGGCGCGCGAGGTGCTCGCCGACGGTCCAGTCACGGTCGAGAGCCTCGCGCGGCTCGAGCTCACCGAGCGCGTGGTGAAGGAGTCGATGCGCCTCTACCCGCCCGTCTGGGGTGTGGAGCGCGAGAACCTGGAGGACGACGAGCTCTCGGGAGGCGCGCGGTTGCCGAAGGGACAGACGGTGAGCATCGCGACCTACGCCCTGCACCGCATGCCGACGCTCTGGGAGAGCCCCGAGCGCTTCGACCCCGACCGCTTCTTGCCCGAGCGCTCGGCGGGGCGTCACAAATTCGCGTACTTGCCCTTCGGCGCGGGGCCCCGCGTCTGCCTCGGCGCACACTTCGCGCTCCAGGAGGCGAAGCTCGTGCTCGCGATGATCGCCGAGCGCCACCACCTCGAGCTCGAGCCTGGCCACCGTGTCATCCTCGAGCCCGGCGTCACCCTCCGCCCCGCGCACGGCATGCGCATGCGGATCCGGCCTACGAGCCCGAGGGAGCCCCGCGCCCCTGCGCCCGCCGTCGCGCGCGCCGCCAGCAGCTCGGGATGATCCGCGGCTCGACCCTGCGGCGCGACCCCGCAGCTCGACCCCTTTGGGGGTGAGCAGCGAGTGCTTGGGCTGCCCGCGGCCTTTGCTGAGCAAAGCTCGAAGGACGAGCGACAACCGAAAGACTCGAAGCGCATCTCGACGGGCGCTACAGTCCCCTCATGTCCGACCGGCTCGTGGAGGCCTTCCGCCGAATCGACGAGGCCAACGCCCAAGATCCGAACCTCGAGCGCGACGCCGCGACGGGTCGCGACGAGCCCAAGGAGCTCCTCTATGGCCGGCGCATGACCGAGACGCTCGACGCCTACGCGCCCGACGCACCCGAAGCGGTGAAGCTGGCGGCGCGCGCGCAGCACATCCAGCGCTGGATCATCCCCCGCGCCGACTACCCGATGGACCGCGTCGGTTACCTGAAGTGGCGCCGAGCGCTCCACGACCAACACGCCGAGCTCGCAGGCGCAATCCTCCACGAGGTCGGCTACGACGACACGATGGTCGAGCGAGTCGGCACACTACTACGCAAGAAGGGCCTCGGGACCGACCCCGACGTGCAGCTCCTCGAGGACGTGATCTGCCTCGTCTTCTTGCGCCACTACTTCGCGGACTTCGCGGCTCGGCACGCGGACGAGAAGGTCGTCGACATCCTCCGCAAGACGTGGGGAAAAATGAGCGAGCGCGGCCACGAGGCCGCCCTCGCGCTCCCGCTCGGTCCCGAGCGCGTCCTGGTCGAGCGCGCCCTCGCGGGTTAGGCGACCTGGACCCGACGAGAGGCTCCGTGAGGTGCCGTGTCTTGGGGGCTAACCGCGTCGAAGGCGCACGTTGGGGGTGAAGAAGCTTGCTCCCGTCGTCCAGGCCCCAAGCGAGCGCGACGCGCTAGAAACAGCCCGACCACGCGCAGCTGGTCGGGTCCGAGACTCGGGGTCCGCATTCGCTGCGCTGCCCACCTGGACACGTCGGCGCAGGGTCGCCGCCGCAGCCCCCGAGGCAGCAGTTGCTCCCCGCCTGGTTCTGGTCGGAGCAGGCGGTGAACCCTGTCCCGGTGCCGTTACAGGTGCGGTATCCGCACCATCCGCAGCGCTCGGCCGGGCTCCTTCGGGCCCCGGGGCAACACGTCGCGAAGCAACCGTCCGGGCACGCGACCGGTCGGTCGGTTGGGCACACGCACTCACCGCCCTCGCAGACGCGGCCGTCGTCGCACGCGAGCTCTCGACCCGCGCAGACCCCGTCGACGCAGCGGGTCTCGACCGTGCACGGATCGTCGTCGTCACAGTCGCCTTCGCGCGCCCGAGGCTCGCAGTCGAGGCCCGCCGCCACGTCACAGACGAGCTCGACGCAGGCGTCTTCCGAGATGGCGCATGCGACCGGCGTCCCCACGCGGCAGACGTCGTCGACGCACGTTTCGACGCCGTTGCACGCCAGCCCGTCGTCGCAATCCTCGTCCGCCTCGCACTCCGCTGCGGGCGCGTCGGGCTGCGCGTCACCCGGCCCCGCGTCCGCCGGGCCGCCGTCCACTTCGGGCGCGGGGTAGGCGGGCAGCGTGTCGGGCTCCACGAGGGCCGGGCTGCAGCTCCCTGCGCAGTCTGGCCGCAGCACGAGACGAAGCTCCAGCGTGCGCTGCGCCACGTAGCCAGACTCCGTCTCGGCGAACGCGAGCCGTCGCGCGTCCGAGTGCGCTTCGGCGCGGACGCGGAACCGTCGAGCGGCGTCTCCGGCCGGGACGAGGGCGAAGACGATCGGCCAGCGGAGGTCGCCTCGGGGGACGACTCGCTCGGTGACGAGCTCGCCGCTCGGCACACGGACGACGCTGAAGCGAAGCTCGGTCGCCTCGGCTCGAAGGGCGGCGTCGGCGTCGACCACGACCATCGTCTGAGTCCGCGGCGTCGCGCTGCAGGCGACCAGGACCGCGAGGGGAGCGAGCGTCGTCGCCCGCCTCCAGCGCGGCCGACGACCCGCACCACCGCGCGTGAACGCGTCGGCCTTGGTGGACCCCAATCGAGTAGGCCAGCGCGCAATGAGACGCGCGCGGGCACCGTCCGAACCTTCAGGCGCTCGCGGCGTCATCGCCCGATCCTCAACGTCGAGATCACGCCGCCGTAACCCTCGAGCGGCGCCTGCTCGCGGTCCCGCGACAACCCCACCCCGAGCCCAACCGCCGCGCCGATCACGAGGGCGGCCCCCACGACGCTCAACGCGATCACCCACGGCCGTCGACTCGTCGAGCGCTCGATCGGAGCAGGCTCTCGCACCGGCTCGCTGGCCCGGGCGCGCTCGAGCGCCGCCTCGAGGATCGCGATGCGCCTCGTGACCTCGACGCGGTTGTCCGCGTCCGGCATCGCCTCGAGGTAGCCGCGGTAGGCATCGAGCGCGGCCTCGTCGTTGCGAAGCCGCTCCTCGACGACCGCGAGGTTGAAGAGCAACCCTGGGCGCGGGCTGAGGCCGTAGGCGCGGCGGAAGTAGTCCCGCGCGTCCTCGTATCGGCCGTCTCCCATCGCGATCTGAGCCGCGTCGAAGAGCGTCCTGGCCTCCTCGTCGCGTGCGTCTCGCCCACTCTCGGTGGGCTCCGCGGGCTGCGCGGCGACCGCCGAGAGCTGCGCCACGCACAGGCAGATGCCGAGCGTCATCCCCTTCATGCGTGCCCAAGCTACTGGCAGCGCGCCCGTCGTGCACGCGAGAAGCGTTCACGTGTCGAGGATGGTGCTCGGCTCCCCGGTGTGGGATCAGCGACGACGCCGGGGCGCCTTCGCGGGCGCGCGGGCAGCACCTCGGCCTGCGCGGAGGTTCGGTAGCACGGCGTCGCCCACGTTCGGCACTTGCTGGGCCATCGCGCGCCCCTCGCTCGAGCGCCAGCCGAGGCCATGGAAGGCTTGGTTGACGACCGAGTCGCGGTGCAGCCGCGTGTCGATCCCGTTGCTCGGAACGACCGTCTCCACGAGGAAGGCGTTCACGCCGAGGCTCAGCCCCGCGGCCTGCTCGGGGTGCGGCTGCACCTTGCCGTCCGCGCCCACCGTCCAGCGGAAGGTGCGCAGGACGGTCTGGCCGTCCCGCCACTCGCACTCCCAGCGTCCCGGGTGGTCGTTGAGGTAGGCGCGTCGATGGTCGCGCTCGGACGGTGTGCGCCACCGATCGTGGGTCTGCTCCACGATGCTCGAGTCGAAGCCGAGCGGGAGCTGCAGCACCACCTGCCGGTAGTAGATGTGCTGCCGCTCGTCCTGCCCGCCGCGCCCGAAGGTGTGCGTCACGGCGACGCGCCGGGTCTCGGTCCCCGAGACGTCGTCCTGCGGGAGCTCGATGCGGCGGCCGTCGACCGAGCACCGAAGGCGGGTGCGGGACGTGCTGCTGCGCTCGTACGAGTGGTAGTTCACGAGCAAGGTCACGCCGTTGTAGTTGCCATATCCCGAGAGGCTGCGCGTGTTGTTGCGATCACCGAAGTACGGGGCCGCCTCTTGGTTCTGCAGGTGCATCATCGAGAGCAGCACCTCCGAGTTGCGGTCGACGTAGCGCAGCGCCGCGCCAGGCTCTCCGTTGCCGCGGACGGTGCTCGTGGTGCGGACCTGGATGGTGTGGGTACGGACGTGCGTGACCTGATCGGTCGCGTCGTTGATGAAGTGGACCTCGACGGTGATCGCGCCGTCGGCGTCGACGCGCTGGTTTCGATCCTTGCAGTCGCGGACGAAGAAGGTCGCGGGGCCGTTGGCGTGGTTGCGATGCTCGTTGAAGCGACCGATCTCGCAGATCGTCTCGCCGAGCGTTCGGTTGCCCTGCTTGATGACGAACTTGAACGAGCTGCGCGGCGGCGCGATGCCGAAGACGCGGAAGCTCGAGCTCAAGGCCCATCCGCGGTGGATCGGCTGACCGTTCACCGCCTCGTCGAAGTTCTCGAGGTCGAAGAAGGTGAAGGCATCGTCGACGACGGCTCCCTCCGGAAGCTGCGCCGACGCGCTCGTCGCCCACAACACGCACAGAAATACCACCCATCGTCTCATCGGATGACCTCCCCTCCGGCCGCGCTCGCGGCGGCCGCTTCGCCCCATGGGCGTCACGAGTCGACGTGGAGCCTATCGTCGCATTCAGCGTGAGCGCGCATCTTTATCGAAACGAATCGCGAATCTCAATCGACGAAGATTCGTCGTCTGGGGTGTCGGATTTTCGTCGTCGAGGCGCGGACCCTCGGATCCACCGACGTGGCCAGGCCGCCGCGTCCCCGTCGGGCCTCGCGTCGGCGGGTCGAACGTTCGACAGGTCGGCGGCCCAGCTCGGGGCGCTGTGGGCGGTTTCCCCACGCGAGCTACCCCGTGCGTGACCGGACGAGGCGGCGCCGCCCCTCGCCGCCCTCTGGATCGGTTGCCTCAACGATCATCCGAAGGGGGTCGGGGGTGTGACCGTACGGGCCAACCGGGCCGGCGCTCGCGAGCGCAGCTCGCATTCGTGGGGCGCCGGCACGCGATCTTTTTTTCGCCGCCCGATCTTTTTTCCGCAACTGGCGCCGCGGCCCGCCGAGGAGGGGTGCGTTCGCCGCCCTTCGCGGCCCCAACCAACCCAAGTACGAACCGCCCACAAGGGCCAAGCGGAGCACCTCCCATGTCGCAGATCAGCGTCTTCCTCCACCTCGAGACCGACCAGGGCAAGATCGACGGCGACTCGTCGATCGCCACCATCGCCGGGCTCGACGTCTCCAAGGACATCGAGTGCCTCTCCTACGAGGAGGCGCTCTCGGTCGGCTACGACTCGCGTTCCGGCACGCCCACCGGCGACCGCACCTTCGACCCCATCCGGGTCACGAAGTGGGTCGACCGCGCGTCCCCGGTCCTCGCGAACGCGGCGACGACGTCGGCGCCCTGCAAGGCCGAGCTGAAGTTCTTCCGCCCGGTCCCCCGCGGCGCCGGCCTCGAGCACTTCTTCCAGGTCACGCTCGAGGACGCGCGCGTCAGCCGCATCCGCCGCTTCGTCCCCGAGGGCGAGCAGACGGCGCCCGTGAAGGAGGCCGTCGAGATCGTCTTCGGCAAGATCACGTGGAAGCACATGACCGCGTCGACGGAGCACACCGACAACTGGGGCGAGCGCAGCTGAGCCAGCTCGAGGGCGCGCGCGAGGAGGCGCGCGCCGCCTGAGCGATGGGCCTTCGGAGCGCTCCGAGGGGGGCCGACGAGCCCTCCGCGAGGCCCGATGGCTCGGCCCAAAGCGCGCCGTCACCGCGCGCGCTCGCCCACCCCGTCACACCGAGCGGTCCCCCCGGCAGCTCATCGTGTGATCGCTCGCCCGCCTCGACTCTTCTCCCCCCGGGTCGATCGAGGCGGCGCGGGCACCTTCTTCGGGTCCTCACCAGCGTGGGTCCCCTCTCCGGTTCTCGCGCCTTCACCAGCGCGGACCCCCTCTCCGGTCCTCGCGCCTTCACCACCGCGAGCACCCTCTCCGGTCCTCGCGCCTCACCAGCGAGGTCCAGCCTCTCACACCACACCACACGCGCGCGGGGGGTGGGGGCGTCGTCTCGACTCGGCTCGATTCGACTCGGCGCCCTCACCCCACCGCATTTTCTCTTTCGTCTTCGAGGTCCCCATGGCCCGCGGTCTGATTGCACGGCTCACGCACGGAGAGCGCGACCTCGACGAGGTCGAGAGCATCATCGCGCACCTGCGCGTGCTGCTGAACACGCGCTGCGGCGACTCCCCGTGCGCCCCCGAGTACGGCGTCGCGGATCTGACGGATCTGTGGCTCAGCCTGCCCGACGCCATCGCGGCGCTCGAGCGCCAGCTCCGAGACGCGATCGAGCGCTACGAGCCTCGCCTCGCCCAGGTCCGCGTCCGGCACGTCCCGGTCGACGCCTCCCTCGAGCTGCACTTCCAGATCCACGGGCGCCTCGCGTCCAACCCCCAACGGGCCCTGCGGCTCACCACCTTCGTCGACTCGTCGGGACACTTCGACGTCGACGGCTGAGAGGCCCCATGTTCAACCGTCACTACGCTGCAGAGCTCGCCCACCTCCGCGAGATGGGCCGCGAGCTCGCCCGCGTGAACCCCAGCCTCGCGACCGTGCTCGCCGACGGCAGCGGCGACCCGGACGTCGAGCGCCTGCTCGAGGGCTTCGCGTTCCTGACCGCGCGCATCCGCGAGCGCACCGAAGCCGGGCACCCCGAGCTCGTCGACGCCATCGCGGATCTCGTCGCGCCCCTGCTCGTGCGCCCCGTCCCGGCTGCGACCGTCATCGAGCTGCGCCCGCAGCTCCTCGGCATGCGGGCCGGCGCGCGCATCGCCGCAGGGACTCCCTTCGGCTCGCGCGAGGTCGACGGAGTGCGCTGCCTCTTCCGGAGCGTCGAGCCCATCGACGTGCTGCCGCTCGAGCTTGGCGCGACCACGGTCGATCTCTCGCGCGCGAGCGCGCCGGAGCTCCGCGTCGCCGTGCACCTCAGCGAGCACGGCCGCGGCCCGCTCCTCGACGTGCGTCGCCTGCGCTTCTTCCTCGCGGGACCATGGGCGACCGCGAGCGCCGCGCTGCTCTGGCTCGATCGCCACCTCGCCGCCGTGCGGCTCGAAGGGGAGGGGGCGACGCCGCTCGTGCTCGGCCCCGAGCGCGTGAAGCTCCACCCCCGCGCGGAGGCGCGCGAGGACGCGAGCGACGCGCTCGGTCTGACCCCCTGGCCTGCGCTCTGCCCCGACGGAACGCGCCGCCTGCGCGAGCACTTCCAGCTCCCCGCGGCGCACCTCTTCTTCGAGCTCGACCTCGATGGCCTCGAGGACGTGCACCTCTCGGAGTCGATGGCGCTGCGCTTCGTCTTCACCGCGAGCGCCCCCCCGCTACCGGAGGCGCCGCCGAGCGACTTCGTCCGCACCCACTGCGTCGCCGCCGTGAACCTCTTCGACGTGGACGCCGAGCCGATGCGCCGAGAGCCCCTGCGGCGGGATCACTGGCTCCGCGCTGCCGGGCTCGCGCCCGACCACGCGGAGATCTTCGAGCTCCGCTCGCTCGTCGGCATCCGCGCCCAGCGCGGCGGGCGCGTGCGCTACGCGCCGCTCTACGCAGGCGAGCTCGCCGACCCGAGCTACGAGTCCTGGCAGGCCCGCCGAGACCCGCGCAACGAGGAGTCGCGTTACCGCCTGCGGCGGATGCCGAGCCCGCTTGACGGCGGCGTCGACACCCACGTCGAGCTCCTGGGCGCGACCCCGCTCCCCGGCGCGCCGGAGGAGACCCTCTCCGCCGAGCTCACCTGCACGCACCGCTGGTTGCCCGCTGCGCTCCGCACCGGTGACGTCTGCGTCGGCGTCGCGGGGTCGCCGAGCGGCATGGCGATCCGAAACGTGACCCCCGTCAGCAAGCCTGTCAGCGCGGCCGTCGGCGACGAGCTGCAGTGGCGGCTGCTGCGCCACCTCGCGCTCGGCCGCCGCTCGCTCTCCGAGCTCCCCGCCCTGCGCGCGCTCTTGCACGATCAGAACCGACAGCGCGCCGTCGACGAGCCGCTCTCGGCCGCGAACGACCGCCGCGTCGAGGCGATCCGGGCGATCTCTTCGCGCACGGTGGCGCGCCCCGTCGGCGGCGCGGTCCTCCGCGGTACCGAGACGACGGTCGAGCTCGACCTCGGCGGCTTCTCGGGGCCGGGTGACGCCTTCGTCTTCGGCTGCGCGCTGGACTCGCTCTTCGCCGCGCAGGTCCCGGTCAACACCTTCCATCGCCTGAAGGTCCACCTTCACCCCACCGACGGAGAGATCACGTGGACGCCGCGCACGGGCACTCGACCGAGCCTCTGACCCGCGCGCCCGAGGCGCCTCGCCCGAGCACCCTCGACGCGCTGGCCCGCGAGCCCGCACCGGTCGGGGTGGACGGGGCGGCTCGGGCGGACGGGGCGGATGGGGCCGTCGACTCGGTTGGATCGGTCGGCTCGATCGCTGTGGACGGGACGGGCGCCCGGCCAGGGGAGAGCGACGCGCTCCCTGCGTACCTCGCCCAGCATGCGTCTCGCCACGGTTTCTTCGAGCTCGTCGCGGCGCTGGACGATCACCTCGGCGGGCCGCCCACCGGCTTCGCCGCACGTCCCGACGAGGAGCGCCTCCGCTTCCGGCACAGCCCGTCCTTTGCGTTTCAAGCGGGCGACGTCGAGTCCTTCTCGGAGGCGGGGGCGCGCCCTGAGCTCGTGACGACCTTCCTCGGCCTGGTCGGCGCGGGCACCCCGCTGCCGCTCCACCTCGCCGAGGAGGTCCTCGACGACGACGACCGGCTCGCTGGCCAGCTCCTCGACCTCTTCCACCACCGGGGCCTCGCCCTGCTCCACCGGACCTGGCGGCACGACCGCTTCGACCCGCTGATGGTGGGCACGGGCCCATGGGCCGCGCGGCTCCGCCACCTCGCGGGGGTGCCGGAGACGTCGACCCTCGCGGAAGCGACCTGGATGCGGCTCATGCCGCTGCTGCTCGGGCCTCAGAGCGCCCGCTCGCTCCGCGACGCGCTCGCCCACGCGGTGCGAGACGAGCTCCCGAGCGCGCGCGTCACCTTCGAAGAGCTCCAGGGCGGGGCGATCCCGATCGCCGACGAGGACCGCGCCAAGCTGGGCGTGTCCTGCCGGCTCGGCGTCGACACCATGCTCGGCGAGGAGGCGCCGGACCCCTCGGGCGGCGTGCGGCTCGTGGTCGGCGGGGTGGCGGTCGCGGATCGCGCTCGCCTCCGGCCCGGCGGAGATTTGGCGCGCGCGCTCCACGAGCTCACGCTCGTGCTCGCCCCGGACGCGCTCACGCTCGAGGTCCACGTCGACGAGGCGGACCTCGTCTGCCGACTCGGCGAGGCGCGGCTGGGCGAGGACGCGCGGCTCGGCTGACCCGGGCGCCCTCAGCGCGGCACTGCCGGCGGGAGTGCGACTCGACCTCGACAGACGGGGTGCGGGCCGTCGGCGCGTAGTCGGCGTCGACCCGAGCGCCTTCCGGCGCCTCGAGGGCGCGCGCCCGTCGTGCGACTCGACCTCGACAGACGGGGTGCGGGCCGTCGGCGCGTAGTCGGCGTCGACCCGAGCGCCTTCCGGCGCCTCGAGGGCGCGCCCGTCGTCGCGGTCGCACCTACACGCGCCGCTCAGTCCTTGCGGTACATCGTCACGACGGGGCCGTGAGCGTCGAACCGCGAGTCCACGGAAGAGGCCTCACTCTGCGGGGGTGCAGGTGTAGGCCAGCTGCATCTCAGTCAGGACGGGCGAGCTCGTCCGGTCGAGGCTCCCCTCGAGGACCGCGGTGATCCGTACGTAGGGGTGGTCGGCGGTGAGGCCGGCGGCGTTGAGGATCGTGTCCACATCGATGGGCGGCATCGGGCCCGCGCTCGTCACGCGGACGCGCGCTGGCGTCGCGCCGTCGAGCGCGGCGAGGGTGCCCGCGGCGCGGATCTCGAAGGTGATGGCGGTGCCGACGGGGAGGTCGGCGATCCAGCCCAGCGCGCCCCATCGCGGGCGGTTGGGCGGGATCGCGCACGTCTCGGTGGCGTCGTAGGTCCGCCAATAACGGCCGGTGATCGGCGCGCAGGGGAACTGCCCCGTCAGCACGGCGTCCGGGTCGGCGAGGAGGGCGTCGCAATCCGAGCCGCAGAGCTCGATCGCGCTCGAGCTCACCCGACGCCAGCCGGTGCGGCCCGCACACGACATCGTCGTCGCTGGCTCGTTGCACATCAACAAGCGCGTGCCGAGGCGCACCTCGCCCATGCACGCGACGTCGGCGTCGATCGCGCCCGAGACGTCCATCTCGCACGAGCGTGCGCCGCCGATGATCTCTCGGATGGCGCTCGTGAGGCCCGCCGGGTTGGTGGCGACCCAGAAGGGCGCGCCCGCCGCGCCGACGCCCGCGTTCGCCACGTCCTGCAGGTGAGTCGTCGCGACGTCGGTCCCGACGCTGACGACGAATGTCCGGATCCCGAGCGTGAAGCCTCGCTGGACCTCCTGGACGACCTGCGCACGGGCGTTTCCACCGACGCAGGTGCAGCCGGTGGTGCACCCATTTGGCTCACCGTCGGTCACGAGGACGATGAACGGGGGCCCATCGGGCGGGGGCGAGGCGACGATCTGGTCGTACGCCTGCCGGAGCGCGGCGTGCGTCGGGGTCCCTCCACTCGCCGTCTCCGGGCGGAAGAAGGCGTTGATCGCCGTGTAGTTGTTCAGCGTCATCGATCGTGAGCCCGCCGTCCCGCGGAGCGGGAGGCACGCGCTCGCGCCGCCAGGGTAGGTCTGGAGGCCGAAACGGACGGTGGACTCGAGCTCGCCGACGACACCACGGTCGGCGCCCGTCCCCGTGCGGCCGATGATCGCGTCCTTTGCGGCCTGCCAACGGGTGATCCCCGGCCCGAAGTTGAGGTCCATCGAGCCCGAGCGATCCACGACGAACATGATGTTCGGGGTGACCCGCGTCGCGCCGACCTCGACCGTGGCGCAGGCGGGCACGCCGGGCGGCACCACGATGCGGACCTCCTTCTCGAAGGCGATCGTCGAGTCGTTGAAGAGGACCCGGATCCAGAAGGTGAAGGTCTGCGCCGTCGCCGCTGGCGGGACGACGTCGTTGCGGAAGGAGACCTCGAAGTTCGTGTCGGTGCCGGGCAGACAGCCGTTGAAGCGATTGCCGCTCCGCGACTGGCAGCTCCCGCGGGGGCCCCAGCTCGCGGCCACGATGTTCTGGACGAAGGTCCGCTCGTCGAAGCCGGGGGTCGCGGGGTTGTCGATGGCGATCGCGCTGACGTCCAAGCGAGAGTAATCGGCGAGCTCACGCACAGCCTCAACCACCGCCGTCGAGAGCCCAGTCCCGTTAGAGGGGATGTGGAAGACGAAAGGGTCACCAGCGGCGTTGACCGAGTTCGTGGCCAAGCCCAGCGCGCGGAGGTCCGACACGACGGCAGGGTTCGCACCAGCGAGCGTGCCGTTGCCCGACGAGTCGATGCCAATGACCTTGATCCCTCGGTCGACCAGCGCCGTGACCACCTGATCCCAACTCCGAGTCGGTGTCACTCCCGTATACGGGCCTTGCCCTGCGTAGTAGCAGGTCCCGTAGGTGCTGCTCGTACATTGGATCCAGCCGGGATTGAATGAAGCGTTCCCTTGCCAGAAGGCCCAGCACCATCCCGCCGAGTCACACCCAACGCGCCGGTATCCACCGCCCCCGATGGAGCGACCTGCTTCGGGTGGGTAGCTCGGTCCGTTGTGCGCAGGGGCGTCGGTGAAGAGAATGACGACCGGGATCGAGTCGGGTCGGAAGCACGGGTACCCGAAGCGCCCAGCAGGGCAGGTCGGACCCGTGGGAAGGTAAGTCCCCTGTCCTTGCCCCGTCGCGACCGCATACAGCGCTTGCGTCTGCGATTCGGGCCAATCGTTGCCCCAATGCAGCGTTAGTGCGTTCACGCCAGCCTGTGCTGCCGCCACGTTGTCCGTGATGCTGAGGAGGTTGCGATAGACGTCATCACCTGCGCCGCCAAACGGTGAGACCGGGATGTCATCGAAGTACCCTACGCCGAACCATGCGTCGGGGATCTCACAGCGGATCGCTCCAATGATGCCACCCGAGCACCCCGGGATGAGCGTCCCACTGGTCAGCCCTGTTCGAAGGTTGTCGATCTCGCCGCCCATCGATCCCGTCGTGTCGATGAGGAAGTAGACGTCGACGGTTCGGACCTGCACGTCGATGATGCAGGGGTCGACGACCGTCGGGCCGCCGAAGGGCAGCTCGTGGAAGATGCCGGGGTCGCGACTGCCTGGGGGGCAGCCGAAGTATTCGGGCGGCCCCGGGGTGTCGGGGCAGTCATCGGCGATGTCGGGGATTCCGTCCCGGTCCCGGTCTGGGCTGGTCGGCATCCCGGTCGTGCTCGGGGGCAGTCGAATGCCGCCGGCGCCCGGGTCGTACTCGACGCCCGAGCTGTTCGTGTCGTCGAGGTCTCCGGCCGTCGGTCGATCGATCGTCGCGGTGCAGTCGGGGTTGCAGGGGTTGCACGTGCCGCTCGAGAAGGTGAGCAGGAGCGGCCCGGTGATCTCGTAGGTCTGGACGTGGGCGCACTCGCCCCAGACGCCGCCCTCGCAGTAGCGGGTGCCCGCACCGCAGACGAGCTGGCCGTCGGCGCGGTTGTGGGGCTCGACGTAGCAGGGGGTCGGCTCCGCGTTCATCGCGCACGGGCAGCCAGCCTCGGGCTCGGCGCAGAACGCGCCGGCGTCGGAGGAGAGCGTGATCGGTGGGGAGCGGTCCGGGCTCGGCGGGACCGCCTCGACGCCATCACAGGAGGCGAGACCCACGGCCCAGATGGTCAGAGCGAGATATCTTCTCATCGCGTCTCCTCCGGTGGAGGGATGCAGGATGTGCGCCGCGGTGGCGTACTGGAAATCACTTGGAAAACAGACACTTGGATCCGGCGAAATTTCTGTGCGATCGGAAAAAAGTGCGGAGTCCGTTCAGGTTCCATCGTGACAGCCAAGTGCGCCGCCCGCTGCGAGGGTCGTGCAGATCGCCGGGCTGGCGCAATCGGCGGTCCTCGTGCAGGTGCCTGCCGTCGGCACGCACTCGGTCACGCCGTCGCCCCAGGTGTCGGCGCAGGTGAAGCCGGGTCCGCAGTCCGCCGCGAAGCGACAGGGGCCGTGGTTGCCGCAGACGAGATCCTCCATGGTGGGGTCGTAGCCGCAAATGTCGCCGACGCAGTCGTCGTTCGTGTCGCAGCCCGCGCCGCCCGCGCGGCACTCGAAGACCCCGTCGCGGTCGACGTCGACGCAGCTGAAGAATGGAGGGCATGCGCCAAAGATCGTCTCGCAACGACGCGCGATGCGCTGGCAGTAGGGGAGGCTGTAATTGTCTCGTACGTTGCAGAAGAAGCCAAAACCGCAGTCGGCATCGCTCGCGCACGGGACGCGGCGAAGCTCACAAACCCCAGCCGCTGAGCACGACTGCCCAGGCGCACAGTCGCGGGAGTCGGCGCATCCCGGTCCGGGGCGATCGCAGACGTCGGTCGGGGCTCCATCGTATCCTCGTACCGAACGGCACGTGCTCCCGGTTGGGCAGTCGCTGGCCGTGACACATCCTAGGCCCCCCGGCTGGCAGGTCGAACGACCACAACCGTCCGGCAAGCACCGCAACCCTTCGGCGCAGGTGTCCGCGCTCGGATCGCAGGTCTCGACCGTGCATCGACAGAGATCGTAGACGCCAGCGTCGTCGAAGCAGTCGCCGCCCGGCGCCACCGACCCATCCGTGCTGCCTTCGGAGTCGGGACGACCACCGTCATCGAGCGGCGTCGAGCCGTCGTGGTCTGGTGAGGCATCTTGGGGTGAGCTCCCGTCGACGGCGCTCGGGTCGCCCGAGTCCGCGGAGCCCGCGTCGCGCGGCCCCGCGTCACGCCCGATCGGGGGCGGCGTGTCATCACCACCGCAACCGAAGACCAACAACAGGGCGAGGGCCCCGAACGCGCTCACTCTCGACATCGAATCCTCCTCGCCACCACGCGCGTCCCCATCTCGCCGAGCTCCGCCCAGGCGACGACGACGGTCCCGTCGAAGCCGACGGCCACCCGCACCGGGCCGCCGGTCGGGGTCGTCTCGTCGAGATCCAGGGTCTCGACCAGGGCGCCGCGCGCGTCCACCAGCGCCAAGCGGATGCGGGGCCCTTCGAGGCCCGCCCCAGAGAGCCCGCGGTAGCCGACCGCGAAGCCGCCCGAGAACGCCGCGAGCCCAGGGTCGCGACCCGTATCCGTCCCCGCGGTGACGAGCTGCTCGAGCCCGGTCCCGGCGCCGGTCGAGCCGTCGAGCGCGCGAAAGCGCACCTCGAGCCGAGACCCGCCGCCGCCGACGTCCACGTCGTAGACGGCGCCGAGCTGGCCCCCCGGCGTCTGGGCGACGTCCACCGTGCCCGCCGCCGCCATCGCGACGCTCACGTCGCCGACCCCACCGACCGTCGTCAGGTCCGCGGCCAGCGCGCGGCTCCGGACCGACGACTCGGTCGCGCCCGAGCGCACCCAGACGACGACGCTTCCCTCGCCGCGGCCCGCCGCGCTCGGCGCGCTCACGGGTGGATCCGCGACAGCACGGACCGTGCCCATCGGTACACCCGCGCTCGAGATCGCCACGGCTTGCAGACGCCGCGCGGCGGCTGCGATCTGCTCCTCGACGAAGGTCGCGACGATCCCCGACTCGGTGCGCGCGAACGCGACCGAGTCGTGGACGTGGCCCTCGCGGACGGTCGTCAGGGTGCGCGCGTCGGCCGTCGGCTCGCCCCGCGCGTTCAAGGCGCGGGTGACGACCTCGAAGCCGCGGCCGTCGTTGTCATGCCAGCCGACGAGATACCCCGACCCCGTCCAGAGCAGCGCGGGGGCGCGATCTTGGGCGAACGAGGTCGTGAGCTGCACCCTCGGCTCGGGCTCGCCGTCGCGCGGGATCAGCCGACTGAAGAGCTCGTCGAAGCCGCCCGTGCTGTGGACCCACGCGGCGAGGATGCCCTCGCTGCCCGCGGCGAGCGCCACGCGGCGGTCCCGGATCCGGACATCATCGACGAGCACGACGCGGTCCTCGGGCGTCGTCGAGCAGTCACCAGGCTCGATCGGCCCCGAGTCTGGGCGCTCGCCCGCGTCCTCCTCTGGGCCACCGTCGTCCATGCCCGCGTCGGCGCCCGCATCGCGACGCGGCCCGGCATCGAACATGATGGGCGGGGACACGTCGTCGTCGCCACACCCGAACGTGGGGAGCACGAGGGCGAACACGGTCGTCGGGAGCACCACGCGAAGCGAAGCGTTCAGCACGCCCAGCATGATGCAGTGATGCCGGATTTACCGCCAGTGGGTGGTGCAGTTTGTGGCGCCTTGGGTGGTGCAGTTTGGGGCGCCTGGTGGCCGCGAACGCACACCTACCTTTCGGCTGCGGAGGCCGGGACGCGATCGAGGCCGGAGCGCCATTGCCCGGGACGCTCCACGTTGCGAAGCTTCCCAGGTGGCCTCGCCCGCTCGCCTCCTCTTGCTTGCGCTCACCAGCGCCTGCCCAGCACTGGAGGGTGATGTCCCCGACGCGGCCTCGAGCCCCGACGCGACCATCCCCGATGCGGGCATCTCCCCTCCGCCGGACGCGGTGCCTGTCGATGTCCTTCGGCCGGAGGACACGGGGCCGCCCCCACCGAGTCTTGCGATCGGCACGGGCGTCACCGAGCACGTCCCGCTCGAGGACGGGGCCGAGCTTCCGCTCGTGATGGGGCCACAGGGGGGGTACCATATCGACGTCACCTTTCGCGCGTGCGCCATCGAGGCGATGGACGCTCGCCTGCAGGTCTGGGGCCATGACGCTGAGACCGGGGGGCAGGTCTCCGAAGAGCTCGAGCGCATCCTCACCATTCGCCGTGTCCTCTACGACGACGACGGTGGGTGCTGGACGCGGGTCGGCGACTTCTTGGTCTTCGATACCTTCGATCCGTCCACCATCGTCGGGCGTCGGGTGCGGGTCCGCGCAGTCGTGCGCGAGCCGGGCGGGCTGTCGGTCCAGGATGAGCGCGAGATCATCGTGCGCTGACGAAGCTCGATCGGTTTCGCCCGCCAACCAGCCGAGCAGAGGTGAGATCCGCGACGCCACCCGTCCGGGAACGTGCACCCGAGCCAGGCACGTCCTTAGGAGCGTCGCCCCCCTACGGGGGCCTGATGCCCCGCGAGGCCGACTCCCACGAGCCTGGGTCGGGTCCACGCTCGCGCGTGGCCCGACACTCTCGTGGAATCGTTCGGATCCGTGGACTTCGTCCACTCCGCTTCGAACGATTCCACTTCGAAGCGCTCGCTCCGCTCGCTGCGCGCCGTCCAGTACGGCGGCTTGCGAATCGGCTGAGCGTCCTTTTCAGGTCCGTGCGCGTGGTTGACCCACCCCGCGCTCAGCGCAAGGTTCCCCTCATGAGCCTCGACGCGGCGCTCCTCGCGATCGACCGCGCCTGCGCGAGCGGCGCCGTCGTGCGCGAGCTCGAGCGGCGCGAGGCGTACGCGCGGGACGAGAGCGAGACGACCCCGGTCGTGCCCGAGGCCGTGATCCACGCGCGGAGCGCGCGGGAGGTCTCGGCCATCCTACGCGCCTGCCACGAGCACCGCGTCCCCATCACGCCGCGCGCGGGTGGCACGGGCCGCGTCGGTGGCGCGGTGCCGGTGCCGGGCGGGCTCGTGCTCGCGCTCGAAGGCATGGCGGATCTACGCGGCGTCGAGGCGGACGATCTGCGCGTCGTCGTGCAGCCGGGGATGATCCTCGGCGACCTGCACGCGGCGGTCGAGGCTGAGGGGCTCTTCTACGGCCCCGATCCCAACAGCCTCGCGAGCTGCCGCATCGGGGGCAACCTCGCGTGCAACGCCGGCGGGCCTCGCGCGTTCCGCTATGGGGTCACCCGCGATTGGGTGCTCGGCATGGAGGTCGTGACGGCGGACGGCACCATCCTCCGCGTCGGCAAGCCGACCGCCAAGGGCGTCACGGGCTACGACCTCGCGAGCCTCATCGTCGGCAGCGAGGGCACGCTCGCGGTGATCACCGAGGCGACGCTGCGGCTCGTCCCTCGGCCCGAGGCGGTGGCGACGCTGCTCGTCTTCTTGCCGGACGCGCGCACGCTCGGGCAGGCGATCACCGCGACGCTCCGCGCGCGTGTGATGCCACGCTGCCTCGAGTTCCTCGACTCCTTCGCGCTCGACGTGCTCCGACCGCGCATGGGTCTGGACGTGCCGACGGAGGCTGGCGCGATGCTCCTCGTGGAGGTCGACGGCGACGAAGCCGACCTCGACGGGCTGGTCGACCGGGTCGGGAGCACCATGCTCGGCGCGGGCGCGCTCGACGTGCTCATCGCCAAGAGCGGCCCCGAGCGCGAGCGCCTCTGGAGCGCGCGCCGCGAGATGAGCTACACGATGCGCGCGCAGGCGCGGTTCAAGCTGAGCGAGGACGTCGTCGTCCCGCGCAGCCGCATCGCGGACCTCCTCGCGACGTGCGCCGAGCTCTCGGAGCGCCACGGCGTCCGCGTGATGACGTACGGCCACGCGGGCGACGGCAACCTGCACGTGAACCTCCTCTGGGACGACCCCGACGACCGCCCCCGCGTCGACGCCGCCATCCGCGGCCTCTTCGAGCGGACCATCGCGCTCGGCGGCACCCTCAGCGGCGAGCACGGCATCGGCGTGCTCAAGGCCCCCTATCTGCCGATCGAGCAGCCCGCGCCGCTGATCGCGCTCCAAGAGCGCATCAAGGAAGTCTTCGACCCGCGCGGGATCCTCAACCCGGGGAAGATCTTCCCCACCGCCGCCCGCCGCTTCCACGGCGGATGTTGAGTAGAAACTGTCCCCTGCCCACGCCCTTGCCCGTGCCCTTGCCCTGTGGCGGTTCGAAAGAAGGAGCAGAAGGGGCGTGAGGCGAACCGAAGTCCAAGCAGTCCCCTGCCCCTGCCCGTGCCCCTGCCCTGCGGCGGTTCGAAAGAAGGAACAGAAGGGGCCGTGATGAGGGGCCCGTGATGAGGAACCGGCGAGGAACCGAAGTCGAAGTAGTCCCGTGCCCCTGCCCCTGCGGCGGTTTGGGGAAGCTCGGAACGATGAGGTCCGGGCAGGGGCATGGGCAGGGGCACGGGCAGGGGACTGCTTGCGCTTCTAGAACAGCCCGATGCTGAAGTGAAAGCTCCCGAAGGGCTCCGCGAGCTCCTCTCGGCGCAAGAGCAAGATGCCGTAGTCGAGGGAGATCGGGCCGACGGGCGTCCCGATGCGCAGGCCGAGGCCCGCGGTCGGGCGCAAGTTCCAAGGCTCGAGCGTGCCTGGACGCGCGTCGCGCCATGAGTTGCCCAGGTCGACGAAGGCGCCGCCGCTCAGGCTGCTGGTGATCGGGAAGCGGAGCTCGCCCCGGAGCACCATGAACACGTCGCCGCCCTGGATCGCGCCGCGGGGCCCGGCGCTCAAGTCCGGATCCCGGGCGAGCTCGTCGGCCACGTCTTGGGGGATCAGCGCGTCCTGCAAGTACCCGCGGATCGTGTCGACGCCGCCCAAGTAGAACTGCCGGTTGGGGTAGGTGTCGCTCCCGCGTTCGAGGTGAATCACCCGGCCGAGCTTGAGCTGCATCGCCACCACGAAGCGCTTCTGGGCGCCGAGCGGGACGTAGCCGCTCGCGCTGCCCTGAATGCGCAGGTGGTGGCTGAAGAACTGCGTCTCCTCCCCCATCGCGTTGGTGATCACCTCGGTGCGCAGCGTGCGCGCCCACTCGGCGCTGCCGGTGAGGAGGTAGCCGCGCGTGGGGTTGAAGGGGTTGTCGCGACGGTCGAGGCCCACCACGAGCTGCGAGGCGATCAACGTGCTCGAGCCCTCGGGGACGCGGAGCAGGTTGCGCAGTCGCACGTTGTCGACGACCTCTTCGAGCAAGCGCTGGTAATCGAGCCCATCGAGGATGTCGACGTCGTTGTTCTCCACGCCGTTGATCCACTGGAAGCTCAGCGGACGGATGGGGCGCCACCAGAAGCTCAGATCGATCGCGTTCCGGTCCATGCCGAAGTTACGTGCGTTCTCGCGGATGTGGGCGACCGTGAGGCTCGCCCGCACGTTCGGCAGGCCGATGTACGGGATGCCGAGCGTCACGTTCACGCGCCGCTCGAGCCGGTCCTCGAGCGCGAGCGCCTTGTATCGACGCTCGACGATCTCGTCGAGGAAGATGAACTGATAGCCGAAGCGCGCGCCGAGCGTCAGCGAGAGGCCCGTGCCGAAGAGGTTTCGGTAGCCGTACTCGGCGCCGAAGCGCAGACCCTGACCGGTCGAGATGCCCGCGCGGAAGTCGATGTACTGCGGGCGGCGCTCGCTGATCGTGATCTCGATCGGCTTGACCACCCCCGGGAGATCCTCGTCCTGCGGCGCGACGTTCACGCCGTTGAACACGCCCAAGGCGAGCAGCCGCTCCTGGGTCGCGCGCAGGATCCCCGGCGTGAGCAGGTCGCCCTCGGCCATCGGGATCATCCGGCGGATGAGGCGCTCGCGCGTCTGGGTCGCGCCGCGCACCAGGATCTCCCCGACGTGCACCTCGTAGCGCTCTTCGATGCGGAGCAGGACGGTGGCGCGGGTCCGGTCGCGGCTGAAGCGCACCTCGGACGTGAGCCGCGCGTAGAAGTAGCCGCGGTCGCGGTAGAGCGCCTCGATGCGGCCCTTCGCCCGCTCGAGCGCGAGGTAGCTGAAGGGTTGCCCGTCGACGAGCCGCGAGGCCTCCGCGATCGTGCGCGCGTCCAGGGCGCGCTCGCCTCGGAGCTCGAGCCCGTGGAGCATCGTCCGCGGCCCCTCGACGACGGGGACCTCGACGATCGCGCGGGTACGCCGCGCGCGCGGATCGGCGCTCGGGCGGGCGTCCGCGGCGGCCACGATCTGCAGCCGCGCCGGCCCCACGCGCGCGTCGAGGAAACCCTCCGCTTCGTAGAGCTCGCGGATGTGCTCGACCGCGCGCTCGTAGGCGGACTCGAACCAGATGCTCTTCGGGTCGACGTCGAGCGGCGGCGCTTGAATGCGCGGCACGCTCCGCGGCCCGAGGAGCTGGTCGGCGTCGAAGACGTCGACCGGATCGAAGAGCCCGCTCTCGTCGACGATCTCCTGCAGATAGGTCGCGATCTGGTTGTCGAGGAAGCTGCCCTCGAAGTGCGCGGCGCCGGGGTAGCGGCGCGAGAGGACGACGAGCGGGACGCCCGGACGGATCTCGACCCGCAGGGCCGCGCGCTCGGGCGCGTACGCGGTGGTCACCCGCCCGCGGCGGCGCTGCCCGAGGAGGGTGGGGTCGAAGGCCTCCCGATCCGTCGCGGCCTCGTCGGGGGCGCCGCGCCAGACCCGGACTCGCGCGTCCGGAAACCCGCGCCGACGGTAGAAGTCCTCGACGCGGGCCGCCAAAGTCGCCTCCGCGCCCGCCACGAGGCGCTCGTCGCCGAGCGAGAGGGTCTCCTCGATGGCCGAGCGGGAGAAGGGCTCGTTGCCGCGGATGGCCAGCTCGTAGCGAGGGCCGATGCGGCTACGAACGACGACGTCGACGCCTGCCTCGCTCCGCCGGATCTCGAAGGGGCCAAGCGCCGCCTCGAGCCAGCCCTCGGCGCGGAGCTCGGCCTCTCCCGCCTGCAGCGCGTCCTCGAGGGTGCGGGCCTCGAGCACGTCGCCCTCGGCGACGCCGAGCGTGCGCCGCGTCGACCAGCGCGCGGGGAGCGGGTCGCCGTCGAGCACCACGCGCCGGATGCGGGTGGGGGCGCCCTCGGCGATCCGCAGGATGAGCACCTTGCGCGCCGGGTCGTCCGTGTCGCGCAGCTCGTGCTCGAGCCGCGCCTGCTCGTAGCCGCGCTCGGCGTAGAGCGCGCGCGCCTTCGCGTCGAACGTGCCGAGCGCGCCCGGGTCGAGCTCCATGCCCGCCGAGAGGTGGAGCTCCCGCAGCAGATCGCTCGTGTCGACCACGGAGTTGCCGAAGACGTCGATCCGCGTGAGCAGCGCGCGCGGCGTCAGGCGGACGAAGACACGCACCCCGCGCCCCTCCGGCGCGACCTCGACCTGCACGTCGGCCCAGCGTCCGCTCGCGAGCAGGCGCTGGACGAGGGCGCGCAAGGCGGCGCGATCGACGGGGGCGCCGACCGGGAGCTCGAGCGCGCTCGGATCGAGCACCCCTCCGTCGCCGTCGATCACGATCGAGGCGAGCGGACGCCGGTCCAGCTCGCCCGGGATCTGCGCGCGCGACGGCGCCGCCGCGAGCACGAGCGCGGCGGCGGCGAAGAAAGCGGTGCGCTTCCTTCCGCGAGGACCTCTGGGCGCGGGGGGGCGCACGGGCCGAGGTGTACCGCGCGAGGCGGGTTTCGTCGCCTTTTCCGGGGGCGTCGGGAGCGCCCCGGGCGCGGTTCCGTCGCCCACGCCCTTACACGCGCTCGACGTCCTGCACGCCGGTGATCTTCGCGATGCCCCGCATGACGTTCCGCAGCCGCGCGAGGTCGTCCACGGTGAAGAGGAAGGTGTTGACCGCCCGGCCGTCGTCCTGGGTGCGGCAGATGGCCTCGTTGATGTTCAGGCCGTTCTCGGTGAACACGCTCGAGACCTTCGAGAGGATGCCGGGGCTGTTGTTCGTCGTGACGCGCAGCGAGACCGGCAGCTCCATCTTCGTGTCGCTCGACCAGCTCACCTCGATGCGGCGCTGGGGGTCGAGCTCCATCGAGCGCGGGCAACCTCGACGGTGGATGGTCACGCCGCGACCGCGTGTGATCCAGCCGACGACCGGGTCACCCGGCACCGGCGTGCAGCACTTCCCGAAGCGGACGAGCACGTCGTCGAGGCCGTCGATGCGGATGGTGGCGTCGGCGTCCTTGCGGGTGACCTTGCGGACCGTCTTCTCGAAGAAGCTCGGCGCGAGCTGCTTCTTGCTCTCGGGCTCCTTCGGGTCGGCGATGTCGAGGACCTTCGAGACGTCCACCTTGCCGTAGCCGATGTGCGCGAAGAGGTCCTCTTCGCTCTGGAGCCCGAGCTCCTCCAGCGTCTTCTTCACTTCGCCGGTCTTCAGCCAGCGCGAGAACGAGAGGTTGTGCTTGTGGAGGGCGCGCTCGAGCAGGTCGCGACCGAGCTTCATCGAGCGGGCGCGCTCCTTCGTGCGGAAGTGCGTGCGGATGCGCGAGCGCGCGCGTCCGGTGACGACGAAGTCGAGCCAGTCCTTGGAGGGCTGCTGGTTCTTGCTCGTGAGGATCTCGACGACGTCGCCGTTGCGGAGCTTGTGGCGGAGCGGGACCATCACGCCGTTCACGCGCGCGCCCGTGCAATGCGAGCCGACCTCGGAGTGGATCGAGTAGGCGAAGTCGATGGGCGTCGCGTCGCGCGGGAAGGTCTTTACGTCGCCCTTCGGGGTGAAGACGTAGACGTCCTCCGGGAAGAGGTCGACCTTCACGGACTCGAGGAACTCGGTCGGATCCTCGAGCTCCTTCTGCCACTCCATGAGCTGCCGGAGCCACGCGAAGCGCTCGGCGTCGCGGCGCTCGAGCCCGGCCGAGCGCTCTTTGTACTTCCAGTGCGCCGCGATGCCGAGCTCGGCGGTGCGGTGCATCTCGTGTGTCCGGATCTGCACCTCGATGCGCCGCCCGCGCGGACCGATCACGGTCGTATGCAGCGACTGGTACATGTTCGGCTTCGGCAGCGCGATGTAGTCCTTGAAGCGGCCGGGGATGGGCGTCCACTCGCTGTGCACCACGCCGAGCGCGGCGTAGCAATCCGCGACCGTCTCCATGATGCAGCGGAAGGCGACCTGGTCTTGGACCTGCTCGAACTCGATGCCCTGCCGGCGCATCTTCTTGTGGATCGAGTAGAGGTGCTTCTGGCGACCGCTCACGTCGAGCGCGAAGCCCCGCGAGACGAGCATCTTGAGCAGCTGCGTCGTGACCTCGTCGACGTAGCGGTCGGTCTCGATCGACGTCTCGCCCACCTTGCGGCGCAGGTCCTCGCTCGCGTCGGGGTGCAGGTATTGGAACGCGAGGTCCTCGAGCTCGGCCTTGATCCAATGGATGCCGAGGCGACCGGCGAGCGGCGCGTAGATCTCCATCGTCTCGCTGGCGATGCGCTCTTGTGAGTCGACGTTCATGTGCTCGAGCGTGCGCATGTTGTCGAGGCGGTCGGCCAGCTTCACGAGCAGCACGCGGATGTCGCGCGCCATCGCGATGAGCATCTTGCGGAAGCTCTCCGCCTGCCGATCCTCCTTGGAGGCGAAGTTCACCTTGCCGAGCTTGGTCACGCCGTCGACGAGGAAGGCGACCTCCTCGCCGAACTGTTGGGCGATGTCCTTCTCGGTGACGTCGGTGTCCTCGACGACGTCGTGCAGGAGCGCCGCGCAGAGGCTCGAGGTGTCGAGCCGGAGCTCGGTGATGATGCCCGCGACGTGGGTCGGGTGGATGAAGTACGGGTCGCCGGACTTCCGCTTCTGCCCCTCGTGCATGCGCTCGCTGTAGCGATACGCCTTCTCGATGAGCTCGACGTCCGCCTGCGGGTGATAGGCGCGGACTTTGGATACGAGCTCGGGAAGCGGCAGCATGGTCTAGAGGGGCCTCTGCCGAGAAAGATGGGGCTCGTGGGAGGCGCTTGGAAGGGGATCGGCGCCGCGAGCGCGCGAAGGCGCACGCTCACCTTGGCGGCGGGGGCGTCGACCGTGGGAGCCAGAGACGTGACAGCAGTGTCCAGCGAAGTGCATTCGCGCCTGACGACGAAGTAACCTAGCACCCTCGCGCGGAAGCGGACAAGAAACGGCGGGAAGGCGGGAAGAGGTGAAGCAGTCCCCTTCCCCTGCCCCTGCCCCTGCTCTCGCTCGTGCCCCTGCCCCTGCGCGTTACCCTCGAGCGAGCCCCAGTCGCCAAGACCCAGCCGACGGCCTCGGACAGCCACCGTTCGAGGTGCGGTTCGCCAGCCGGTCGCCACAGCCCGATCGGGCACCCCCCTCCAAGCCGCCAGCTCGCGAACCGGCCGACCTTCTCGTTCGGAGGGGGCCGCGGCCCCCAAAATCGCTGGTCACCCAACGTCGACGGCGATAGCCTGGGCGCGTGCTCGACCCCGTCGACCCGCCCCGTGGGCAGCGGCTGCTCCGATTCGTCCAGACGAACCGCCGTCGGCTCGGGGCCTTCGTGCTCCTCGTGGGCTTGCTGGTCGTGGGCTCCACGCTCAGCGAGTCCTTCCCGCGCGACGTCCATCTCCGCTACCGGTTCGGCCCCAGCCACGCCACCGTGCGCGAGGCCCACGTCACCTTCGTGAGGGACGGCGAGGAAGAGCAATCCGCCCGCTTCTCCCGGCCTTCTGGCTTCCCAGCCGGGCTCGATCACGAGCTCAGCCTCATGCCAGGCCGCTACGAGGTCCAGGTGACCCTCCGCGACGACCAGGGCGCGCGCCACCTCGCGCGCGGCCTCCGGGTCCCGACCGACGGCGTCGTCTCCCTCGACCTCTTCGAGCCGTCCTGGGGCGGCCGCGCCGCCATCGGAGGGCTCCAATGAGCCAAGGCACCAGCGTCCGCACGGAGCTCGGGCGGGTCGGCGTCGTCGAGCTCCCGCGCCTCTCGCTCGTGGTCCTCGCGGGCGACCAGAAGGGCGTCGAGCACATCGTCTCGGGCGACATCTGCCGGATCGGCAAGACCGTCGACAACGACCTCGTGCTCCGCGACCAGACCGTCTCGCGCAACCACTGCGAGATCATCCGCGAGGCGCGCGGCTACGTCTTGCGAGACCTCGGCTCGACCAACGGCACCCTCCTCGACGGCGCCGAGATCCGCGAGGCCTTCTTGCGGCCCGGCGCGATCCTCACGGTCGGCAAGATCGAGCTGAAGGTCCGCACCTTCTCCGAGCGCATCGAGATGCTGCCCTCGGACCGGGATCGCTTCGGCGAGGCGGTCGGGCGTTCGATCCCGATGCGTCAGATCTTCGGCCTCCTCGAGCGGCTCGCGCCGAGCGACGCCACCGTGCTCCTCGGCGGCGAGACCGGCACGGGCAAGGACGTGCTCGCCCGCTCGATCCACCAATCGAGCCCGCGGCGGGATCGGCCCTTCGTCATCGTCGACTGCGGCGCGGTCGTGGCAAACCTGATCGAGAGCGAGCTCTTCGGGCACGAGAAGGGCTCGTTCACCGGCGCCTCGGCCGCCCGCCAGGGCGCGTTCGAGCTGGCGGACGGAGGCACGCTCTTCCTCGACGAGATCGGCGAGCTCCCCCTGGACCTCCAGCCGAAGCTGCTCCGCGCCCTCGAGCAGCGCTCGTTCCGGCGCGTGGGTGGGAGCCGCGAGCACCGCGTCGACATCCG
This sequence comes from Myxococcales bacterium, assembly GCA_019637115.1. Classification (GTDB taxonomy): domain Bacteria; phylum Myxococcota_A; class Polyangia; order Polyangiales; family Houyiibacteriaceae; genus JACKEH01. Next base: position 11,827 of record JAHBWH010000018.1, on the reverse strand, counting down.
CGTCATCGCGGCGACCAAGCGCAACCTCCAGCTCGAGGTGCAACGCGGGAAGTTCCGCGAGGACCTCTACTTCCGGCTCGCCGTCGTCCCGATCGAGCTCCCGCCGCTCCGTGAGCGCCTCGACGACCTCCCGATGCTCGTCGACAACTTGCTCACGACCCTCAGCGCCGAGCAACCGAGCGACCCGCCGCTCGTGATCTCGCGGGGCGCGATCGACGCGCTCGGCGGACACGACTGGCCGGGCAACGTGCGCGAGCTCCGCAACGTGCTCGCCCGTGCGGCCTACCTCGCCCGCGCCGCGGGCGATCCCGAGATTCGACTCGGCCACGTCCCGATGGGCAGCGCGCTCGGCGGCTCGGACGAGCCGATGGGGAGCGTCTTCGAGCTCTCGCTCTCGTACCGCGAGACGAAGGCGCGCTTCGAGGAGGCCTTCGAGAAGCGCTACGTCGCGTGGCTGCTCGAGCAGCACGCCGGCAACATCTCCGCCGCCGCCCGCGCGGTCGAGATGGACCGCAAATACCTGCACAAGCTCGCGAAGAAGCACGGCGTGCACCCGAGCCGGCGAGACGACGACGACGACGACTGAGCTCCTCCTCCGAGAGGCTGTCGCCAGCGCCTCTCTACAGGGGAGACCGAGACGTTGTTCGGGATCGCCCCGATCGCGACGGGGGCTGTCGCCTGGTCGCCAGCGCCTCTGCACGGGGCGTGACGCCCCGGTTCCCACGAGCGCCTCGCTTTGCTCGCTGCCCACCGCCGAGCGGCCTGCGAAGACTGAGCTTGCTTCTCGCGACTTCTAACGACCCGCCCGCGCCGGCGTGGTCGGCGTGCCGATTGCGCAGGTGGAGCGGAGCACGAAGACGCCGAAGGCGCGCCCCGGATCGTCGGCGCCCGTGATGCCGCTCGCGGCGTTCAGGGGTTGCGGCGGGGGCTTGGCCCCCATCGGCACGCTGAGCGCGCCGCCCTCGTAGGTGCCCGACGCGACCGGGCTACCCCAGAGATCGTAGACGCTGAAGATCTCGTAGCTCGCGCCCACCGGGAGGAAGTCGTCGGCGTCGAAGGTCACCGAGCCGGACTCGTCCCAGTCGTAGAGGACGAGGTCAGCCCGCGTCGTGTCGTGGGCATTCGCCCAGACGACCACGCGCTTGCCGGTGGGCAGCGACGAGCGCCACTCGTTCGCGGGGTAGTCGGCCGGGTCGACGCCCGAGAGGCTGCTGTGGAAGACGTTGCCCTCGAGCGTGCCGCTCGCCCACATCCCATTCGCGGCGACCCGCCCCACGATGTAGTTGTCGAGCAGCGTGATGTCCTCGTTCATCACGCTGCCCCCCCAGCCGAGCTGCATGCTGCGGGCGCCGACGGTGGGACCGAAGCTCTCGTTGGCGACGATGCGTGCGCGGGCGACGGGCGTCAGGCCGCCGATCTGAAAGCCGTCCGACGTCCCCATCGTCGAGCTGCCAGGGCGCGAGGCGCCCGCCCGGAACCAGACGTTCTCGACGAAGTCGAACCCTCGGATCGAGCCGCCCTCGGTGTAGGCGTGCACGCCGTAGCCGTAGCCGAAGAACATCACGTTGCGCGCGATGCGCTTCGTGCCGGTCGCGTTCTGGGTGTAGATCGCGTGCCCGTGCCCACGCGTCGGGCCCTCGAAGCCGTTGTTGTAGATGATGTTCCCGTAGAGCTCGGAGTCCACCGCGGTCGACCAGAAGCCGATGCCCTGCGAGGTGTCGTGGATGGCGCAGTTCACCAGCTTGGAGTTGCGCGCGTAGATCTCGGCGCCGTCCCCGCATCGGTCCGCGCTCGGGCCCGAGCACGTCAGCTCGAGGCCGTGCAGCTCGACCCAGGAGCCCTCGAAGAGCAGCACGCTCCCGCTGCCCGCGACGTTGCCGTCGAGCGTGACGCGCGCGCCCGGTGCCGCGGCGATCACGATCGGCGCGGCCATCGTCCCCGACACCCGGCTCGCGAAGCGCCCCACGTACGTGCCGCCCGCGACCTCCACGCGGTGGCCCGGTCGGACGGGCCCGGCGCTCGAGAGCGCGGTCGCGAGGTCGAGCGGATCCTCGCGGGTCCCCGCGGCGGTGGGGCGACCGTCGGGGGCGACGTAGAGGTCGGCGGCGGGTCGCTCGGGCGGCGCGCAGCGGAGCGGGCTCGCGTCGCGCGGCGGCTCGCCACCATCGCGGGGCGCGCCGCCGTCGACGGGCTCACCGCCATCTCGAGGCGCTCCGCCGTCCTCGTCGACCTCCCCATCCGCGGCGGCGTCACGAGCTCGCGCCGCGTCACGCCCGCCCCCATCGCCGAGCGAACCTCCGTCATCGACGCCGCTCGCCGTCGCCCCACAAGCCGCCCCACAAGCCAAGAGCAACACCGCGGTCATCCACGCGCGCATCAGCCGTCTCCCCAGGAAGTGAACGGCGTTCGCATAACAGGTCCGAGGGACGAGGTCCACCGCGTCGTCCACCGCGTCGTGCGCCACCCGTGCACGACGCGTCGTGCGCCACCGCGTCGTGCGCCACCCGTGGCCCCGTGGCCCACGGCGCGCGCGACCGGGCCACGTCGCCTCCGCATAGGCCTGGACCTCGTCGATGGGCGCCGCGAGTCGCCGCGACGGAGGCCTCGCCACGTCGGCTGCGGGTGAGTGGTCGTCGTTGGGATCAGCGCTCGCTCGAGGCGTCGCGCGAGAATCGCGCCCTTGGCCGCGGATACCCGACTCGAACCCCCTGGCGCGTGTACTATGCGTCTCGATGCCTAGGCGCAGTCCGAGCCCGGACGAGTATCCGAAGGGCTTCGAGCTCGGGAAGTACAAGATCCTCGCGCTGCTCGGGAAGGGCGGTTTCGCGCGGGTCTATCGCGCCCACGACACCGTCGAGGGGCGCGACGTCGCGCTCAAGGTCCCTCACGAGCACCTCCTCAAGGACGGCCTCAAGGAGCTCCTCCGCGAGGTGCGCATCACGGGCGGGCTCGACCACCCGAACATCCTGCAGATCCGCAACGCGATGTTCGTCGGCAACCGCCTCGTCATCGCATATCCCCTCGGCGAGCGGAGCCTCGCGACGCGCCTCCGCCACCGGATCTCGGCCGCGACGGTGCTCGACTTCACGTCTCAGATCCTCGACGCGGTCGCGTACGCGCACGCGCGGCGGATCATCCACTGCGACATCAACCCGGACAACGTGATCCTCTTCCCGGGGCCGTCGGCGAAGCTGATCGACTTCGGCATCGCGCGCTTCGCGATGCGCACGCGTGTCGCGGGCTCGGGCTCGGGCACGCTCGGCTACGTCGCCCCCGAGCAGGCGATGGGTCATCCCTCGTTCCGCAGCGACGTGTTCAGCCTCGGCCTGCTCACCTATCGGATGTTGGCCGGTCAGCTCCCGCGCTGGCCCTACGAGTGGCCCCTGCCCGGCCTCGACCGCGTGCGCCGGAAGGTGACGCCAGACTTCATCGCCTTCCTCCGCAAAGCGCTGACCGTCGAAGAACGGCGGCGCTTCCGCGACGCGGGCCGCATGAAGCAAGCCTTCGACGAGCTCGTCGACGACGCGCTCCGCTGAGAATGGCGCAGCTCGTTCGAGTCGCAGGCTAGAGGTGCTCGGCGGATTTGACGATCCGTTTGCGCCTGTCCTCGGCGCCGCTTGGCGGCTCGACCGGCCTTCGGCCTATCTCCTCGAACATGCTCTGCATGTCCTTCGTCGATTCGGACCGCCGAGCGACGCCGAATCCTCGCCGGTACGGCTAATCGTCCGCGCGCACGAAGCTCGCGAGCAGCACCTTCGGCTTCTCTTCTCCGGGGAAGCGGATCTCCAGCTTCGCGCCGGAGTCGATCTCTCGGAGGACCTCGCCGCGTCCGAACTTGGGGTGGTGGACGAAGCGGGTCGCCGGGCGCGGGCTGTCGACCACGTGTGGCTGGAAGGCGGCGACCTCCTCGTCCGAGAGCGTCTTGAACGTGCGGGCCTTCTCCTCGCTCTCGATCTCGCGGAGCGCTTCCTTCTCGGCGTCGATGAGGCGGTCGAGCCATTGCTCGACGGGCAGCATCGTCGACGAGCGCGTCTCGGAGTCGTAGAGGCAGATCTGGCTGCCGAGCGCCGTGACCCCATAGAGCATACGCCCCTCGGGGTGGCGCCCGAGGCCGAGCATCCCCCGCGGGCCACCCGCGGCGTGGAGCTCCCGCGTGTGCGCCGGGATGTTCTCGAGGCTGACGTCCAGCGCGTCGAGCGCGCCCGCGCGGGAGGCCAAGAGCGCGAGCAGCCCATCGCCGAGCCGGGCGCCCACGGCCCGCTCGACCTCGGCGAGCTGGCGAAGCTCCAGCGAGGGCTCGGCGTGGTTGCCGCAGAGCCCCCGCAGGTGAAGCAAGCGCCGGCGTAAGGGCACGGGCAGCTCGAGGGTGCGTATGGTCTCCATCGGGCCGGAGCATAGCGACTCCGGGGCGATTCGCGGCGGGCTTTCGTCGCCCTCGCGTCCGAACGACCACAGCCCCGCGGGGAGCGGGGCTGGGCTTGGTTCCGGCGCGTGGATTCGAACCACGATTCGCGGATTCAAAGTCCGCTGTCCTACCCTTGAACGACGCCGGATCGGGGGTCTCGATAACACGTCGCGGGCGCCTTCGCACGGAAGGATCGCCCGCGGGGCCTGGAAGATGCTCACCCTCCTCGAGGGGTCAAGTCTCGAGAGGGCGCTGCAGCCAGAGGAACGCCTCGTGGTTGCCCTTGGGTCCCTTGAGCGCGGCGTCCGCGCGGGCGCGCTCGGTGAGCCCAAGGAGCGCGGCCTCCGCGGCCACCCCGTCGATCGCGGCGGCGCGCGCCTCCTCGTCACGGACGACGCCGCCCTTTCCGAGCTGCGCCCGCCCGACCTCGAACTGCGGTTTGACCATCGCGAGCACGTCGCCGCCGGGGCGCGTCACGGCGCACGCGGCGGGCAAGAGCTTGCCCAGCGAGATGAAGCTCGCGTCGATCACGACGACGTCGACGGGCTCGGGCAGGCTCTGGGCGTCGAGGTGTCGCGCGTTGGTGCGCTCCATCACGACCACCCGCGCGTCGCCCCGCAGCTTCGGGTGGAGCTGTCCGTAGCCGACGTCGATCGCGTAGACGCGGAGCGCGCCGCGCTGCAGGAGGCAGTCGGTGAAACCACCCGTCGAGGCGCCGAAGTCCGCGGCGACCTTCCCGGCCGGGTCGTAGCCGAACGCGTCGAGGGCCCCCTCGAGCTTCAGGCCACCGCGCGAGACGAAGGGGTTGTCGTCGCCTCGCACGGTGAGGGGAGCCTCCGACGGCAGCGCGTCACCGGCCTTGTCGACGCGCCGCTCGCCCGAATAGACCAGCCCCGCGAGCACCAGCGCGCGCGCGCGCGCCCGCGTCGGCGCGAGGCCTCGCTCGACGAGGAGCTGGTCGACCCGGACCTTGGCCATGATGACGCTGAGCTCAGCTCAGCTCAGCGAGGTCCGCTCGAGGCCCCAGGTCCGCATCAGCCAACGCAGCGGGCGCGTCTCGTCCTCCGCCACGCCATCGACCGCGGCGATCCGCACGAGCGTGTCGACGATGAGCGTCTTCGCCTCTGCGCGCGTCAGCGTCTGCGCGTGCTCCTGCAGGGCGGCGCGGCTGCGGTAGCGGTCCTTGGCGGCCGCGATCGCGGCGTCGAAGCGCGCCGGGCCGAGGGCCGCTCGGATCTCGTCCATCAGCGCCTGCTCCTCGACGCTGTACTCCCCGTCGGCCTGCACGACCTCGCGCAGGAGGCCCATCAGGCAGGTCGTTTCGTCGGTGTCGAGCTCGGAGAGCTTCATCGTTCCTCCTCGTGGGTGATCGGAGCGCGCAGCTTACGACCCCACGCCTGCCTCGCAACGCCGCGTGTCGTCGAGCCGCGCGCCGCCGAGCCGCGCGTCCGTGAGTCCGCGCGTCCCTGCGGCTCCAATCACTTCGCCTCTTCGCGCAAGCGCCGGACGATCCAGTCGCCGGTCGCGCGCGTGCCGAGGTCGCCGCCGACCTCGCGCGTGCAATGTCCGGTCTCGATCGCCTCGCGGACGAGCCGCGTCAGCAGCGCCTCTTCGCCCTCGAAGCCGAGGTGCGTGAGCAACATGCCGACCGTGAGCACGGTGGCGAGCGGGTTCGCGACGTCCTTGCCCGCGAGGGGAGGGGCGCTGCCGTGGACGGGCTCGAACATGCTCACCCGCCCCGGGTGCACGTTCCCGCTCGCCGCCATCCCGAGGCCGCCTTGGAGCGCCGCGCCGAGGTCCGTGATGATGTCGCCGAAGAGGTTGCAGGAGACGATCACCTCGAAGGGGCGAGGGTCCTGGACCAGGTAGAGGCAGAGCGCGTCGACGAAGACGTGGTGGGCGGCGATCTCGGGGTATTCGGTGGCGACCTCGCGGAAGGTGCGCAGCCAGAGGCCGTGCGCGTCGGGCATGGCGTTGTGCTTGTCGGCCATGTGCACCGACTTTCGCCCGGTGCGTCGCGCGATCTCGAAGGCCTCGCGGATGATGCGCTCGACCCCCTTGCGGGTGTTCAGGTCGACCTGGGTCGCGACCTCGTCGGGCGTGCCTTGCTTGAAGGTGCCGCCCATGCCGACGTAGATGCCCTCGGTGTTCTCCCGCAGCACGATGATGTCGACTTCGTCGGGGCGGACACCCTTGAGCGGCATCAGGCGCTCGTGGAGGCACTGGATCGGGCGGAGGTTCACGAAGAGGTCGAGCCCGAAGCGCAGACCGAAGAGGATGTCGCGCGCGTGCTTCATGTCCGGCACGCGCGGATCGCCGAGCGCGCCGAGGAGCACGGCGTCGCACTCCTTCGCGATGAAGTCCGAGACCTCGGCGGGGAAGGTCGTGCCGTCCTTCAGGTAGCGCTCGGCCCCGAGCTCGAAGGGATGCAGCTCGATCGCCCAGCCGCGAAGCTCCTTCAGCGCCTCGAGCACCTTCACGCCCTCGGCGACGACCTCGGGACCGATGCCGTCCCCACCGATGACCGCGACCTTCTTCGTCATGGCGCGGACCCTATCAGCTGCCCCCTGCTCCCTCGGGGACGGAACTCACGGCGACGATCGGGGTGGACGCGAGTCCAATTCGGCGGAACGCTTGGGACCCATGAGGGGAGCATCCGCGCTCGTCGCGCTCATCATCGCCGGCTGCGGCGCGAAGACCGGCCTACTCATCCCCGAGCCGGAGCTCGACGGCGGGGTGGACGCGCCCATCGACGCCCCGCTCGACGTGCCGACCGACACACCCCTCGACGTGCCCGAAGACGCGCCGATCTGCGTCCCGCGCACCTTCGAGCTCATGACACGCGGCTCTCAGGTCGTCATCGCCGTCGATCGCTCGAGCTCGATGCGATACGACCTCGTCGGCAACGATCCCCCGCGTGGCCCCGACCGCTGGACCCTCTTGCGGGACGCGCTGCGTGGGGCGCTGACCGCTGACATCGATCGACGGGTCGAGGTCGGGGCGAAGTTCTTCCCACGCCCGCTCCGACCCGACGAGCCCGCCACCATCGACCTGGTCTGCTCGAGCGCGCCGGGGCTCGACCTGCGCCCCGCGACGCGGAACGTCTCGCGCCTGCTCGACATCTTCGCGACCACCGAGCCGGGCGGTGGCACCCCCACCGCGACGGCCCTCTGGGACGTGCGGGACTTCTACCGCACCGACCCAGGCGACCTCCCGCGCTTCGTGCTGCTCGCCACCGACGGCGGGCCCAACTGCAATGGCGCGCCGAGCCCTCCGCCGCCGACCTGCCTCTGCACGGGGCCCGACCCCAGCTTCTGCGACCCGCGGACCAGCCCCATCGCCGGCTACAACTGCATCGACCAGCGGCGGACCCTCGACGTCATCTCGGAGCTCTACGACGACCTCGGGGTGCCCGTCTTCGTCGTCGGCATCGACGACCCCAACCGCCCCGACCTCTCCGCGGTGCTCGACCGCATGGCCGTCGCGGGCGGGCGCCCGCTGCCGCCCGGCGCGCCACATCGCTACTACTCGGTGCGTCGTGTCGACGACCTCCGCGACGCGCTCGGCGAGATCACGGACGCGATCGCGCGCTGCGTGTACACGATCCGCCCCGCGCCCACCGCCGACGCCGAGGTGGAGATCCGAGTCGGCGGCGTCCCGGTCCCCCGCGACCCCAGCCAGACCGACGGCTGGGATTTCCTCGTGCCGAACCGCACCCAGATCGGGCTCTTCGGCTCGGCCTGCGAGGCGACCGCTGGGGGGGGCCTGGTCGACGGAATCATCGACTGCCCCGACGTGTAGGCCGGGGCGCGGCCCGGTCTGGCTCACTCGGTGAACTGGATCGCGACGACGGTCGTGTTGTCGTCGCCGCCGTTCTGGTTGGCCATCGTCACGAGGTCCTTGACGACCTTCTCCATGTCGTCGCCCGCCTCGTTCACCAGCCGGCAGATCTCGTCGTCCGTCACCATGCCACTCAAGCCGTCCGTGCAGAGCACGTAGACGTCCCCCACCTTCGGCTCGTCGGGCACCATGTCCACCGCCACCGAGTCCTGCATCCCGAGGGCGCGGGTGATGACGTTCTTCGGCAGCTCGTCGCGCTGCTCTTCGGTCATGTCGGGCATGACGAGCAGGTAGTCGTTGACCAGCGAGTGGTCGCGCGTCAGCTGGGTGATCTCTCCGTCTCGCACTCGATACGCGCGGCTGTCGCCGACGTGCGCGACGTAGAGCCTCGAGCGCTCCTTCGAGAAGAGCGCGCCGACCACCGTGGTGCCCATCCCGTGGACCTCGCGGTGCTTCACCGAGGCCTCGAAGATCTTCCGGTTCGCCAGCTTGATCCCGGTCACCAGGCGGTTCTCGTCCACCGAGAGGTGCGGGTCGAAGCTGAAGGGCCAGGTCGCGTCCTCGCTGGCGGTCGCCTGGAAGAACGACGCGATCGCGTGGGTCGCCATCTTGCTGGCGACGTCCCCCGCGCGATGGCCACCCATCCCGTCGGCGACGATGAAGAGCCGGTGCTCCGCCACGATTACGAAAGCATCTTCGTTGTGCTCGCGTTGGAGCCCGACGTCCGATAGACCTGCCGCGATGAAGTTCATGGGCGTCCGGAGCAGGCCGCAGGTTCCGCCGTCCCGGGGGCGAATGTCAAGGCATGTGTGCCTGCGGACCGCCACGTTGGCGTCCACGTTGATCTGGGCCCTCTGTCTGGGGGCCTGCGACAGCACCCCCAACCCACAAGAGGTCGAGGGGGCCGTCGCCTACATGGCCCGCGCCATCGAGCACGACGACCCAGCGGCGCTCTTTCGGGTCGTCGACGAGCGCGCCCGGCACGCGATGATCTCCATCGTGGCCGACCGGCGCGCCGCCGCCGCGCTCATCCGCGCCGCATACCCCCCGGAGGTGAAGGACGACGCGCTCGAAGAGCTCGGCGACGCCGCGACCGTCGAGACCGCCGCGGCCCTCTTCGCGCTCCGCTGCGGCGCCGCCTGCCGACAGGCGCTGGGCGAGCGCCTCGGGCCCCCCACCTCCGAGCGGGACGAAGGGGACGAGCGGGTCGTCACCACCTCGCGCGGCGGCACCGTGCGGCTCTACCGCGCCCAGCCCGGTCATTGGTGGGGCTTCGTGTGGGAGACCGAGGCGCTCGACCGGGAGCGCTCCCGCGCGAACCGCGATCTTCGACACATCGAGCGCAACGTCGAGATCTACCGGCGACGAATGGGCCTCGCGGCGCCGAACGAGCCGTCCCCGTCGTCGCCAGAGTGAACGCCGCGCTCGCCCTCCCTTGACCTCCACACTCGCGACGCGCGCGCTTTCGTGGCACGAAGAAGAGGTGGACTGGAAGAAGGTGAACTGGTTGATGCTCGGGGCGGCCGGGCTGCTCCTCATCGGATTCGTCGTCCCCTGGGTGCGGATCCATCGCGGAGACGAGGGCTTCGTGGTCCTCGCCGGCTTCGAGATCGCGGGCCTCGGCGGCGCGTACGCGCTCGTCTACCTCCTCCCGCTGCTCGCGATCGGGATGGGCGCCACCGCCGTGAAGAAGCCCAGCATCGCGTCCATGCTCGGCTCTCTGACGGGGGCCATCCTGGTCGGCTGGGGGCTCTTCGAGGTCGGGCGTTTCCTCTATGCGCAGACGTTCTGGGGCCTGTGGCTGAGCATCGGAGGGGCGCTGCTCGCGGTCGTCGGCGGCGCGTTCACGTGGCGCCACGCGCACACCGCGGTCGCGCAGGCCAAGGCGGCCGCGAAGGCCGCTCGCGAGGCCGCCGCGGAGGTCGCGAAGAAGTCGAAAGAGACCCCCGAGGGGTGATCGCCGACGGCTTCGCGGGCCCGGTCCGATGGTCGGGTCTAGTGGCGGGTCCGTGTCCGTGTCCGAGGGCCGGGTCCGTGTCCGAGGGCCGTGTCCCCCAACTTGACCACCCCATAACGCAAATATCCGGAACCATTAGGTTCCCGTAGATACACTCAGCGGGGGGTGACCCGCTCGGCGATCCGCTCGTCGTCTGCGAGGTGCTGCATGCGGGCCCCGTGGAGCCAGTCACGGAGGTCCGGTCCGTGTCGCGTTCGATGGCGTCCGGTCCGGGTCCGCCAGGCGAGCGCACGCGGGCTGCGTCCGAGGCGACCCGAGGAGGTCAGCCCGCAGACCTCGCCAGCGCCTCGACCGCGTCCAAGAAGACCCGCGCCTTCAGCTCGGTCTCGGCCACCTCGCGCCGCGCGTCCGACGGCCAGACGATCCCGCCGCCCGCGAAGTACGACACCTCGTCGTCCTCGATCTCGGCCGTGCGGATCGACACCGAGAGCGACAGCGCCCCCCGCCGGCTCACGTAGCCGTGCGCGCCGCAATAGCTGCCCCGCGCGAAGGGCTCGAGCGCGTCGATGAGCGCCACCGCGGCCGCCTTCGGCGCGCCCGTCACACTGCCGGGAGGGAAGGTCGCGGCGAGCACGTGGCGCAGGCGGGTCCCTTCGCGCGTCGTGCAGCGGACGGTGCTGACCAGGTGGTGAAGCTTCGCGTAGGCCTCGACCACCATGGGCGCGACCACCTCGACGCTGCCCGTCTCGGCGACCCGCGCCAGGTCGTTGCGCAGCAGATCGACGATCATCGCGTGCTCCGCGAGCTCCTTCGGATCGGCCCGCAGCCGGTCCACGGCGTCGTCTCGGTCGTCGGGGTCTCGCGGGACCGTCCCCTTGATCGGCCGGGTCTCGAGCACCCCTCGCCCCCGCGCGTCGGGTGACCACGCGAGGAAGCGCTCCATGCTCCGGGCGATCCACGCGCGCTCCCCCTCATGCAGGAAGAACCCGAAGGGCACCGGGCTCGCCTCGCGCATCGCGAGCGCCAGCGCGAGCGGCGCCCCCTCGAACCGCCCGCGCCAGCGCCGCGCCAGGTTCACCTGGTAGAGCTCGCCGCGCGCGATCGCCGCGCGCGCCTCCTCGATCGCGCGCACGTGCGCCTCGGCGTCCGTCACCTCGAGCGCCTCGACGCGCGCCGACGGGGCAGGGCAGGGCGCGTCGAGCGCCACCCGCAGACGCCGCGCGGCGGCCTCGTCATCGGCCACCACCCAAGCGCGCCCCTGCACGTGATCGACGCCGATCAACGCGTCATAGCGCCCGAAACGCATCACCGCGCGCTCATGCGCGTGCCGCGACCCGACCCGAGGCGAGCGCCCATCGAGCGCCCCAGCCCAGAGCGCGTCGTAGGCGAGCAGGCCGATCCAGCGAGGCGGATCGAAGAGCAAAACGTCCCCCTGCCCCTGCCCCTGCCCCTGCCCCCCGTCGTCCCCGCCCCCGCCCCCGCCCCCATCCACGTCCACGTGCATGTCCTCGTGCACGTCCACGTCCACGTCCCCGTCCACGTGCATGTGCGCGTGCGCATCCTCGTCCTCACGCCCAAGCCCCTCGCGCCCAAGCCCCTCGCGCCCAAGCCCCTCCCCCCCCAAG
>JAHBWH010000179.1 GCA_019637115.1 Myxococcales bacterium | reverse complement strand
GTCGCGGTCGGGCGCCAGCGCGCTCCGGGGCTGCTACCCTCGTCGGGATGTTGCGCCGAGCCCTCCGCCACGACGCCTCGCGCCTCACGCTCGTCCTCACGGCCCTCGTCCTCGCGCCGCTCGTGCTCACGTCCTCGGGTTGCGACGAGCGCGTCGACGCGCAGGCCTCGTGGTACGACCCGAGCGCGCTGCTCGCGAACCTCCGCCCCGAGGACCGCCGCGAGGCCGCCGAGCGCGTGGGCCCGCTCGACGCGCTCCCGTTCTACGACCTCGAGCTGCGCCTCGCCGACGATCAGCGCACCTTCGAGCTCACCGAGGACGTCTACTACACCAACACGCTCGGGCAGCCGCTCGACGAGCTCGTGCTGCGCGTGCACGCCAACGACGTCGGTGAGACGCCTCAGGTCGCGGTCGCGGGCGTCGAGTGCGTGGACCTCGCGTGCCAGGTCGGCTTCGACGGACGCAGCGCGATCACGCTGCGCTTCGCGACGCCGCTCGCGCCGAGCGGGCGGGTGCGCGCGCGCGTGCGCCTGAGCGGCACGCTGCGGCACCTCGAGCCGAGCCGCACGGGGCTCTTCGCGCAGGCGATGGAGGGCATGACGCGCCTCGGCGCGGGCGGCGGCGCGAGCCGGCACGGCGACTACGGCCTGCTCGCCGAGAGCGAGGGCATCGCGAGCCTCGGCAACTTCTACGCGATGGTCGCGCCGCGTCGCGACGGCGCGTGGGTGCGCCGCGAGGAGAGCACGATGGGCGATCTCGGCGCCGATCGCGTGGCGCACTTCCGCCTGCGCCTACGCTGCGCCCGCGGGTCGCGCGTCGCGGTGAGCGGCGCCGTCACGCACGAGGAGTCCGTGCTCGCGCGCCGCGATCGACCCGGGTACCACGAGGTGCGCGCCGTCGCGGGGCTCTCGCGCAACTTCGCGATCGTCGTCAGCCCACGGCTGCACGCGGTCGAGCGGCGCGTCGGCGGTGTGGTCGTGCGCAGCTGGTACCTCCCCGAGGACCGCGCCGACGGAGAGCGCGTCCTCGACGACGGCGCGCACGCGCTCGCGATCTTCGAGCGCCGCTTCGGGCGATACCCCTACACCGATCTCGATCTCGTCGAGGCGCCGCTCGTCGGTGGGGCCGGGGGCGTCGAGTTCAGCGGCCTCGTGACGCTCGCGAAGATGTTTTACGGCAGCGGCGGGGCGGGCGGCGGCGGACCGCTCGGCGCGCTCGGCGGTCTCGGCGGCGGCGCGACCGCGAGCATGCGCGCGCCGATGCTCGAGTTCGTCGTCGCCCACGAGGTCGCGCACCAGTGGTGGCACGGACTCGTCGGCAGCGACGCGCGGATGCACCCCTTCGTCGACGAGAGCCTCGCGCAGTTCAGCTCGATCACCTACGTCCGCGACCGGCACGGCGAAGCGCGCGCGCAGCAGGAGGCACGTCGGCAGGTCGCGTCCGGCTACCACATGATGCGCATGTCCGGCGAAGCGGACGGCCCCGTCGATCGGCCCGTCGCGGCCTTCCCGAGCGAGCTCTCGTACGCCGGGCTCGTGTATGGGAAGGGGGGCTTCGTCTACGAGCGTTTGCGCGAGCGCCTCGGCGACGAGGCTTTCTTTCGCGGCGTGCAGGCCTACGTCGCCGAGCACCGCTTCCGCGAGGCGGCGCCCCGCGCGCTCTTCGATCGCCTCGCCACCGGCGCGTCGGCGCCCGAGGTGCGCGGCCTCGAGCGGCGCTGGCTCGAGGAGGCGCACGGCGACGAGGACCTCGGCGCTCCCGATCCGACCGCGCTCCTCGCCGACTGGATGCCGACGGGTGGGCTCGGCAACCTCGGCGGCATGCTCGAGCAGCTCCTCGGCGGCGCGCTCGGCGGCGCGGGCGCGGCGCCGAACGCGCCCGCGCCGCCGAACGCGGGGACTCCGGCGGACGGCGACGCGGCGCCGCAGGACGCGCTCCGGCTGCTTCGGCAGCTCGGCCGCTGAGCACAGCGAACCGGAAGTTCGTGACCAGGCGCGGCGGGAGCCATCCCGTCCAGCCGCGTTGCTCCTCAGTCACGGGCCAACAGCCCGCTCGCTCGCCGCGCCTTACGGGACGGGCGCCTCTCTTTCACCTGGTCACGAACTTCCGGTTCGCTGTACTGCGCGTCGGGACGACCTCGCGCTCGGCGGCCCGCGGGCCTCAGTTGCCCTCAGTTGCCCGAGGACGGCGGCAAGACGAGCTCCCGACAGACGCTGTGGCACCCCAACGCGAAGCTCGTTCCTGTGGACGTCCGTCATGGCGCCTCGATCCAATCCGGCAGACCCGGCGCTCCATCGACGACGAGGTGGATCGCGAGCGGGCGTCCCGGCGCGAGGTCCACGAGGGCACGAGGGGGCCCCCTCCCGGAGCCAAACGACGAAGGCGTCGGCCTCCCGCTCGTAGGCCGCGCGATCGGCGGGAGGCGGGGGGAAAGTGCCGTCGGCTTCGCGCGCGACGACCCGACGGAGATCGTCGACGGCCTCCCCGCCGATGGACAGCTCGAGCTCAAGGTCCGGCTCCCCCGCCGCGGGGCGCGCGGGGTACGCGCCGTCGACCTTAAGCGATAGCGTCGGCCGCCGAGCGCGCGGACGGCGATGACCCGTGGGGTGATCGCGAAGGGAACGACGTTGGTGGAGCGCACGAGCGGCGCGGTCACCGCGATCGTATCCGGTCGTGACGAGGCCGGGCGCGGCTGCTGCAGCTCGACCGAGGCCTCGTAGACGCCCGGCACGAGCTCGAGGTCGACCCCCGAACGATCGCGCGCGAGCCGCTGAAGCACCACCGCGTTGGCGCTCGTGAGCGACTCTGGGCACTGCATGCACCACTGCATGACCGACTCGGGCACCTTCCGCGCGGATGGAGCTCGTCGACGCCACCCCGGGGCCGCTGCTCTTTCCACGCGGCGCGGGGCTCATCGCGCTCTTCGCCGGGCCGCCGGGTACGGGCAAGACCCTCGCGGCCCAAGCCGTCGCCGGCAGCCTCGGGCTCGACCTCGTGCGCGTCGACCTCGCGGCGGTCGTGAGCAAGTACATCGGCGAGACTGCGAAGAACCTGCGCGCCGTCTTCGCACGCGCCGCGCACATGCACGCGGTGCTCTTCTTCGACGAGGCCGACGCCTGCTTCGCCAAGCGCACCGAGCTCCGCGACGCGCACGACCGGCACGCGAACGCCGACACGAGCTACCTGCTCACCCTGCTCGAGGAGTATCGCGGCGTCGCGATCCTCGCGACCAACCAGCGCACGAGCCTCGACCCCGCGGTCGTGCGGCGCGTGCGTTACGTAGTCGAGCTCCCGCGCCCCGAGCGCCCCGAGCGCGAGCGCCTCTACCGGCGCCTCGTCGCGGAGGCGGGCGGCGCCCCCGACGACCCGATGATCGACGCGCTCGCGGCGGCGGCGGAGCTGTCGGGGGCGCAGATCCGCGACGTGGTGATCACCGCACTCGTCCACGCGCGCCGCGAGGCCCGGCCGCTGGTTGGTGTCGATCTGCTCCGCGGCCTCGAGCGCGAGTTGCACAAGGAGGGCCGGAGCCTGCGGCCCGAACAACGAGAGAAGGTGATGCGTGTCGCCCGATGATCCGAGCCACCGGAGCCACCCGAGTCGCCGGAGCCAGCAGAGCCATCCGGGCCATGGTCACCCGGACGACCGGACCCATGCGGGCCACCGAGCCCATCCGGGCCGCCGGACCCATGCGGGTCATGCGGTCCATGCGGGCGATGCGGGCCATCACCGGGCCCAAGCGGGCGATGCGGGCGATGCGGGCCATGGTCACCGGAGCAGCCCTACGGGCCATGTGGGCCACGGAGGCGGGGGAGGCCAGCCCTCGGCCACGCCCACACAGGTGGGCCGGCTGACGCTGCGGGTCGCCGCGGCGAGCGAGGGCGAAGGGCGGGCGCTCGCGCTCGAGATCGCGCGTGCGCTCGCCGCGCTCACGAGCGCGCCGTCCGCGCCGGCGCTCGCGGGCGAAGGGCCCGTCACGCTCGGAGGCGTCCACCTCCGCGTCCCGGCCGGCTCACGCGACGCGCTCGCCGCGGACGTCGCTGCGCGCGTCGCCGCGCACGTCGCCCGCGCGTCGAGAGGAGAGCCGCCGCGATGACCGACACCCCCGAGCGCCGCACCGCGAAGCTCACCAAGGGCGCCCTCGTGCAGCTCACCGAGGGGGCCCTCGGCGTGAGCGCGAACGTGGTCGTCTTCCAGTACAACCCCGAGAAGCTCTCGCGGACGCTCACCCCCTGGAACCCCTTCGAGACCGAGGGCGACGGACGCGGCGGCGTCTCGCCCGGCGTCCAGCCCTTCGACCCCAAGGAGCGCCTCCAGCTCGAGGTCGAGCTCGACGCCGCCGACGGGCTCGAAGAGGGCCACGCGCTGGCGGTCGCGTTCGGGGTCTCCGACCGCATCGCCGCGATCGAGGCGCTGCTCTGGCCGAGCGCGGGGCTGCTCGGCGATCTCGTCAACGCGGGCGCCGACCTGCTGGGGCAGGGCTTGCCCGTCGAGCGCCGCTCGGTCCCGCTCGTGCTCTTGGTCTGGGGCCCCGGTCGCATCGTGCCGGTGCGCGTCACCGAGTACGCCATCGAAGAGCAGCTCTTCTCGCCGCTCCTCTTTCCGCTGCAGGCCAAGATCTCGCTCACGCTCGAGGTCGTCACCCCCGCCGCCTTCGGCTGCGAGCACGGCGCGGCCGCGGAGCTCTCTCGCGCCGCCTATCGCCTGCATCGCCTCACCCAGAGCTCGCTCGCGGTCGCGCACTTCGGGTCGAACCTCGACGCCCTCCGCAGCCTGCTCTCGACCTGAAGGAACGTGATGGCCCGCTTCGATCGCAAGAGCCGCTACGCCCACCTCACGCCCACGCTCGGGCGAGACCCACTCGGCCGCGAGGTCGCCGTGTTGCCGACCCCCATCGAGCCACCCGCCGGCACGACCCCGGTCGCTCGGATCCGCCGCGGGGAGGGGCAGCGACTCGACCACCTCGCCGCCGCGTACCTGCGCGACCCGACGGGGTTCTGGCGCCTGTGCGAAGCGAACGACGCGATGCTCCCCGACGCGCTCGCCGAGGTCGACGAGCTCGACCTCCCCGAGCCGAGCCGGTGATGTGATGGGCCGCCTGACCTACGCCGTCGCGATCGACGGGGAGATCGACGAGCAGCTCTCCACGGACCTGCTCGAGCTCGAGGTGAGCGAGGGGCTCGAGGCGCCGTCGACCTGCTCGCTACGCCTGCTCGCCGACGCCTGCGACGCGCGACGGATCGCCCACGTCGACGACCCGCGGCTCGCGACTGGCCGCGAGGGGGGCACGCTGACGCTGCTCGTCGAGCACGACGGCGCGACCCATTGTCTGCTCCACGGTGTGATCACCGAGCGCCGCGCGACGCTTCGGCGCGGCGTCGCCGGCTCGTCGCTCGAGATCGTCGGGGAGGACCGCACCGTCCTGCTCGACCGGCTCGACGCCGCGGCCGAGGTGCCCGAGGCCACCGAGCCGCACGCGACGCTCGCCGCGCGGCTCCTGCGGCTGGTCTTCTCCGACGTCGAGGTCACGGGGCTCGACCGCGTCTCGCCCGACGAGGACCACCCCCTCCGGCCCACGGGCAGCGTGCGCGACGTGCTCGGGCAGCTCGCGGGTCTCCACGGCGTGCGCTTCTTCGTCCGCCCGAGCGTGTCCCGTGCCAGCCAGCGCGTCGTGGTGCGCGACCGCGCCCGGCTCGTCGCCGTGCCGGCGCGCGATGACGCCGGCGTCCCGCGCAGCCTCGTCGTCACCGCGCCCGAGCCTTTCCACTTGAGCGGGGGCGAGAGCTGCCGCGTTCTCGACGGCTTCGAGGTGCAGGAGCGCGGCGAGACCCGCAACCGAGGCGCCGCGCTCGGAGGCGTCGACCTGCGCCGCCCATCCGCGGCGCGGCGCGACGAGGTGGACGGACCTGCGACGCGCCCCGTGGGCGGACGCGCGCTCGGCGCGGGAGCATCGCGCTTCGCGGTGCCGCCTTCCCGCGCCGGCGGTCTCGACGAGCGCGCCGCGGCGCTGCAGTCGGCGCTCGACGACGACTCGTGGTTCTTGCGCGCGTCGGCCGAGACGAGCGTCGACTCGTACGGGGCGCTCCTTCGCCCCGCGGACGTCGTCGAGGTGCTCGGCGCGGGCGTCCGCTACGGCGGCGCCTGGCTCGTGCGCGGCGTGGAGCATCGGGTCGATCGCACGGGGCATCGGATGCGCCTCGACCTCGTGCGCAACGCGATCGGGGAGGACTGAGCGATGGACGAGCGTGACGCGCGCGGGCGACCGCGTTTCTACGGGAAGTACCGCGGGGTCGTCGTCGACAACGCCGACGCGCAGCACCGGGGCCGGCTCCGCGTGCGGGTGCCGGCGGTCCTCGGGGAGCTCGCGGTGTGGGCGCTGCCCTGCGTGCCCTACGCGGGGCGCCAGCGGGGCTTCTTCGCGATGCCGGACGAGGGCACCGGCGTGTGGGTGGAGTTCGAAGGGGGGCACAGCTCGTACCCGATCTGGACCGGCTGCTTCTGGGCCGAGGGCGACCTCGAAGAGGACGAGGCGAAGCCGCACGTGAAGTTCTTCCGCACCGAGACCTTCACGCTGCGGGTCGACGACCGCACCGGCGAGGTGGCGATCGAGAACGACGGCGGCACGCAGATCCTGCTGACGTCGATCGATCTGACGCTGCGGAGCTCGAAGGTTCACGCCGAAGCCCCCAACGGGCGCAAGGTCGTCATCGCCGCGACCTCGGTCTCGGTCAACGACGGCGCCCTGGAGGTCACATGAGCACGCCGGTGGTCTCGGCGCCTTGGCACCTTCAAGGCGCGGGCACGTTCGGCACCGCCGCGATCGGGCGTGCGCCGCGCGTGCGCGCGCAGTCGGGGCCGCTCGTCACGCTGCTCGACCAGCTCGTCTTTCCGAACGGGACGGGCCGCATGGTGGTCGGCAGCAGCCGCGTGCGGGTGAGCGGCGTGCCCATCTTGCCCTCGAACGCCCAGGGCCAGCACGTCACCCCCGGCGGCACCACCTCCAACCTCCTCATCGTCCAGGGCGACGCGCGCGTGCGTGCGCGCTGAGGGAGACCGATGCCTCGTTCCCCTCGAGCCCTCCGCTTCCCGCTCGCCGTCGACCACGACGCGCGGCGGCTGCGAGAAGAGACCGACTACGATCGTTACGTCGACCAGCTCGTCCGGCAGCTCCTGCTCACCTCGCCCGGCGAGCGCGTGAACCGGCCGGACTTCGGGGCTGGCATCCGGCGCCTGCTCTTCGCGCCCAGCAACGAAGCGACCGCGACGCCGCTGCAGACCACCATCCTCGCCGCGCTCGAGCGCTGGCTCGCGCCGGTGCTCACCGTGGAGGCAGTCGACGTCGAGCTCGGCCATGAGCTCGTGGTCGTCACCGTTCGCTACGTCGTGCGCCGCCGCGGCGCGGGCTTCGGGCGCCCCGGCAGCGCGGGGGGCTTTCGGCAGTCGAGCCGCGTGGAGGTGCGCTGATGCCGGTCGATCGCCGAGAGCGCCTCCGCGAGCAAGCGCATCGCCTCACGGGTCTCGACTTCGCGCGGGTCGAGGACCCCTGCGATCAGCGGGTGGTGCGGGTCTACTTCCTGACTGACCCGGCCTCGCTCGAGCCTCCCTTTGGCGTCGACGAGCCCGCCGCGATCGCGATCGAGAGCACCCGCGCGGGTGACCCGGCGGTGCCCCTCGACCCGTCCGCGCCGCCGCGCTGGGGCGTCGACCCCGACGTCGGGCGTGCGTTCCTCGAGCTCACGGTGCAGCGCGCGCCGACGAGCTTCGCGCCACACCGCGTGCGCGTCGACGACCCGCGCGTGGACCCGTTCTTCGCGGAAGTCGAGCTCGACTTCAAGCGCGGCTGCCTCGACGGGGATTGCCTCGAGGACGACGCCGACGATTGCCCCGCGGGCCCCGTCGACGAGCCCCTGCTCGACCACCTCGCGCGCGACTTCGTCAGCCTCCGCGGGGCGATGCTCGACCTGCTCGCGCAGCGCCACCCCGAGTGGGCGCACGAGACCGAGGCCGACGTCGGCGTGATGCTCGTGGAGCTGCTCGCCGCGGTCGGCGACGAGCTCTCGTACGTGCAGGATCGCGTCGCGCGCGAGGCATTCTTGCACACCGCGACGCAGCGTCGCTCGCTGCAGCGCCTCGTGCGCCTCGTGGACTTCGAGGTGCACGACGGGCGCTTGGCGGAGACGTGGCTCTCGCTGACCGTCGGCGGAGCGGACGCGCTCGTCTCGTTGCCGCGCCAAGGGCCGGGCGGCGCGGTGGCGTGGGCGCGGTCGGCCTCCGAGCCGCCGATCCCTTTCGAGGTCGCGGACGTCGAGGGCGTCGCGCAGGTCGTGAGCGCGGCGTGGAACCTCGGGCGGCTCGTCCCGTATTGGGGCGAAGACCCGCGTCGGCGCGTGGCGCGTTGCGGCGCCCGCGAGCTCTGGGTGCGCGCGCCGATCGCGCACGCAGCGTTCCTGAGCGGGCGACACCTGCTGCTCGTCGACGGCGAGACCGGCCGCGCGCACCGCGCGCGCGTCGAGGCGCTCGTGCCGGGGCCGGACGGAGGCGTCGAGCACGATGACCCGCTCCTCGGCGAGCGCTACTACCGGCTCCGGCTCGCGGCGGGGGATGCGCTGCCCTTCGCGCTCGATCTCTCGCAGGCGCAGGTGGGCGCGAACCTCGTCCGCGCGGTCGCGGGGCGGACCCATGAGGCCGTCTTCGTCGTCGGCGCCGAGCCGGACGCGTGGGTCGAGCCGACCGTAGCGCGCGAGGGAGCGGTCCACGGGCTCGGCGTCGACGACGTGGGCCTCGCGGGCGTGCTCGCGCGGCAGGACGGGCTCGACTCGGCGCGCCGTCGCCCCGCCATCCATCGCTTCACGCTGCCGGGCTCGGACACCGACCCGCTCGGTTGGTACGGACAGCGCCTGCGCGACACCGTGCCAGCGCTCGAGCTGCGGGAGCTCCGCGACGAGGTCGCGCTCGGGGCGGAGGTGCGCGCGATCCGCGACACGGAGCTCGGCGCGGCGTGGATCTACCGGCCGACCTTGCTCGACAGCGCCGAGGGCGCGCGCGACTTCACGCTGGAGGCCGGGACGTGGCGGCGCGTGGTCGGCTACCCACTCGCGACGGCGGAGCTCGCGCGCGCACGCGAGCGCGCCGAAGGGCGAAGCCCCGCGCGACACGAGCTCGTCCACCGGGACTACGCGCGCGGCGCCGGGGTCACGATCCGTTTCGGCGACGGCACGTTCGGCGCGGCCCCGCCGCTCGGCAAGCGCTTCGTGGCGCGTTGGCGCTCGAGCCCTGGCGAAGCGGCGAACGTCCCGGCAGGCGCGATCGTCGCGCTCGAGGTGCTCGGTCTCGGGCACGCGCGGACGATGCCGGAGGTCATCCGCGCGGTCACGAACCCCTTCCCCGTCGTGGAGGGCGTCGATGGCGAGAGCCTCACCGACGTCCGCCTGCTCGCGCCCGAGGCCTGGCGCGAGCGGCTCTTCGCGTCGTGGCCCGGCGACTACGCCGAGCAGGCCGAGCGCCTGCCCTTCGTGCAGCGCGCGCACGCCGATGTCCGCTGGACGGGGAGTTGGAGCGCGGTGCGGGTCTCCGTGGACCCCCGCGAGTCCGACCATGGGTGGTGGGACGGCGCGCCATCTGCGGACGAGCACGCGGAGTTCGATCTCGAGCTTCGTGGCCGCCTCGACGCCGTACGACAGGCCGGCCGCGAGGTGCTCGTGCGCCGGCCGCGCACCTGGGTGCTCGACTTGGTCTTGCGCGTGTGCGTGGACGAGGGCGCGCACGCGGAGGTCGTCCGCGAGGCGATCCGGCGAGCGCTGGTGGGGCCGCACCTTCGCACGGAGCCGCTGCCGTTCTTTCACCCGGACCGCTTCACCTTCGGCACCCCGCTCGATCGCGCGGCGCTCGAGCACACGGTCCACGCGGTGGCCGGCGTCCGCTCGGTGCTCGGCGCCGAGCTCGCGGTGCGCGGGGTGCGGCGCGCCACGCCCTTCACGGAGCTGCGCTACCCGACCGACGTGCCCCCCGATGTGGTGCTTCGTCTGGACGGCGCTCGGGGCCGCCCCGAGCATGGGACGCTCACGATTCGAACGGAGGGCGGCGCGTGACGCGTGACACGGCCGCGTGGCCCGCGGCCCTCGCGCTCGGGCGCGAGGAGGCGGGCGCGTTCGAGGCCACCACACGCGAGCGGGTGAGCGGGGCCTCAGGGGTCGCCGCGCTGGTCGGCACCTGCGCGCTCTCGGACGCGCGCGCCCGCCAGGTCGACGTGGCCACGACGATTCACGCGCGCCGTCGGCGCGGGACGCTCTACGCGATCGAGGCTGCGGTGCGCAGCCTCGACGACGTCGACGTCGCCGTGGTCGAGGCGTTTCGGGGGCTCGCGCGCGCAGGGGTAGCCGCACGTGCCGGCTGGGCTGTCGCCGGCTGGGCTGTCGCTCCAGGCGAGCGAGAGCGTTCTTCACTCGCTGCGGCACCGAACGACGTTGACGAAGTTGCTGGTCACTCACAGCAGCACTGCGCGTACACGTTGCAGGGGGGGGCGTGGGGGCAGGTGCGGCGCTCGGTGAGGGGGACGTCGCAGTCGTGGGTGCTGGAGGTGTCTACAAAACCCACTTCGCAGTTTCCGAGGGAGCCGAAGATGAGGGCGGAGGCGTCGGTGATGCTGCGGCGACAGGCGCGGGGAGCGCAGGTGCCGCCGTGGCGTGCGCAGAGGTCGTGGCAGTCGAGGGGCGAGCCGTCCGGAATTGGGTCGCAGGCGGCAGAGAAGCCGGGCTGGCAGACCGAGTCGACGCAGTCCCCGAAGCGGCAGACGTGGCCGCACGCGCCGCAGTTCGTGCGGTCGGAGGTGGTGTCGCCGCAGGTGGTGGTGTCGGGTGCCTCGGTGCTCGGCGCGTCCTCGGCCGGCGCGTCCATCGGAGGCCCACCGTCGGTCCCGGGCGTGCGCGACTGGCAGCGGCTGGCAACGCAGACGTCGTCGGCTGCGTTGCACGCGTCACCGGGGGCGCAGGGGCAGCCGGTCGTCCCCGCGGGGCAGGACGGTCGTCGTCGCCGCACGCGGCGAGCGTGAGAGCCATGGTAAACAAAGCGAAAAACAGGCGCGACGTCGCCGCCTCGGTGGTTCACTCGCAGCAGCACCGGACGAAGTTGAGGAAGCCCGGCGAGGGGGCGAGGGATGCGTCGCAGTCCCGAGTGCTGAGGGTGTCCGGAAACTCGACATCGCAGTTGCCGCGGGAGCCGAAGACGAGAGCAGAGGCGTCGGTGATGCTGTACCGGCACGCGCGGGCAGCACAGCTGCCACCGTGGCGTGCGCAGATGTCGCTACAGTTTACATCGGATTCCGACGCGACGACGTCGTCGCAGCCAGGAGAAAAGCCAGGCTGGCAGACCGAGTCGACACAGTCGCCGAAGCGGCACGCGTGGCCACAGGCGCCGCAGTTCATGCGGTCGGAGGTGGTGTCGCCACACGGGGTAGCGTCGCGGCTGGGCGCGTCGGCGCTCGGCGCGTCTATCGGTGGCGCGTCAGCAGGGCCGCCGTCGACGCCGGGCGTGCGCGACTGGCAGCGGCCTGCAACGCAGATGTCGTCGGCTGCGTTGCAGGTGTCGCTGGGGGCGCAGGGGCAGCCGGTCGTGCCGACGGGACAGGACGGGCGGTCGTCATCGCCGCACGCGGCGAGCGTGAGAGCCATGGTTGAAAACAAAGTGAAAAACAGGCGCATCGTGGTCCCCTCGAGGGCGACAAGCTGCCATGGGGTCTGGGCATCGGCAAACGGGGGAACGTGGTGTCACGTATAGACGAGCGCTGGGAGTCGGCGCAGGCAGCGGTCGAAGCGGACGTTCGCGAGGCGGGGCCGGCGGGGCCGCTCGCGACGGCGACGACGATGGTGGAGGTGTTGGCGCGCCGTCAGGCGGTGCGGTGGGCGGAGAAGCGGTGGCAGGAGCTCGCGCCGGCGCGGCTGCTCGGGCCGCGGCGCGAGGGCGCGATGGCCGGCTCGGGCACCGTGGTGGTCGAGGGGCAGGTCGATGCGCGCTGGGCAGCGCGGGGCGGGGCTGGCGGGACCTACGAGGGGCTCGCGACGACGGGCGGGCGATACGTATTGGTGACACCGACGGAGCCGAGGGTGGCATCTGGGCGCCTTTGGCTCGAGACCCGCGGGCTCGGCGCGTACCGGGGTGGGCTTCTGGTGGTCGATGGGCCCGAGGGCGCCGAGGTGGTCGAGGTTGCGGACGTCGAGGTGACGCGGGTGCGTGGGACTTCCGTAGCGGAAGTGACGCTTTCGCAGCCTTTGCGCGTGACACCGGCACGGCTTCGTGTGCCGACCGCGCAGGCGTCGCTCGGGTCAATCGTGGAGACGGTGGAATGGAACGGTGTCGATGCGTCGAGGCTCGTGTTGGACGCCCTGCATCGATCGATCCGCTCGGACGATCCCGTGGTCCTCGAATGGATCGATATTCGGTTCGGAGGTGGTCTGCAACGCTTCGTCGTCACGGTCCGCGATGTCGAAGAGGAAGACGCCACGCGCACCACACCGCCCCGCACCATCCTGACGGTCGACTTCGTCCCCGGGGTAGACGCAGCCTCGACCCGCGGCTTCCTCGTCCACTACGACCTCGTGCCCGCCGGTCAGGTGGCGTCGCTGCCGAAGGCGTCGCTGACGTCGTCGGAGCTGGGGGCGTGGGTGGCGGTCGAGGGGGCGGTGGATGCGCCGGCGGGGCTCGAGGGGGACGTGCGACGGCAGACGTTCTTGCTCGAAGGCGCGGATGGACGTGGGGCGTTAGCGTCCGGAGAGTTGCGTTTCGACCGCGCGTCGCGCGCGGCGGAATTCCGATTGACGTCGGGTGAAGAGGTGCCGGTGCTGCGGGCGCTGGTGGCGGTGTACGACGGGCTCGTGACGCTGACCGAGGGGGAATCGGTCGGTCGAGAGGTGCTGGGGAGCGGGGACGCGCGGGTGGCGGGGCAGCGCTTCGCGCTCTCGCGGGGGCCGCTGACGTATGTGTCGCCGAAGTCGTTGGGCGCCGGGGCGGGGGAGGCGCGGAGCACGCTGCGGGTGTGGGTGGACGGAGTGGCTTGGGAGGAGGTGCCTTCGTTCTACGGGGTCGGGCCCTCGGCACGGGTCTTCGTGGTGGAGCACGCGGCGGACGGCGAGGCGACGGTGGTGATGGGCGACGGGGTGCGCGGGGCGCGCGTGCCGTCGGGCGTCGACAACGTGGTGGCGTCGTATCGTTTCGGCGCGGGGGAGGTGGCGCCGCCGCCGGGGACGGTGCGCGCGGTGAAGGCCCCGCCCGGGCTGCGGGAGGTGCGCTCGCCGCTGCCCTTTACGCCGGGGCGCGGCGTGACGGAGGACGCGGGGCTGATCGAGGCGGCGCGGCAGCAAGCGCTGATGCTCGACCGGGCGGTGAGCGCCGCGGACTACGGCGCGCTGGCCGCGCGCGAGGCGGGCGTGCGGCGCGCGGAGGCGGAGCTGGCGTGGCTGGAGGATGCGCGGACGGTCGGGGTGCGGGTGGTGGTCATCGGCGCGCTCGACGAGGCGGGGCGGCGTACGCTGGAGGCGGACCTGCAGGGCCGCGGAGAGCCGGGGACGGTGGTCTCGGTGGTGGCGGCGCGCCCGGTGCGGCTGCGGCTGGCGATGACGGTGCTGCACGACCCGCGGCGGCGGCCCGAAGAGGTGGAGGCGGCGGTGCGCGAGGCGCTGCTCGGCCCGGAGGGCGCGCTGCACGTCTCGCGGGTGCCGCTCGGCCGCGCGCTGGCGTTGAGCGCGGTGCACGCGGCGGCGCTCGGGGCGCGGGGCGTGGTGGGGCTGCGCGAGACGCGGTGGCGGTTTGGGAGGAGCGCGGCCGAGGTGGACGCGACGGGTACGCGCTGCGCGGGGCCGGGGGCGTACTTCGCGTTGCGCGCGAGCGACCTGGCCCTCGAGCTCGTGGCGGAGGACGCGCGGCGCGTGCTCGGCGTGGACGCGAACTCGTACGGCGCGCGTGGGGCGCGCCCGGCCGAGGTGCCCGTGCCGCCGTCGTTCGACGGGTTCGAGCGCTACTTCGAGGAGAAGCTCTGGGCGCTCTTGCCCGAGGTCTACCGGATGCCGGACGCCGACGGCGTCCCGCCCGACGCGACGCGGGCGGTGGTGCGGACGATGGCGGCGAGCGCGGCGCGGATGCGCCGGCTCGTCGACCGCACGTGGGAGGACCAAGGCGTCGAAACTTGTGACGCGGCCGAGCTGCCGCGCTTCGCCGCGCTGGTCGGCACCCGCGCGCTCTCGTCGCTGGACGCGCGCGCCCGCCGGGTCGACGTGGCCACGACGATTCACGCGCGACGCCGGCGCGGCACGCTCTACGCGATCGAGGCCGCGGTGCGCAGCCTCGGCGACGTCGACGTCGCCGTGGTCGAGGCGTTTCGGGGGCTCGCGCGCGCCTTCCATGGGCTCGACGACCTGCCGACCGAGACGCGCGGCGCGTGGTCCGGTACGCCGCGTGGCGGCACGGCCGACCTGCGCCACCCGCTGGGCGCGGCCCTCGCGGCCGGCGCCTTCTCGGACTTCGCGCACACGCCCGACGTACGCGCGCCGCGGGGGCGCGACGGTTGGCACGCGCTGCGCACGCTGCGGCTTCACCTCTTCCCGCTGCGGGCCTTCGAGGTGCGCGAGAGCGACGCGGCGCCGCTGCGCGACGCGGGCGAGCCGACGTATACCTTCGACCCATCCGGGCGCGACGTGCCGCTCTTCACGCGCGCCACGCTGGCCACGCGGCCCGCGCGGCAGGTGCGCCGGCGCGGTGAGGCGCCGGAGGCGTTCGAGACGTGGTCGCCGGTGGCGCCCTGGGAGGTGAGCGCGCCGCTCACGTGCCGGCTACTCGGACACGTCGCGTACGTGCTGCGCGACGAGCATGTGCTCGCGCTCGCCGCGCTGCCCGCGGGGCGTGCGCCGAGCGCCGCCGAGCTCGCCGCGCTTCGCGCGATCGTGGGGCGGCGCTTCGACGACGAGGTCCGCCTCGCGACGCGGCTCGCCGATCTGGGCGTCGTCGGGATCGGCGGCGCGGCCGAGCCGCCGTGGTACCGCGAGCTGCTCGCGCTCGCGTTGTTGCCGCGGACCGGTAAGGCGGCGTCGTGGCCCGCGGCCCTCGCGCTCGGGCGCGAGGAGGCGGGCGCGCTGGAGGTCGTCGCGCGCGAGCGGGTGAGCGGCGCCCCAGGGGTCGTCGATTCGGACGAGGTCGTCGTGCGCGACGCGACGCTCGATCCGGGGGGCACGAGTGCCGACGGCGACGCGATCGCGCCAGTGTCGATCGTGGTGGCGCGCGCGTGCGTCGGCTGGTCGTGGAGCGCTCGGTGCTCGGGGGGTTCGTGGTCGAGCGAGAGCTTGCTTCGCTCGCGGCGGCACCGAACGACGTTGACGAAGCTACTGGTCACTCTCAGCAACAGCGCGCGTACACGTCGCAGGGGGGGCGCACGGGCAGCCAGTGGTGCCGTCGGGGCAGGATGGACGGTCGTCGCCGCCGCACGCAGCGAACGTGAGAGCCATGAGTGAAAACAAAGTGAAAAACCGGCGCATCGTGGCCCTCCGGTGCGTTGAGGCTGCCGGTCACTCGCAGCAGCACTGCGCATACACGCTACACGGGGGATGGGGCACCGGCGGCGCTCGGCGAGCGGGACGTCGCAGTCGTGGGTGCTCATGACGTCCACGAACCCCACTTCGCAGTTCCCGGGGGAGCCGAAGATGAGGGCCGAGGCGTCGGTGATGCTGCGGCGACAGGCCCGCGGCGCGCAGGTGCCGCTGTGGCGGGCGCAAATATCGTGGCAGTCGAGGGGGGAGCCGTCTGGCACGTTGTCGCATCCGGGAGAAAAGCCGGGCTGGCAGACCGAGTCGACACAGTCACCGAAGCGGCAGACGTGGCCACAGGCGCCGCAGTTCATGCGGTCGGAGGTGGTGTCGCCGCACGTGGTGCTGTCGGGCGCGTCGGCACTCGGCGCGTCTGCGGGCGGCGCGTCTGCGGGGAGGCCGCCGTCGACGCCAGATGTGCGCGACTGGCAGCGGCCCGCGACGCAGACGTCGTCGGCTGCGTTGCAGGTGTCGCTGGAGGCGCAGGGGCAGCCAGTCGTGCCGACAGGGCAAGACGGGCGGTCGTCATCACCGCACGCAGCGAGCGTGAGAGCCATGGTTGAACACAAAGCGAAAAACAGGCGCATCGTCATCCCCTCGATGTTTCACTCGCAGCAGCACCGGACGACGTTGATGAAGAACGGGGGCGGGGGGGCGAGGGATGCGTCGCAGTCTTGGGTGCTGCGAGTATTCACAAACTCGGCCTCGCAGTTCCCAACGGAGTCGAAGATCAGGGCTGTGGCGTCGGTGATGCTGTCCAAGCAGGTACGAGGCGCGCAGGAGCCGCCGTGGCGCCCACAAATGTCATCGCAACTCGTAGAGGAATCGCGCTCGACGATGTCATCGCAGCCAGGCGAGAACCCGGGTTGGCAGGTCGAGTCGACACAGTCACCGAAGCGGCAGACGTGGCCACAGGCGCCGCAGTTCATGCGGTCGGAGGTGGTGTCACCGCACGCAGTGCTGTCGGGCGCGTCGGTACTCGACGCGTCCGCAGGCGGGGCGTCTGCGGGGAGGCCGCCGTCGACGCCAGACGTGCGCGACTGGCAGCGGCCCGCGACGCAGGCGTCGTCGGCTGCGTTGCAGGCGTCACCGGCGGCGCAGGGGCAGCCGGTCGTGCCGGCGGGGCAGGACGGGCGGTCGTCGTCTCCGCACGCGGCGAGCGTGAGAGCCATAGTTGAACACAAAGCGAAAAACAGGCGCATCGTCGACCCCTCGAGGGCGACAAGCTGCCATGGGGTCGAGGCGTCGGCAAACGGGGGAACGTCATGTCACGCGTAGACGAGCGCTGGGAGTCGGCGCAGGCAGCGGTCGAAGCGGACGTTCGCGAAGCGGGGCCGGCGGGGCCGCTCTCGACGGCGACGACGATGGTGGAGGTGTTGGCGCGCCGTCAGGCGGTGCGCTGGGCGGAGGAGCGGTGGCAGGGGCTCGCGCCGGTGCGGCTGCTCGGGCCGCGGCGCGAGGGCGCGGTGGCTGGCTCGGGTACGGTGGTGGTCGAGGGGCAGGTCGATGCGCGCTGGGCGGCGCGGGGTGGGGCGGGTGGGACCTACGAGGGGCTCGCGGGGACGGGCGGGCGCTATGTATTGGTGACGCCGACGGAGCCGAGGGTGGCGCCGGGGCGTTTGTGGCTCGAGACCCGCGGGCTCGGCGCGTACCGGAGTGGGCTTCTGGTGGTCGATGGGCCCGAGGGTGCCGAGGTGGTCGAAGTTGCGGACGTCGAGGTGACGCGGGTGCGCGGGATGTCGGTCGCGGAGGTCACGCTTTCGCGGCCTTTGCGGGTGACGCCCAGTCGGCTTCGCATGCCGACGGCGCAGGCGTCTTTGATCGGATGGGAGGAGAGTCGCGAAGGTCCGTTTGGTCGCATGACGCTCGATACGTTGCACCGGGCGATCAAGTCGGGCGACGTGTTGGTTCTTGACCGTGGTGTCTCAAGGCTGGGCGGCGGGGACGCATTGGTACACTCCATCGTTACCGTACTCGGTGTCCAAGAGCGCGAGGCGACGCCCACAACACCGCCCCGCACCATCCTGACGGTCGACTTCGTGCCCGGAGCCGACACCGCCGACGCG
>JAHBWH010000178.1 GCA_019637115.1 Myxococcales bacterium | reverse complement strand
CGACGCCGCCGCCGTCTCCACCGGGGCGCAGCACCTCGGTGCTCACGTTGTAGGTGGCGCCGCCGCCGCCGCCCGCGAAGCCGCCGCCCCCCGCGCCGCCGCCGCCGGTGTCCGGCTGCCCCCCGCCGTTGGTGCCTCCGTACCCGCACGTGCTCATCGCGTTCATCTCCGAGATCGGCGAGTTGCCACCGGGCGAGCCCGTCCCCCCGAGCGCGGGGTGACAGACGCCCGCGGCCGGATAGACGACGGTCAAGCCGGGCGAGAGCGGGTCGCCCGTCGCGCCCGCCGTGGGGATGCGGAGGTTGCCCGAGTTGCCGCCCGCGCCGCCCGTGAGATCCACGGACCCTTCGATGATTACGTCGCCCTCGGCTCGCAGATCGAGGATCCCCGTGCCGTGCGTGGTCACGCGCACGCCCGCCGGGATGTGGATCGAGAGGAAGCGGTGCATGCCGGGCGTGAGCACGACGTCCTCGGTCGGCGCGAAGTGCTCCGTCGCGCCGGTCGGCGGGAAGGGGTTGGCGACGCAGCGCCCGTCCGAGCAGATCGGCGCGTCGGGTGCGCAGGCGCGTCCGCACATCCCGCAGTTCGCCGGGTCGGAGCCGACCCGCGTCTCGCACCCGGTGCCCTCGTCACCGTCGCAGCTCTCGTACCCGAAGTCGCAGCGGATGCCGCAACGGCCGCCGGCGCAGGTCGCGCTCGCGTTGTCCGGGATGTCGCAGCGGAACGCGATGCCGCAGCCGCCGCATTGGTCGACGCTCGTGAAGATCTCGGTCTCGCAGCCGTTCGCGCTCGCGCCGTCACAGTCGCCCCAGCCGACGTCGCACGACACCCCACACTCGTAGGCGGGCGTGCCCGCGCGCGGCAGGCACGCGGCGCTCGCGCGCGGCGCGTCGATGGCGTCGCACATCACGTCGCAGGCCCCGCAGGTGCCGACGGAGCTCGCCGCGCTCTCGCAGCCCGCTCCAGCGCCGCAGTCGAGGAAGCCCGCCGCGCAGACGCCGAGCTCGCACATGCCCTCGGCGCAGACACCGAGCGCGTTCGGGAAGACGCAGCGGGGAGCGGTGAGCTCGTCGATGCGCCCGTCGCAGTCGTCGTCGATGCCGTTGCAGATCTCGGTCGCGCTCGGGCGGACCTCGGGGTCCTCGTCGTCGCAGTCGCCGTCGCGCATCACGTGTCCGGCGACGGGCTCGCAGGAGAGCGTCGGCGCGCCCGCGCCGTAGCCGTCGCCGTCTTCGTCGCGGTACCACGCGGCCATCACGCACCGATCGTCGACGCTGCCGTCGCAGTCGTTGTCGACCCCGTCACCCACGATCTCGCGGGCGCCGGGGTTCACGCGGTAGTCGCGGTCGTCACAGTCGGCGACGGCCGGGTCCTCCGCGCACGCCGCGTCGGGGTAGCCGTCTCGGTCGTCGTCCTCGTAGTCGCCGGGCGCGACCATGAAGCCTGGGAAGCCGTCGCAGTCGTCGTCGATGGCGTTGCAGCGCTCCTCGGCCGCCGGGTGGATCTGGGGGTCGTCGTCGTCGCAGTCGAAGGGCAAGAGCACGTAGCCCGTCGGCTGCGCGCAGTTCGTCTGCGTGGGGCCGCGCGGGTCGCCGAAGCCGTCGCCGTCGCGGTCGCGGTACCACGTGAGCGCCACGACGTTCTCGTCGATCGCGCCGTCGCAGTCGTCGTCGATGCCGTTGCACGCCTCGCCGCGGCCGGGGTGGATGTCGCGGTCGTCGTCGTCGCAGTCGTCGCCGATGGTGGAGAAGCCCGCGACGCCCGGGCACGCGCGCGTCGGGCGGTCGGGGTCGCCGTGGCCGTCGCGGTCGGCGTCGACGAAGCCGTCGAGGAGCACACCCTCGTCGATGCGTCCGTCGCAGTCGTCGTCGTAGCCGTTGCAGACCTCGGTCGCGCCCAGGTAGACGCTGCGGACCGCGTCGTTGCAGTCGGTGCCGCAGAGCAACACGCCGTCGGCGCGGCGGTTGCAGCAGTGGTCGGCGACTTGCCCGTCGCCGTCGAGGTCGTGGCCGAGCGTGCTCGGGTCGCAGTCCTCGTCCCGGCCTTCGGCGTCGCAGATCTCGACCGCGCCCGGGTTCACGGCGGAGTCCGTGTCGTCGCAGTCGGTGCCGCCGCACGCCGCGTCGGCGTAGCCGTCCCCGTCGGCGTCCGGGCACTCGAGGCAAGCGCGCATGCCCTCGTCGCAGCCCTCCGCGTCCGCGCACGGCCGGGTCCCGGCGATGCAACCTCGCGCGTCCGCGTCGGCGTTGCCCGGCGCGCAGCGCTCGGCGCCGTTGCAATACGTGCCGTCGTCACAGTCGAGGTCCACGCTGCAGCGCGCGCTCGCGTCCTCTGTGCCGCCGTCGTCGCCCGCCGGCGCGTCGTCGTCCCCACAAGCGATCGCCAAGGCGACGCATGCCCAGATCACCCTCATCCGCATGGGCGTCATGGCTAAGCAAGGCGCGTTCCGAGCGGAATCCTACGTTTTCGCCGCAACGTCGGGCGAGGTGTCGACGTCTCGTCGACGAAGGCTCGTCGGATCTGACGTGGACTCGTCAGCCGCCCGAGACGCCGAAGATGAACGGGTAGGTCACGTTGACCTCGCCGCCGTCCGGCTCGGGGAAGCGCCAGCGCTGGACCTGGCGGACGATGCAGCCCTCGACGCGCGCGTTGTTCAGGGTCGAGCTGGCGACGCGAGAGGTGGTGACCGCGCCCTGTCGGTTGATGCGCCACGCGATCTCCACGCGGCCGCGGAGGTTCGGCTGCCGCTGGACCTCGACCTCGTAGCAGTAGCGGATGGCCGCCGCGTTCGCGCGCACCACGCGGTTGATCTGCTCGGCGCTGAGGTAACCGCTTACGCGCGGCGTCCCCTGTTGCACGGACACCTGGACCTCGCGCGCGGGACGACCGCGCGCGCCGACGCCGCCGCTGCCGCGACCGACGCCGCTGCCGCGTCCGGCGCCCGTCCCGGTGCCGAGGTTGCCGGCCCCGAAGAGGCTCCCGGGCCCCGTGCCGCCGCCGCCGCTGCCGACCCCGAGCAGGCCGGCGCCCCCGCTGCCGCGGCCGACCTGTGTCGGTCCGTCGCCCATGCCGCCGAGGATGTCGCTGATGGTGGGCACGTCGAGCGCGGCGGCGATCGCGTTGCCCTCGCCCCCGCCGCTGAGCGCGCCGAGCAGGCCCATGTTGCGGACCTTCGTCGCGATGCGGTCGGTGACCTCGCCCTGGATGTGGGTGTCCTCGCGCTGCGCGCGCTCCTCGCCCACCCGGCCCTCGTCGCCCTCGTGCCGCGTGCCGCCCTCTTCGCGCGCGTTGAGGCCCGGGTCCTCGGTCTCGTCGCCCGACTCCATCATCTCTTGGAGCAGGTCCTCCGGGGGCGGGGTCACCATGAAGCGTGTGACGAGGTCGGCGTTCAGCTCGAAGGGATCGCGCTCGCCGAAGTTGTGGCGCTGGTAGTCGAGGAAGGCGATGACGCCGATCGAGCCGATGATCAGGAAGGAGAGGAGCACCGAGAAGAGCAGGCTCATGTCGAGCCGCATCGCCTGCCTGGGCGGGGCCTTCGCGCCGCGGACGTGCTGGAAGAAGACCGCCACGGGCCCGAGCGTGACGACGCCGTAGTCGTCGGGGCCAAGCGGCACCGTGCCCGAGAGGGTCGCCACGTCGCGGCGTTGTCCGCCGATCCACACGCTGCCGCCGAGGCCGCCGCCCGCTTGCAGCGCGTAGCCGTGGCCCTGGGGGATGAGCACCGGCACGGCGAGGTCGCCGTGGCCGTCCGGCAGCGGGAACATGCCGCCGAGCGTCACGGCCTCGGGCTTCGAGAGGAGCTCCTCCTGCTGGATCGTCTCGTTCCAGAGGAAGGCCACGCGGAGGGGGCGCTCGGCGGCGGTGAGGGCGGTCATGGGGCTTGGACGCTTCCTCGGGGCTCGGGTTCTCGGTCTTCTTCGTCGCTCGTCGTCATTTCATGCCGGGGGCCTTGGTGGATCGTATCAGCTCTGGGACGAACGAGCGGTGGGGGAGCTTGGGTCGGTCGAACTCGGCGCGGAGCCGGTTGAGGAAATAGAGGAGCTGCGGGGACTTGAGGCGGCCCGAGATGTCGAGCCCGCTGAACCGGAAGACCTTCACGCGCTCGCCGCCGCGCTCTTCGACGACGTCGGCCTGTGCGCGCACGTCGTCGTCGTCGCCCCCGCCGCTCGAGGGGGCCGCGACCTCGTCGCGTCCGTCCTGTGCGCGCGCGACGACGCCGACCGACGAGGCGAGCGCGGTGCTCACGAGCACGAGCCCGAGCAGGAGTCGCAGGTGAAGGCGTGTCCGTGCGTGCTTCATGCTCACTCCAGCTCTCGGAGGTAGCGCTGAGCCTCGCTCCGCTTCGGGTGGTTGCGGGGCGCCGCGTCGAGGAAGCGCTGGAAGGTCTCGCGGCTCTGCGTTCGCTCGTCGAGGAACTCGGCCCGCAGGATCGCGAGGTTGTAGAGCGCGTCCGCGTGCGTCGGCTCGGCCTCGAGCACGCGCTCGTACTCTTGGCGCGCCCGCCGGTGGTCGCCTTGTCCGCGGAGCGCGATGCCAAGGGCGAGGCGGGCCGCGAGGTCGTCGGCGTTGCTACGCAGGACCGCCTGGTATTGCGCGGCGGCTCCCTGGTAGTCGCCGGCCGCGAGCAGGACCGAGCCCATGTTGGTCCGCGAGGGCGCGTAGCCCGCGTCGGCCGCGACGGCGGCGTCGAAGGCCTCGAAGGCGGCCTGGTTGTCGCCACGGTCGAGCTCGAGCAGGCCGACCTCGTTGAGCACCTCGGCGCGCGTGCGCGCGTCGCCCTCCGGCACGAGCTGCCGCGCTTTGTCGAGCACGAGGCGGGCGACGTCGAAGCGCTCACGCGCGCGCTCGATGCGGCCGATCTCGAGGAGGGCGCGTACGTTCTGGGGATCGCGCACGAGCACCTCGCGGGCCTGCGTGAGGGCGTCGTCGAAGCGGCCCCGCCCGCGGAGGATGATGGCGAGGGCCGTGCGCGCGGAGAGGTCCTCGGGCGCGCGCTCGACGAGGCGCTGGAGCTGCGTCGCGGCCGCGTCGCGGTCGCCGCGGGCGTAGGCCGTCTCGGCGGCGGCGAGGAGCGGCTCGGGGGCGGTCGGGGCGATCTGCGCCGCGCGCTCGAAGCTGGCGGCGGCCTCCTCGAGCTGGCCGGCGCGTCGCTGGATCACGCCGAGGTTGTAGTGCGCCTCCCAGAGGTTCGGGTCGATGCGGAGGGCCTCGACGAAGCGCTCGCGCGCGCGCCGATCGCGGGCGGTTTGGTTGCCGCCCGTGCGCTCGAGGATGCGGACGCCGGCGAGGTACTCGCGGACGGCCGCGGGGTCCGCGGGGGGGACCTCGACGGCCTCGAGCTGCGCGCTCGAGCCGCCGCACGCGGCGCCGAGCAGCGCGCACGAGAGGGCGTACGAGAGAGCGAGGGCTCGGGTCGACGTGGCGCTCATCGGCTCCCCTCCGGGCTCGCTTCCGCGTCGCGCCGCAGGCCGTCGAGGTGCCTCGGCGCCGGCAGCGGAGGCGCCTCCACGAGCGCGCCGCCGCTCTCGCGCAGGGGTGGGTATTGCACGCTGTTCAGGCGCTGCAGCGCCTCGAGCAGGCGGGCGGTCCAGCGGTTGTAGATCCGCAGCTCGATCGCCTTCTGGTAGCCGCCCTCGAACGCCTCGAGCGCGCGCTCCTCCATCGGGATGATGAACATCGCGAGCTGGTCGAGGTAGACCTGCTCCTCTTCCTCGGTCAGCCCGGCGGGCACCTCGAAGGCGCGCATCGCCTCGGCGAAGATCTCGAAGCTCCGCCCGATCTGGAAGAGCGAGGCGGTGACCCACTCCGCGACGCGGAACTCCACCACGTCGGCGTAGATGAGGGCGGCGCGCTGCAAGAGTTCCGACTTTCGCTGCAGGCGCTGGCGCAGCCCCTCGCTCGGGCCGGCGATTTGGATCGCCTCGTAGTCGGCGAGCACGCGATCTCCCTGCAGGTAACGCGCCTGGGCCGCGAAATAGAGCCCGTCGCGGAGCCGCGCGCGGTTGCGGCGCGCGGTCGTGACCGCGGCCTCGAGCGCTTGGTCGGCGCCGCGGGTGTCGCCCATTCGGGTCAGCACCTGTGCGAGGCGCGTCTGCGCCTCGACCTTGCGGTCGAAGTTGCGGCTGCGCCGGATGTACTCGCGGTAGGTGTCGGCGGCGTCGCTCCAGCGCTCGGCGCCCTCGTGCGCGCGCCCGATGAAGAAGTAGACGTCGTCGGCCTCGTCGCGGCGCGGGTAGCGCTCGAGGTAGTAGCGGCCCACCGAGACGGCCTCGGCGTGGTCGCCGGCCGTGACGCGCAGGAGCACGGCGTTGTAGGTCGCCTCGTGCGCCTTCTCGCCCTCGGGGAAGCGCCGGCCGTACGCCTCGTAGAAGCGCGCGGCGTCGCCGAACTGCGCGATCGACTCGTACATCTGCGCGGCGGCCCACGCGCCCTGCGCGCCCTCGGTCGTGCCGGGGTGGCGCTCGATGAGCAGCTCGTAGGCGCGCGCGGCGCCGGGGAGGTCGCCGGCGCGCTGCCGCTCGAGGCCCGCGTTGTAGAGCGCCTGCTTCGCGCGGGCGTCGCGGGGGAACTCCTCGGCGGCGCGGAGGTAGGCCTCCGCGGCCTCGGCGTGCTGGTTGCGCTCGGCGAGCTGCTCGCCGACCTTGAACATCGACTGGATGATCAGCGTGTCGAGACGCCCTTGGCTCTCGGCCGACGAGAACGCGGGCGCGCTCTTGAGGCGCCGCGCCCACGACTCGATGTTCGCGTAGTCCTGCGCGCGGTTGAAGCTGTCGAGGATGAGCTCGCCCGCCGGGCTCGCGTACTCACTGCGCGGGAAGCGCTCGAGCAGCTGGCCGAAGAGGCGGACGGCCGGGTCGTAGACGCCGCGGTCGTAGTAGAGCCGGCCTTGGCGGAAGAGGATCTCGGGGAGGTCCGGGTCGTCGGGGAAGAGCTCGACGTAGAGCGCGATCGCCTCGCCGAACTTTCGGTCGTTGGAGGTCTCGCCCGAGCAGGGATCCTCGGCGGGCGCGGCCTCGTCGGCGGTCGCGTCGGGTGCTGCGCTGGGTGCTGCGTCGGGCGCGGCCGGAGCGGTCGGTGCCGTCGGTGCCGTCGGGGTCGGGGCGGCGCCACGACCGCGACGCCGTGCGGCGGCGGGCGCGGCGGGGGTCCGGCGATCGCCGCACGCCTCGAGCTGCTGCTCGCGCACGCGCTCGAACGCGCCGATGGCGTTGTAGAGCGCGTCCTTCGTGTACTCGCCCCGCGGGTTGCGTCGCGCGGCCGCGAGGTACCCCTCGCCCGCCTCCGGGTAGCGGTTCAGCCGGTGGAAGTTGATCTCTGCGCGGAAGAACTCGATCTGGTAGGCGTCCTCGGCGTCGCCGAAGTGCTCGAGGTAGATGCCGTAGAGCTGTACGGCCTCTTCGAGCTTGCGGCTCTGGCTCTCGCGCTGGCCGATCTCGTGGGTGCGCATGGCCTGACGTCGGACCAGCCGCTCGATGCGGCCCCACTCGCGCTGCACTCGCTCGGGGTCGGTCTGCTGGCTCGCCCAGGTCGAGCTCGGGCCGTAGTTGGCGGCGAGCGTGCGGAGCGACTCGAAGACCTTCTCGCTGTCGTCGAGCGCGCCCCAAGAGCTCACGATCTGGCGCTGCCACTCCGGCGCCTCGCGGGCGGTCGGGTCCATCTCGAGCAAGAGCTCGTAGGCCTCGACCGCGCGCTCGTAGCGCGACTGGCCCATGAAGGTGTCCGACAGCCGCGTGAGCACCCGGCGTCCGTAGCGCTCGCCGCCGATCTCTTCGAGGAAGGCGAAGACATCGCGGGCGGTGTTGTTCTCGTCCTCGATGAAGACCTGGATGAGGTAGTCGAGCGCCTCGTCCTGCAGCTCGCGCAGGCGGCGGCGCTGCGCGGCGCTCAGCCGCTGACCGCCGCGCCCGAGGTCGAGCACTTGGCGGAAGCGCACGGCGGCCTGCTCGGTCTGGCCCATGCGCCAGAGGCACCACGCGCTCTTGAAGAGCGAGATGTCGTAGAGCTCGCTCTCGCGGAACTGCATCACCTGCTCGAACTCGGGGAGGGCGCCCGCCCAGTCGAGGGCGCCGAAGCGGCTCTCCGCGAGCGCGAAGTGCGCGTCGGGGACGAAGCGCGAGCGCGGGAACTCCTGGAGGATGCGGACGTAGAGGCGGAGCGCGCCCTCGGAGTCGCCGCGCTCGACGAGCGCGTAGGCCTTCATGTAGAGCACGAAGTCGTAGCGGTCGTAGCGCCGATGGCGCTCGAGGATGCGGTCGTAGAGCGCGAGCGGCCGCTGGTACTCGGGCACGGGCGCGGGGCCGCGGTTGGCCTCGGGCACCTCCTGCCACGCCGCGAACGCGCGGAGGTACTCGACGCGCGCCTTCTCCCAGAGGAGCTCGGCGAGCCGGAGCAAAGCGTCCGGCATCTCCGCCGCCGTCTCGGGCTCCTGCGCGATGAACTCCTCGAGGAGCCGGATGGCTTCGTCGCGGCGGGTGACCACGAGCTCTTCGCGCGAGCGCAGGAGCGCGTCCAGGCGCTCGCTCTGCCACTCGCGCGCCGCCGCGCCGAGCGCGTCGGGGCGCTCGCGCAAGAAGAGCACCTCTTCGACGTTCTCGGGCAGCTCCGCGCGTCGCTCGGGCGCGAGGTCGTCGTCCTCGTCGGCCGCAGCGATGCTGCGCTCCTGCGCGGGATCCTGGAAGCGCGAGATCTGGGGCCCGGATGGGCTCGAGGTGGTCGCCGGTTGCGGCGCCCCTCGTCGTCCGCGCTGGGCGGCGGCGGGCGCCGCGAGCGACACGAGCAAGATCGCGGTGAGCGCGCGCTTCACTCTGCGTCCTCCAGCTCCGAGAGGGGGATCGTCTCTTCGAACTCGTCAGACCAATACTCGCCCTCGAAGGGCCAATACTCCTCGTCGTCGCGCAGGAGGCCCTGCACGCGGAGCGGGTCGACGAGCTCCGGCGGGAAGCGGCCGGCCGCGAGGCTCTCGATCTGGATCTCGATCCGACGCTTGCTGCCCATCACCGCGTCGATGCGGCCGATGCGCGCGCGGCGCAGGGCCCCGCCGAGGCGCTCGCGCAGCGCCCGCAGCGAGCGGAGCGAGGCGTCGTTCGCGGCGTCGACGAGGCGCTCGCGCATCGCGCGCACCCGCGGGGGAAAGCGCCGCGCGCGTCGGGCGTCGTCGCGGAGGAGGGCGCCGACGTCCTCGCCCGGGACCTCGGGCATGACCTCGAGCTCGGCGGCGCTCGCGAGCGCCCGCGTGAGCTGCCGACCGAGCGAGTCGACGCTGCGGGTGTGCCGCTGGAGCTCCTCCTCGAGCGGGCGCAGCTCGGTCGAGGCGGCGCCGCCGCGGCGGAGCGCGTCGAGGTTCCGCGCGAGGTCCGAGAGCATCTCGCGGGCGGTCTCGAGCTGCTGACGGAGCTCGTCGGTCTGACCTCGGTACGCCTCCCGCGCGGCGGCGGCGGCGGGGGCGTCGGTGCCCCCGAGGCGCGTGGCGAGGCCGCGCAGGTCGTCCTCGAGGCGGCCCGCCCGCGCGGCCTCCGCGTCGAGGGTGCTGACGCTCGCGTGGAGCTGGAAGAAGACGGGGTCGACCCGGAGCAGGGCGAGCAGCAGCCCCTGCAGCGAGGAGACCCGGTCGCGGTCTTCCGCCGCGCGTGCGTCCTCCGAGAGGCGCGCGGCGCGCTCGGCGCGGGTCTCGGCGCGGCGCTCCTCTTCGAGCAGATCCGCGTAGAGCGTCCGCTGGCGCGTCTCGCTCTCGAGCACGGCGTCGATCTCGGCGACGAGCGGGCCGAAGCGCTCGGCGAAGCGGACGAAGAGCTGCGCGGCCTCCTCGAACTCGCAGCGGCCGAGGTGGACGTAGCCGCGCAGGAGCATGGCCTCGTCGACGAAGGGCGACGCCGGGAAGCGGGCCTCGAGCTGATCGAGGAGGTCGACCGCCGTGTCGTAGTCGTCGCCCTCGTACATCGCGAAGGCGCTCTCGAAGAGGGCCTCGGCGACGCGCTCGGAGTCGTTGGGGACCTGGAAGTAGTAGTAGAAGGCGTCGTCGCCGCGCCGTCCCTCGTGCGCGATGCGGCCGAGCGCGAGCCACGCGAGGTCCTTCACCTGGAAGTAGCGGTCGTCGACGTAGAAGGTGAAGCGCTCCTGGTCGCCGGTGGTGGCGATGGAGCAGAACGCGCTCTCGGCGGCGGGGAGGTCGCGGCGTCGGGTCGCGATCACGCCTCGGAAGTACTGGGCGTTGGCGAAGAAGCGGCTGCGGCGGGTGATCTCCGCGAAGGTGGCGTCGGCCGCGTCGAGGTCGCCCGCGTCGTACGCCGCGCGGGCGCGGAGGTACCGGCGCTCGTTGGTCGCGTCCTCGGGGAGCTCGCCCTCGATCGCGTCGAGCGTCGCGAGGCCGGTGCGGAGATCGCCGCTCTGAAGCGTGACGTCCACGAAGCGCCGGTAGGCCGGCGCGAAATAGCCCGTGCCGGTCCCGCGTCGGAGGATGCGCTCGAGATAACGCGCGGCGCTCCGGAGCGAGCCCAGCTCGGCGAGCGCGCCGGCGGCCAGCAGCTCGGCGCCGAGGAAGTCGTCGGACTCGCTGAAGTCGCGGTAGGCGGGGCTCTCGACGATCTCGTAGAGGAAGAGCGCGGCGTCCCCGAAGCGCTGGTCGAAGTAGAGCGCCTCCGCGCGGCGGAGGTGCTCGCGGAGCGTCGCGAGGGAGGCGGCCTCCGTCGCGAGGAGGCGCTGCGAGGCGAGCGCGTCGAGGTAGCGCTGCAGGGTCGGCGCCTCGCCGGACGCGCTCGCCGACGTCGGGCTCGAGGGCGCCTCGGGAGGTTGGGCGGCGGCGACGGAGACGGCCGAGCAGGTCGCGAGCGCGGCCGCGCGGCCGAGCGCTCTCCACCGCGGTCGAGGTTTCCGATCGGGGCGCTCGCGACGCATCAGCGCTCCGACTCGAGGTCGCGGGTGCGCACGCGGATGCGCATGCGCACGTCGTACTCGCCCCCGTCGCCCTCGATGTCGGAGCGGTCGTCGAGGCGGATCACGATGTCGGTGAGCTTGCCTTGCGTCACCTCGAAGCGGAACTGGTCGCGCTGGATGGACCGGTACGCTTCGTTGTCGCGCGACCGCTGCTCGACCTCGACCGTGAGGTCGTGCGGCCCCGGCGCGGCGAAGCCCTCGAAGAGCGGCGCCCCGTCGCGGCCGGGATCGCTCTCGGTGCGGTGGATGGGGTCGCCGTCGAGGCGGAGCACGAGGTTGCGGAGCACCTGCCCGCGCGAGCGGTTGTCGACGCGCACGCGCACCTTGGTCTGGAAGAGCTGCCGGCCCAGGACGGCGACGCGCGAGCGCGCCTGGACGAGCTCGTCCATGAGCGTCGCGAGCTCGGCGCGGAGTGGCTCGAGGTCGGGGAGCGCGCTGGGGTCGTCGAGCGGCGCGGACTCCTCTGCCGGCGGGGGCGGCTCGGGCACCTCGGCGGGCGCGGCCTGCGCCGTCTGCGCGGTGGTCTGCGCGGGCGGCGCGGCGGCGGGATCCGCGTCTTCGTCGTCCGAGTCGGCGGGCGCCTCGGTGGGCGCCTCGGCGGGCGGCTGCCGCGGCCTGCGCCGACGCTGGGCATCTGCGGACGCGGCCGAGAGCGCGACGAGCGCGAGCGCGAGCGCGAGCGCGAGGGGCTTGGATGCGTGCGACATCGGAGGCCTCATGGACGGAAGGGGATGAACATCGACAGCCCGAAGGTGCCGACGATGTTGTTGACGATCCGCGACTCGCCCAGGATCTCCTGCTGCAGGATCTGGTCGCGTACGTCGAGGCGGATCGCGAACCACTGCCCGAAGTAGAACTTCATCCCGAAGCCACCCGAGAAGGTCAGGCCGCGCGCCGTCTGGTTGTCCGTCACGCCCGCGCCCACCGAGAGGTAGAAGTCGAAGCGCGAGATGGAGCCCCCGAGCCAGCGCACCTTCCCGTAGGCGAGCGACCAAAGGAGGTTGCCCATGTAGACGTGGATGGGGTTGTTCAGGCGCAGCAGCGCGACGCCGCGATCGTTCTCGATGATGCGGACGAGCTCCGACTTGGCGCGGCTCCAGGTGTAGGAGAGCTCGAGCCCGAGCGCCTCGCTGAAGTGGAACGTGTACGCGCCCGAGACGGCGGCCCAGGAGCTGAGGAGGTCGTTGGCGTAGATGCCCCCCATCACGCTGATCTCGTGGCGCAGCGCCTTCTGGAAGAGGCGCTCTTGCACGCCGCGGTAGCGGCGCCGGGCGTTGAGCTCATCGCGGATGGCCTCGTCGATGCACTGCGCCTCGACGGCCGAGGGCAGCGCCGACGCGACGGTTGCGCTCAGCGCGAGGCCGAGCAGCCAAGGGGCCCAGCGGGAGGGCGGCCGGCGGTCGCGTGGGGGTGGAGCGGCGGTTGGGGCACACCAGGAGGGGACACGCGCCATCGCTGGCGAGTGTCCCGCCGCGCGCCGGTCGAAGTCAACGGTGTCGGGAATGCCCCTCACATGACCTCCGCCAAAGGCGGGTTTGGGTTGCGACGCTTGGCGAGGTATGTTCGCGGCGCATGGGGAGGCTGACCGACGGAGCGTTCGATGGGCGCGCGCCTCATCGCGTCCACCCGGGGTCGGGTTTCCGGGTCTGGTTCACCGAGCCGCTCGGTCTCTTGACGCAGGTGGGCGAGAAGGTCGACACGGATGAATCGGTCGCGCGCTTCCTCATCGCGGCGCAGGGGGAGCTCGACCGCCGCCGCGGCGGCTCGCAACGCTTCGTGTACGTGCACGACTGGCGCCGGCTGGCGTCGTATACGCCCGGCGCTCGGAAGCTGATGACCGAGTGGGGCCTGGACGTCCGGTCGCGGACCGACTCGATCGTCGTCGCGCTCGCGCCGCAGGCCAAGGTCGTTCGCATGGGCGTCACCGTGGCGATCATGGCGCTGCAGGTCGCGGGGTTTTCGATGAAGGTCGTCGATGAGCTCGAGCCGACCCTGAGCGCCCTCGACCTGCGCGCCGCGACCAGGTGAGCGCCGAGCGCGCGGGCTCACTTGCTCGTGTGGCGCTCGTGGGATTACGATTTCGATAGTCCACTTCCACTCCTCGAAGCGAGGCGCGGCGACGAGGGGAGGCGGACCCGAGGCGGGGATGGACGATCAGAGCACCGCGCGCGGCGCGGGTGTTCCCGAGTGGCTTCCAGAGGCGCTCGCGTGTGGGGGCGTGGGGATGTGGTGCTGGGAGGTCGGCGCGGAGGTGGTGACGTGGTCGGCGGAGACCTTCGCGCTCTTCGGTCTGGAGCCCAGCGCCGAGGCGCTCGCGATCGCGGACGTCATCGCGCGCCTTCACCCCGACGACCGTGACGCGCTGGTCGCTCGCGCGCGGGGCCTCGTCGAGAGCGCGGGCACGGCGTCGTTCACCGCGGAGCACCGCGTCGTACGCGCCGATGGGTCGGTGCGCTGGCTCGAGGAGCAAGGCTGCGTCGTCCGGGACGCGAGCGGACGCGCGCTGCGGATGCTGGGCACGAGCCGAGACGTCACGCTCCGCAAGGAGTTCGAGCGGGCCGCGCGCGCGAGCGAGGAGCGGCTCTGGAGCATCGTCCAGAACACGCCGAACGTCGCGCTCCAGGGCTACGACCTCGAGGGGCACGTGCTCTTCTGGAACCCCGCGTCCGAGGCGCTCTTCGGGTGGACCGCGGATGAGGCGCTCGGGCGGAGGCTCGACGAGCTCCTCCACACTCCCGAGGAGATGGAAGGCTTCCTCGCCACGCTCCGCGACGTCCATCTGACGGGCACGCCGACCCCACCGACGGAATACCCCTTTCGTAAGAAGTCGGGCGAGCGAGGCGTCTGCCTCTCCACGATCTTCCGCCTCTCGGGCCCCGACGAGCCACCGATCTTCGCGTGCATGGACATCGACCAGACGGAGAGCCGGCGGCTGCGCGAGCGGGCCGAGCGTGCCGAGCGGCTCGAGAGCCTGGGCCGGCTGGCGGGCGGCATCGCGCACGACTTCAACAACTTGCTGACGTCCATCTTCTCGTCGACGACGATTGGGCTCCGGGCGATCGAGGGGGGCGATTGGGCGGCCGCTCGTGAGGAGCTCGTGCGCATTCAGGACGCGGGGCGGCAGGGCGCCGCGCTGACGCAGCAGCTCCTCGGCTACGGGCGCCGACAGATCGCGCAGCCGAAGGAGGTCGACCTCGCCGACCAGGTCGGGCGGATCCTCCGGCTCGTGCCGCTGCGCGAGGGCGTGGAGCTGCGCTTCGAGCCCGCCAGCGGAGCGCCCAAGGTGCGGCTCGATCCGGGCCAGCTCCACCAGGTGGTCTCGAACCTGGTGATCAACGCGAGGGACGCGATGCCCGAAGGAGGGCTGGTGCGTGTCTCGACGGAGCATCGGCTCACGGCGGAGGCCTCGCCCTTCGACCGCGAGGGGGACAGCATCCCTGCCGGGGATTGGGTCGTGCTGCGGGTCGAGGACGACGGCGTCGGGATGAGCGACGAGGTGATCAGCCGCGTGCTCGAGCCGTTCTTCACGACGAAGTCGAGCGGGAAGGGGACGGGGCTCGGGCTGCCGACCTGCTACGGGATCCTGCGTCAGAACGGGGGCCACCTGGTCATCGAGAGCGCGCTGGGGCGCGGGACGCGCGTCGAGGCGTGGCTCCCCGCCGTCGCCCGGGTCGGCAGCTCACCGCCGATCGAGCAGGCGACCATCCTGGTCGTCGACGACGACGCGGGCATCCGCGGCGTGATCGTCGAGGAGCTCGCGCACCGGGCGCACCACGTCCTCGAGGCCGAGGACGCCGCCAGCGCGCTCGAGGTGGTGCGGGGCCATGCGGGTCCGATTCACCTCCTCCTGTGCGATCTTCGGCTCCCCGGGATGGACGGCCGCTCCCTCGCGGACACGCTGCGGGTCCGGAGGCCAGGCCTCCGGGTCCTCTTCGTCTCGGGAGCTCCCAGCGCCGCAGGGGAGGTCGCGCGCTTCGGCGGGCACCTGCTCTCCAAACCTTTTGGCCTGGCCGAGCTCCAGGCGGCGATCGAACGCGCTCTCGCGGACGACGCCTGACTCCTCCCGACGTAGCCCGTGCAGCGCGCGCCCCAACGAGCCAACGCTCGCTTCGCTCCCCGCGCGCCGTCCGGCAGAGCTCGCGACCACGGCTGAACTTTGTTCAATACGGGGTTGAACTTCTGTTGAATCGCGTTCAATATGTTGACGCGCTGCGTCAGGCGCGAGGAGGCTGCGATGAGCGACCCGACCCTTCCGATCGAATCCATCCGGGCCAGCGCGACCGCGCTGATGACCTTGCTCGAGGCGACCGAGCGAACCGCATGGGAGGTTCGCCGGGCGACCCTCGAGACCGTCGAGGCGGGGCGCCGCGACGCTGCCCGGATCGCCGAAGCGACCCGCAGTGGGCGGCGGCGCTCGCTCCGGATGACGCGCGCGAGCCTCGTGCTCGCCCGCATCGTCGCGGGCTACCGGCTCCACACGACGCGCGCGGCCTTCACCAGCCGCGCGTCGAGCGAGCGGGCGCTCGCCCGGCTTCACGCGAAGAACGCGCGGCGCTTTCGGGAGCTCAGCGAGCAGCTCGGTGGGGCGTTCCT
Organism: Myxococcales bacterium; assembly: GCA_019637115.1. Taxonomy (GTDB): domain Bacteria; phylum Myxococcota_A; class Polyangia; order Polyangiales; family Houyiibacteriaceae; genus JACKEH01. The sequence continues at coordinate 2,268 of JAHBWH010000178.1, read as the reverse complement.
GAAGATCGGCCAGACCCTCGGCACCCGCGCCGACCTCTTGCCGGAGGTCTGGGTGCGCGAGCTCGCGACCCTTCAAGACGCCGCGCCGCCCGAGCCCTTCGACGCCATCCGCGCCGTGATCGAGCGAGAGCTCGGCGCGCCGCTCGGCGCGCTCTTCGCGACCTTCGACGAGGCGCCGCTGGCGGCGGCCTCGATCGGGCAGGTCCACCGCGCGACCACGCACGACGGCCTCGAGGTGGCGGTGAAGGTGCAGCGCCCCTTCGTCGACGAGCGCGTCGAGGACGACCTCGTCCTGCTCCGGCACTTCGTCGAGGCCCTGCGCCCCTCGCTCCCGCCGACCGACTTCGAGACGATCGTCGCCGAGCTCGTCCGCGGCGTGCGCGAAGAGCTCGACTTCACCACCGAGCGCGAGCGCCTCGCGCGGGTCTCGCGCTTCTTGGACGACGTCCCCGGCGTGGTCGCGCCGAGGCCGATCGACGCGCTCTCGAGCGGGCGCGTCCTCACGGCGACGTTCACGCCGGGCCGGAAGATCACCGACGCGCTCGACGCGCTCGCGGCGACGCGAGACGAGGCCCCGGAGGTCGAGCGTGTCATCGCGGACCACCTCGCGCGCGCGCTCGACGCGTGGGTGCGGCAGGCGCTCGAGCTCGGGCTCTTCCAGGCCGACCCGCACCCCGGCAACCTGCTCGTGCAGGACGACGGGACGCTCGTCGTGCTCGACCTCGGCTGCGCGCAGGAGCTCGACGCGCCGCGCCGCGCCGACTACCGCGCGCTCCTGCTCGCGTTCCTCGTCCACGACCGCGCCGGCGTCGCCGCGCGCCTCGACGCGCTCGGTTTTCGCACGCGCAGCGGCGACCCGACCACGCTGCTCGCGTTCGCGGACGCGTTCCTGGACGAGCTCCGCGGCATGCTCACCGGCGAGGGCGAGTGGCCAACCGCGAGCGAGCTCTTGGCGCGCGCGAAGACGCTCGCGGCGCAGGCCGAGGCCGACCCGGTCGAGCGCATCCCAGGGGACTTCGTCATGCTCGCGCGGGTCTTCGGCACCCTCGGCGGCCTCTTCGCGGCGTACCGGCCGAAGGGCCTCGAGGTGGAGCTGCCGCCGCGGTTGATGCGCGTGCTGCTGGGGTGAGTTGGGGGAGGCTCCGGTGGGCTTTGCCCACTGGAGGGGTCTTTCGAAAGACCCCAGAAAGAAGAGGCAGTCCGTTGAGGGACTCGAAGAGTTCTTCAACGGGCTGCTACGCGGGCGGCGCCGTCGTGGGCGGCGTCGGCTCCGCGGGCTCTCGCGCCGTCGTGGGCGCGACGAAGAGGTCCTCGAGGCTGCGCCGGTTCGGGCGGACGGCCACCACGCGGGCGCCCGCGTCGAGGGCGGCGCGGAGCGCGTTCGGCACCTCGGCGTCGGGGACCGTCAGCAGCGTGCGGGCCTCGGCGTCGTGTGCCTCGGTGTCCGGGAGGCTCGCGAGGAGCTCGCGCAGCGCGGGGGTGACGTTCGCGAGCTCGATCTCGGCCTGCGCGACGTCGCCCGCGAGGAGCTCGCTGAGCTTGCCCTGGGCGGTGATCAGGCCGCGCTGGAGGATGACGACGCGGTCGCAGAGCATCTCTACGTCGCTGAGGATGTGGCTCGTGAAGAGCAACGTCGTGCCCTTGCGCCGCTGCTCGAGGAGGATGTCGCGGATCTCTTTGCGCCCGATCGGGTCGAGGCCGCTCATCGGCTCGTCGAGCACGAGCAGCTCCGGGTCGTGCAGGAGCGCCTGCGCGAGGCCGACGCGCTGCATCATCCCCTTCGAGAAGCGGCCGATGGGGCGGTCGACGGCGTGGCGCAGCCCGACTCGGTCGATCATCTCCTCGGCGCGGCGGGTCCGCTCCTTCCGCGCGAGGCCTGCGAGCCGACCGCAGAGGTCGAGGAACTCGAGCGGGCGGAGGTAGCGGTAGACGTACGGGTTCTCGGGCATGTACCCGACGTGGTCCATCGAGCGCGGGTCGTCGGGCGGGCGGCCGAAGACCCGGATCGTCCCGGCGGTCGGGAAGACGAGCCGCAGGATCGCCTTGATGGACGTCGTCTTGCCGGCGCCGTTGGGGCCGAGCAGCCCGAAGATCTCGCCGCGGTGGACCTGGAAGGAGATGCCCTTCACGGCCTCGACGCGCTTGCGCAGGAAGCCGACGCGATAGGTCTTCACGAGTCCGTCGACCGAGAGCACGACCTCGTCGCTCATCGCGCGCATCACAGCACGACGAGACTCGCGGCGTCCAGCGGCCCGTTCGCCTGGCAGC
>JAHBWH010000177.1 GCA_019637115.1 Myxococcales bacterium | reverse complement strand
GCATCGGCGAGGCGCGCGGCGCTCTCGCGGCTCTTCGAGCCCCCGCGGACGACGAGCCGCACGTCGACGTCGGATCGAAGCGCGACCGCGCCTCGTCCGAAGCTGCCGACCGCGGCGAGGGCGACCGGCGAGATACTGTCGAGCTTGGCCTGCGCGCCGGTGAAGAGATCGGCGAGCAGCGTGGCCAGGAGGGCCGAGCGAGCGCGGCCGAGGCGAAGCCCATCCTCGAGCGGTGCTCCACGGCTTGCCTGGCTGGCGGCCGGAGCGGAGCTGCTCGCGAGCTGCGCTGTCAGGTCTTCCCAATGCTTCTTGATGACGGCCGAAAGCCCGGCGGGCGGGGCAGGATGCCCCCACTCGTCGCCCATGTGGGGTCGGCTGGCCGCGTTCTCCGACATTCTCGGCAAACCCTACCACTGGGCCTTCCCATTCGTGCGCACTTCCCGTACCGTGCCGGGGCAAACGCGAATTCCGACCGAACCTCAGCATGGGGGCCGGCCGGAGATAGAATGGCTCCCTCGCGCGCGGCTTGCGCGGTCGAGCGGGAGCGGAGGAGGCACCCGGTCATGTCGAAGAAGCACATCGTTGCTGTGGTTTGTGTGGGCTTGCTTGCCGCGTTCGCCAGCGGGTGCAGCGCCCAGGCGAAGCTCGGGACTCCCGAAATCAAGGCCGCGCCGCCGCCGCCGCCCGAGCCCCCGTTGGTCGAGCCGGTCCCGCCGCGCGAGCCCGGGAGGCCGCCGCCACCGCCTGCCAAGATCTGGCCCGTCACGACGAGGCGCCCTCGCGCGCTGATCTGGATCGCGCCGCCGCCCGCGCCACCGAGCCCCGCGTTGGTGCCGCCCGTGTAGAAGGCCCCGCGGCCGCGGCCGCCCCCACTCCCGCCGATCAAGGGCTCCAGCGTGCGCCCTGCGAGGACCGCCGCGCCACCCGCGCCGCCGCTCGCGGCGCCGCCGTCGCCGCCATCCCCGCCTTCGCCGCAGGCGCCACCACCGCCGCCGCCGCCATCGTCGAAGCTGCTGTTCGCGCCCGCCTCGCCTGCGCCCGGCCCGCCGCCGTCGACTTGGTTCTGTACTCCCCCGCGGAAGCCTCCCGGACCGGGGCGTATCCCCTCGGCCGAGGCGTCGAGGGTACCCTCGATTCGCGCCTCCCCATCCACCATGAAGACCGCCGCGCGCGTGCCGACGACGCGCAAGCGGACGCCCTCGCGCACGCGGAGCGAGCCGAACGAGACGACGCAGAGGCTCTGACCTCCGGACTCGACGATCGCGGTCCGCGCGGAGGTCGCCCGGCACGTCGTCGTGTCGAAGATCCCTCCCTCGCGAAGATCGAGATCCCCCGCGTCGGCGGCCCAATGGCTCGCGTCCACGTTCGAGGGCCGCCACGGACGCGGCGCGACGCAGGCGCCCCCCGCGCAGCCTCCTTCGCAGGCCTCGCGCTGGAGCGTCCCGGACCGGTCGCAGAAGATCCGCACGTCGCCGTCGCAAGTCGGCGGCGCCGGGCAGTCCGGCGTGCTCGCGTCGGGGCGGGGCCCCGTGTCTGCCGAGCCCCCGTCGAGCACTGGGCCCCCGTCGCCCCCATCGAGCCCCGGACCGCCGTCGACTCCGTCCGCGTCCACCTCCGGCCCGGCATCCGCGCCGGGCACCTCCCCGCCGAGGCGACCTGGGTCGGTGTCGACGAGGGCGCTGCAGCCGAGGACAGCCGCGATCGAGGAGAAGCAAGCGAGACGTACGAGACGAGCCACGTCCGCGAGCATAACGTGAACGACCATCACCAACCATGGGCTCGCTGCGCCGCGCGCCCCACGCGAGACGCGACACGTCGTCACGCGGACGCTGGCACGCGGTCGGCGGAGGGGTAAGGCTCGCGCGTATGAGCGATCTCATCCTCCGCCCCCACGCCCGCTTCGCGCCCATCGAGGGCCCGGTCCTCCTCGTCGTGCTCGACGGCGTGGGCGTCGGCGCCCACGACGAAGGCGACGCCGTCTGGCTCGCGCGCACACCCACGCTCGATGGGCTCGCGCGCACCTGCCCCACGACGCAGCTCCGCGCGCACGGCCAGGCCGTCGGGCTGCCGAGCGACGCCGACATGGGCAACAGCGAGGTGGGTCACAACGCGCTCGGCGCGGGGCGGGTCTTCGACCAAGGCGCCAAGCGCGTGCAGCTCGCGATCGAGAGCGGCGAGCTCTTCGACGGCGAGGTGTGGCGAACGAGCGTCGCCCGCGTCCGCGAGAGCGGAGAGCCGCTGCACTTCATCGGGCTGCTCTCGGATGGGAACGTCCACAGCCACCAAGAGCACCTGCACGCGATGCTACGGCGCGCGTGGTCCGAGGGCGTCCAGAGCGCTCGGGTCCACGCGCTGCTCGACGGACGCGACGTCGGCGAGACGAGCGCGCTCGGCTACGTCGACGCGCTCGAGGCGCAGCTCGCCGAGCTCAACGCGGCGGGAGCCGACTATCGCGTCGCCAGCGGTGGCGGCCGAATGACGACGACGATGGATCGCTACGAGGCCGACTGGGGCATGGTCGAGCGCGGCTGGAACGCGCACGTGCACGGCCGGAGCGACCGCCATTTCCGGAGCCTTCGAGAGGCCGTCGTCGCGATCCGCGATGAGCAGCCCGGCATCACCGACCAGTTCCTGCCGAGCTTCGTGCTCACGGACGAGGGGGGCGCGCCGCTCGGGCCGATCCGCGACGGCGCGGCCGTGATCTTCTTCAACTTCCGCGGCGACCGCGCGATCGAGATCTCCCGCGCCTTCACTGAGGCGTCCTTCGCGCCCTTCGATCGCGGCGCGCGGCCGGACGTCCTCTACGCCGGGATGATGCAGTACGACGGCGACCTCCGCCTGCCCGAGCGCTTCCTCGTCGCGCCCCCAACGATCGACCGCACGCTCGGCGAGCACCTCGCGCGCAACGGCGTCACGCAGTTCGCGTGCAGCGAGACGCAGAAATTCGGACACGTGACCTACTTCTGGAACGGCAACCGGAGCGGGCAGTTCGACCCCGCGAAGGAGCGCTACGTCGAAATCCCGAGCGACAACCTGCCCTTCGAGCAGCGCCCGTGGATGAAGGCGGCGGAGATCACGGACGCCACGCTCGCGGCGCTGAAGAGCGGTGAGCACCGCCACCTGCGCGTCAACTACGCGAACGGCGACATGGTCGGCCACACGGGCCACCGCGAGGCCGCGATCACGGCGGTGCAATGCGTCGATCTTCAGCTCGCGCGGCTCGTCCCGGTCATCGAGAAGCTGCGCGGCGCGCTCATCGTGACGGCCGACCACGGCAACGCCGACGAGATGTACGCGCGCGACAAGTCGGGCGGCTTCGCCACGCGCCCCGACGGCAGCCTTCAGCCCCTCACGAGCCACACGCTCAGCCCGGTGCCCTTCCACGTGCTCGCCCCGGGTCGGGCGCTCTCGCTCGCGGACGTGAAGGCCCCGGGCCTGGCGAACGTCGCCGCGACCGTGCTGCACCTGCTCGGCTTCGAAGCGCCCGAGGGCTTCGAGCCCTCCCTACTCGCCTGAGCACTGCTCCCCGGAAGTTCGCTGTACCAAGACCCACCCGACCCCGGACCGGGGGAGACCCTCCGACACGAACACGGCTCACCGCGAGCGTGCTATGCAGCCGCGATGCTGGACTTGCAGGCGCTCGGCCGCTGCCTCGTCACGGGCGCTGGCGGCTACCTCGGCCGCAACCTCGTCGCCGCGCTCGCGCGCGGCGGCGTCCCCGTTCGCGCCTTCGATCGGCGCATCGACGTCGCCCTCCCCGATGCCGTCGACGTCCAGATCGGCGACGTCCGCGACGACGAGGCCGTGTCGCGCGCGTGCGTGGGGATCGACACGGTCTTCCACTGCGCGGCGATCATCGACACCCGCACGCGGGCGCCGGAGAGAGAGCGCGCCTTCGTGCGCGACGTGAACGTCGGCGGAACGCAGCGCGTGCTCGAGGCCGCGCGCGCCGCAGGCGCGACCCGCCTCGTGCTGACCAGCTCGGTGAACGTCGTCGTCGACCGCGCCTACGCCGGCGCCGACGAGTCCGTGCCCTACGCGAGCCTGCCCCCGCTCGACCTCTACACCGAGTCGAAGGCGGCGGCCGAGAAGCTCGTCCTCGAGGCCTCGAGCGAGGGCTTCTTCACGACGGCGCTGCGCCCCGGCGGCATCTACGGCCCCGGCGAGCCCACGCACTTCCCACGGGTCGTCCGCGAGATCCTCCGCGGGCTCTACGTCGTGCGCGTGGGCGGCGGCCACGGCAAGGCCGACAACGTCTATATCGATGACCTCGTCGACGCGCACCTCCGCGCCGCGCTCGCGCTCGGACCGGACGGCCGCGCGAACGGCCGCGCCTACTTCATCAGCGACGGCGCGCCGATGAGCTACTTCGACTTCTTCGCGCCCACCGCCGTCGCGCTCGGCAAGAAGCCGCCCACGATCGGCTTCCCGGCGTGGCCGCTCCGCGTCGCGGCCGCAGGGGCCGAGTGGCTCTCCTTCGTCGGCGTTCACCCCTTCTTGACCCGCATGGAGCTCTTCAAGCTCGTGCACGACCACTGGTTCTCGATCGCCGCCGCGGAGCGCGACCTCGGCTGGCGCCCGCGCTTCGGGCCGACGGAAGGCATGGCCGAGTGCGAGCCTTGGGTGCGAGAGTTGGCGGCGACGATGCCTCGGGTACGACGACCGCATTGGGGCTGGTGGCTCGCGATCCTCCCGGGGCTCGCGCTCACCTTCGCCCTCGCCTTCTCTCCCACCGCCTACGCGGCCTTCACGGCCCACGTGCCGCTCTTCCCGCGCTCCGTGGTGATCGGCATCGCGCTCGCGGCCTTGGCCGCCCACGTCGGCGAGGCCGCCTTCGCGTTCACGAAGGCCAAGCGAGCGGGGCTGCCCACCGCGGCGGGGTGGGGGCTGCAGACGCTCGCGCTGGGGTACCCTTCGCTGCGGCTCCTCCTCCGCGAGCTCGACGAGCGGCAGCGCGCTTCGGCCGAGCGCGCTGGCGGCGAGCCGCCCTCGGAGGACTCCGCATGAGCCGACGACGCCCCCAGACCTGGACCGACCGCTTCCTCGCCTCGCTCGAGGGACGCCCGAGCCCCGCCCTCGAGTCGTGGCGTTGGGCGCGCGAGGGGGAGGATCCGGTGGATGCTCGCGCCGTCGAGGCGGCCTGGGATCTCGTCACGCTCGCCGCCTCCGCCGAGGCCAGCAAGGTCCACCACGCGATGCGGCTCTTGCCGACCGACGTGCAGCGCACGCTCTTCCCCGCGCTCGTCGTCGCGGGCGCGCGCGTGAGCGAGGTGGGAGCGTTCCGCGTCGTGGACGCCGAGGGCAAGGCGTGGTTCCCACGTGACCTCGCCTTCGTGCCGGGGCGCGAGCACCTCGCGCCCGAGCTCGAGCTGCGCTGCTTGGTCGAGGAGGGCCGCAACGTCATCGACTTCCGCCTGTGGTACCGCGCCTCGGCGTGGGCGCGCCTGCCGAGCGACGCCGCCCTCGCGCAGGGCGAGCCGAGCGCGACCCGCGAGGTCACGGTCGAGCGGGCGATGGCGATCCTCCTCGGCGAAGGCCCCGGCGGGCGCGCGGCGCGAGAGGACGAGCGCCACCGCGACATCGAGCTGCAACAGGAGGGGCTGCTCGTGGTCCGCTACGACCGCAGCGACGTCTGGCGCGATCCGATCGCCTGCGCCGAAGACGCGCTCCGGACGCTCACCGAGACCGCGCGCTTCGACTGCGCCGCGACCGTCCACGAGCTCGAGCGCTGAGCGCGCCGCGGACCCGAGCGCCGACGCGCGGGAGCCCACCTCAGAACTGTGTGGAGACGGCGAGCGAGACCACGGGGCCGCCGCTGAGCCGGCGGAGGTGGAAGAGCCCGCCCTCGATGACCGCGCCGAGGTACCACTCCCTCACGAGTCGGCGGTCGAGCTCGAGCGCGAGGCCCGCCCAGGAGCTGCCGTTGCCCATTCCGCTCGGGCTCTCGGCGCGGGGGGCGTCGCCCGTCGGCAGGGAGTGGGCGCCCGACGCGCGGGCTCTCCATCCCCAGCGGCGCGCGAAGCTCCCCCCGACCTCGGCGCTCCAGAGGAGCCGGTCGTCGAAGCTCGAGGCGCGCCATTGGTACCCGGCGCTGAAGGCGACGTAGACGGCGTCGAACGCGTAGCCGAAGGCGACGCGGCCCTCGAGCTCCCACACGCCGCTGCCCACGCGAAGTCCACCGAGCTCGTCGTGAGGTGCGCGGTAGGCGCGCACGGGCGCGACCACGTCTCCTCGCGCGAACGGCGCCCGCACCCCGAGCGCCGCCGCGAGCGATCCCCGCTCGCTCCGCCACAGGCGCAGGCGCGCGCCGACCTGCGGATCCCCCGGCGCCGCGTGCCGGCTGACGGAGCCGTCGCTCGGATCGCCGAGGTAGAAGGTCCGCAGCAGATCCGCGTGCCAGTAGAGGGCCAGCCGCGGCCCGACGCCGACGTCGCCGTACGTCGACACGAAGAGCTCGTGGTACCGCCCGAGGCGCGACGAGTCGCCCGCGCCGTCGATGTAGCTGAAGCCCCAGAGGTACTTCGTCCAGAGCTTCACGTAGCCGTGGCCGGGCTCGGGCACCCACGCGCCAGCGCGCGCGACGCTGGGCGAGGCGGCCGCCGCGAGCAACACGCCCAGGACGACCAGCCGCGCGCTCACGACCGCTGGCGCTCCCGCTCTCGTCGCGCGCGGCGCTCTGCCTCCACCTCGTGGGGCTCGGGCTCGCTCGCGTCGACGCGAGCGCGCGCGGGGTCGCGGGCCGGCTCCACGCGCACGGGCTCGCCGCGCTGCTTGGCGATGAAGCGGTTCAGCTCGGAGTCCTTTCGCGTCGCGACGTCGGCCGCCGCCTCGAGCTTGTCGGCCACCTTGTGGAGCAAGAGGGCGATGCCCTTGTCGAGCGCGTCCTCGAGCGCGACCTCGGCGGCGGATCGTCCGCGGCGCCGCTCCTTGTCGCGGGCCTTCTGCTCCTCGCGCTCGCGGCGCTTGCGCAGATCGCGCGCGATGCGCGCGACCTCTTTCTCCTCGTCCCGGAACGCGAGCCCCGCGCCGTGCAGGCCGACGCCGATGCCCCAGCCGATGATCGGGTAGAGCGCCCACGTCACGGAGCCGTTCGTCACGTAGTCGAGCGCGACGAGGCCCGTGCCCACGATGCCCCAGGTCACGACGTGTTGGGCGAAGCCGCGCCGCCGCGCGCGGCGACGCGCCTTCGCGACGGCCTCGGCTTGCTCACGCTCGCGGCGAGCGACGCGGGCGCCGAGGACCTCCTTGGCGGCCTTCTCGAGCTCCTCGGGGCTCAGCCCGACCTCGGCCGCGACCTCCGCGAGCTCCGCGTGGGTGAGCCCCTCCGCGGCGCCTGGGCGGTCGAGCGCCGCGCGCAGGATGGCCTCGACCTCCGCATCATCGTAGACGGGCTCGGACACGCCGCGACTCTACGCACGCCGTGCCCGAGGCGCCACCAGTCCCCCCAAGTTCGTTTCGGGTCGCTGTGGATGATCCGCGGCAGGCGTGGGACAGGCCAGAGCCCATTCGACGAGGTCGGCGAGCGAGATCCGAGCCTCCGAACGAGCAGGCGCTTGCCCAAGACAAGCGCCTCCGTGAGGAGGCGTCGTCTTCTGCGGGCTCGACGCGTCGAGGCGCGCGTGTTCGGTGAAGGCGGAGGGAGCTTGCTCCCACAGCCGATGAGAGAAGGTCGAGGCTAAAGCAGGCGCTTGACCCACTTCGACTTCGACTCGGTGTACGGCGGATAGAGGAGCGGCGGGTCCACCTGCGTCGGCTTCTTCAGCACGGACTTGCGGTGGCTGAACGTCTCGAAGCTGTGACGACCGTGGTAGGCGCCCATGCCGCTCTCGCCCACGCCGCCGAAGGGCAGCTCCGGGACCGCGAGGTGGAGCCAGACGTGGTTGATGGCCATCCCGCCCGAGCTCGTGCGATCGCGGACCTTCTCCTGGACCGAGTCCTTGCGCGAGAAGACGTAGAGCGCGAGCGGCTTGTCGCCGCGGTTCACGTGCGTGATCGCGGCGTCCACGTGCGGGACGGAGATGACGGGGAGGATCGGGCCGAAGATCTCCTCCTGCATCACCGGCGCGTCGAAGCGGACGTCCTTGAGGATGGTCGGCGCGAGGTAGCGGTCGTCCACGTCGTGCTGCCCGCCGCAGGCGATCGTCCCGCTGCCCTCGAGCAAGCCGACGAGGCGCGCGTGATGGCGCGCGTTGACGACCCGCGCGAAGTCGGGGCTCTTCTGGGGGTCGTCGCCATAGAACGACCGGACGGCGGCGACCATCCGGTTGAGGAGCGCGTCGTGGACCGCCTCCTCGACGAGGACGTAATCGGGGGCGACGCACGTCTGTCCGGCGTTGAAGAACTTCCCCCAGACGATGCGCTTGGCCGCGACGTCGAGGTCGGCGCTCGCGTCGACGATGCACGGGCTCTTGCCGCCCAGCTCCAAGGTGACGGGCGTGAGGTGGTTGGCGGCCGCGCTCATGATGATCCGCGCGACCTTGCCGTTGCCCGTGTAGAAGATGTGATCGAAGCGCTGCTCGAGCAGGCGGGTGGTCTCGGGCACGCCGCCCTCGACGACCTTCACGCACTCCGGATCGAGGTAGCGAGGGAGGTGCTCGGCGATGAGGCGGCTCGTGGCCGGGGCGACCTCGCTCGGCTTGAGCAGCGCGCAGTTCCCCGCCGCGATCGCGCCGACGAGCGGTGCGAGCAAGAGCTGGAAGGGGTAGTTCCACGGCGAGATGATGAGCACCACGCCGAGCGGCTCGCGGACGATGTAGCTCTTGCCGGGCTGGACCACGAGCGGCGACGAGACGCGCTCCGGCTTCATCCACCCGCGCAGGTGCTTCTTGGCGTGCGCCGCGTCGGTCGCGACGTACGAGACCTCGGCGCCGTACGCCTCCATCTCGGGCTTGCCGAGATCGGCGGCGAGCGCCGCGAGGATCTCCGCCTCGCGCTCCTCGACGAAGCGGATGAGGCCGTCGAGCTGACGGACTCGCCAGTCGATGCTGCGGGTGGCGCCCGACTCGAAGCGGGCCCGGAGGTCGTCGACGAGCTGCGGGATGACGTCGAGCGTCGTGCTCGGCGTCGAGGTCACGGGAGAGACGGTCATGCGGGGCTCCGGGCGGCGAGGACGTAGAATGTGAGGCGCGCCTCGGATTCTAGAAGCACCCCCGGACTGGCGTCGAGCGCTTCAGCGTTCACCCTCTTACGCTGAGTGCGTTTTCTCACGTGCCGAAATTGGGTTCATTTCTCGGACAAAATGCCATCGACAGCGGACGCGCCCTCCGTGCGGATGCGCACGTATGCAGGATGGGTACAGCATTTTCTTGCTGTGATCGTCGTCAAACCCTAACTTGATGGAAACCTGCTCGAAACACGGAGGTTGTCATGTCCGCGACTCGAGATCCCGAATGGAAGCCCGCCCGAAAACCCGCCCCCTGGTGGGCCCACATCCTCCGCTGGCGCCTCTGACGCCTCGCAGGTCGCTCGCTCCTCGCGCCGCCGAGCCCGCGGCACGTACCGCGCGCTCCCACTGAGCGGCCTCGTCGACGGCGCGACCCGCGACGACCGGTCGCGGTCAGCAAACGCGGTCACCGGACCCCGACCCGGACGCGGATCCGGACCCAGACGCGGTCATCGGACCCGGACGCGGTCATCGGACCCGGACGCGGTCATCGGACCCGGACGCGGTCATCGGACCCGGTCATCGGACCCGGTCATCGGACCCGGTCATCGGACCCGGTCATCGGACCCGGTCATCGGACCCGGTCATCGGACGCGGACGCGGTCATCGGACCCGGTCAGACGCCCTCCCAGCCGGCTCGCTCGCCTCGGGCACACGTCGGCCGACGAGCCGCACGAAGACCACCACGCAGACGGCCGCCAGCGGGAGCGCGACCCACGGCGAGTAGAGGCCGAAGCCCGTGGGGATCTCGCAGACGACGATGCTCAGGACGCCGACGAAGAGCGCATAGGGGAGCTGCGTGCGGACGTGGTCGACATGATCGCAGCTCGAGGCCATCGAGCTCATGATCGTCGTGTCCGAGATCGGCGAGCAATGATCCCCCCAGACGCTGCCCGCGAGGATTGACGAGATCGCGCCGAAGAGGATGTGCATCTGCCCGGGGGCGAGCTCGAGCGCGAGCGGCACGACGAGCGGAAAGAGGATCGCCATCGTCCCCCACGAGGTCCCGGTCGCGAAGCTGACCGCGGCCGCGACGATGAAGACGACCGTGCCGATGAGGCCCACCGGCAGTCCGTCGCCCACGAGCTGCACCACGACCTCGGCGGTATGCAGCTCCTTGCAGAGCGCCCCGAGCGACCACGCGAGCACGAGGATCACGCACGCGAGGAGCATCGACTGCAGGCCCTCGACCCACGCGTCGATCGCCTCGACGAGGCGCATCGCGCGCGAGACGAGCGCCATCACCACGGCGGTGATTCCGCCCGATGCGCTGGCCCATAGGAGCGCGTGGTAGCTGTTGCCGTTGCCGAAGATCGCACGCAGCGTCGGCTCGTCGCCGCGCTCGGTGACCGCGGCGTGCCCCGTGACGACGATCCCGAGGAGCGCGACGAGCACCGTGACGACGATGGGGAGCGCCGCGTTCAGCACCCGCGGCGGCGGGAGCGACGGACGCGCCTCGCCGCGATCGGCGGAGAGCTCGGCCGCCGGCCGGGCGCCCGCGCGAGAGACCGCGCCCGTCTCGCGGGCGCGCCGCTCGGCCTTCAGCATCGGCCCGAAGTCGCGCCGACTCAGCACGATGACGAGGCCGAAGAAGAGCATCAGCCACGGGTAGAATCGGTAGGGCAGCGTCTCGAGGAAAGCGACGTAGGGGTCGATGGGCACGTCGCGCGCCGCGAGTTGCTCGCCGATGTAGCCGATCTCGACGCCGATCCACGAGGAGACGAGGGCCACGCTCGAGACCGGCGCGGCGGTGGCGTCGACGAGGAACGCGAGCTTCTCGCGGCTAATGCGGAGCCGATCGGTGATCGGGCGCATCGAGGATCCGACGAGGAGCGAGTTCGCGTAGTCGTCGAAGAAGATGAGCAGGCCGAGCAGCCAGGTCGCGAGCTGACCTCGCCGGGCGTTCGTCGCGCGCCGGGTCACGTGCGCCGCGAGGCCCGTGGCCCCGCCCGAGCGCGTCACGACGCCGATCATGCCCCCGAGCATCAAGCTGAAGAGCAAGACCGCGGCGTGATCGGCGTCGGCGACGGCGTTGACGGCGTAGGTGTCGATCGTGCGGACGAAGCCCGCGAAGACGTCGAGCCCGTGGGTGAGCGTCGCGCCGACGAGCACACCGAAGAAGAGCGCGAGCAGGACCTGGCGGAGCAGCAGCGCGAGCGCGATGGCCACGAGCGGGGGCAGCACCGAAACCCACGCGGGCAGCACGCGGACCTCCGCGCGCGCGCTCGCGTCTCCCTGCGTGAGCGTGAGCGAGTGCGCCCCGCTCTGCAGCCGGAGCGGGATCCCGAGCTCCGCGCTCTCCGCCACGCCCCCGGCCATCCGCGCTTCGCCAGACGAGAGCCGCCACGCCTCTCCGACGACGAGCCCCCGCGCCTCGACCTCGCCCTCGACGCCGCCGACGAGCACACCCGTCGAGAGCCGAGGCTGCGCCTCGGCCGCCGCGGCGCCGAGCACGAAGAGCACGCCTGCCGCGATCGCCATCCGCATCGCGGCGGGTGGTAGCACAGGAGCAAGCGCGGGGTCCCTCACCCCGCCGCGCGGAAGAAGCGAATCACCACCGCCTTCGTATACGCCCCGACCCCCGACCCCAACGCGACGCCCTGCCGCGCCGCCTCGACGTCGATCGTGCCCCCATACCGCCGGACCGCCGCCGCCACGAGGCCGAGGCCTCGGTCCACGCGACGATCGAAGAGAACCTCCGGATCGAGCGGCTCGGGGCTCGAGTCGAGCACGCGCAAGGTCACGGTCTCGTCGCCCGTCGGCTCGAGCTCCACCTCGACCTCGACCGCGACCCGTCGGGGCGGCGCCGCGCGACCGACCGCGAGCACGGCGTTGCGGAGCACGTTCTTGAGGATCAGCACGAGATCGACCCGGAAGACCTCGAGGTCGATGGGCTCCGTCGGCGGGCGCAGATCGAGGGCGTCGAGCGCCACCCGCCCCGCGCTGTGCTCGGCGCGCACCGCGTCGGCGACCTCGGTGAGGAACCCGACGTCGACGCGGGTGCGCACGAGCTCCGCGACCAGCCCCGCGAGGCTCGCGTCGAAGCGGACGAGCGCCTCATGCTGCGCGCGGACCTCGGGGAGCACCGACGGATCCCGGCGGCGGACGCGCGTCTCGAGACGCGCGAGGCGCCGGATCGCGCGGTCCGCCCGCCGAAACACGGGATCGCGCCGCAGATCCACCCGAGGACCGAGCGCGCGCTCGAACGCGGCGACGTGTCCATCCCACGCCTCCCGCAGGCGGGGCTCACCGAAGAGCCGCCGCTCGAGGAAGGCGAGCCGCTCGGTCGGATCGGTGGCGCCCTCGACGGCGTCGCGGGTCGCGCCGACCCGGTGCTTCAGCAGCTCGTGCCGGAGCGACCCGACGAGGTAGGCGACGGCCGGGTGGAGCTCGGGGCTGGCCGTGAGCAAACGCTCGAGGGAGAGCCCCCGCCGCCTCCGCGCGCGCAACGACGCGCCGACCAACGACGTGAACGCGACCCCGCACAAGAACCCCGCGGCCACCGGCACCCACGGCCCTGGCGGGGCCGGTGCAGGCGCAAACGTCGCCGCGCCCGCGGTCGAAGGAGGGTCGAAGACCCCCGCGAGCGTCGGGTCGAGCGCTCGGAGCTCGTCGCGCGCTTGCGCCGCCTCGTCCCCCTCGGGCGCGGCGGCCAGATACTTCGAGTAGAGCTCTGCGGCGCGCAGCAGGTTGTCGCGGGCGCGGCAGGCGCGCGCGAGCCGGAGGTAGAGCGCCGGATCCATCGGCGCGATCTGGCTCCCCTCCGCCAGCGCCTCGCGCACGCCCGGCGCGTTCGACTCGAAGCGCTCGACGCCGACGCGGTAGTGCACGTCGGCGCTGCGCAGGCGGCTCGCGGCCTCGCGCCCCGCAGCCGTGTTGGGCGCGATCTCCACGAAGAGGCGGTGAGCGCGCACGTCCCCGCTCGCCCACGCCGCCTCCGCCGCTCGCAGGGCAGAAGCGGCTTCCACCTCGGCGGCGCCGTCTCCTTGGCAGCCCACAGTGACTCCCAGAACGAGGAGCACGGCGCCCGCCGCTGGGAGCGTCGTGACGAGCCGCGTACGGCGACGGTCGAAAACGCGGTGGAGCCGTATTATGCTGCAGCGCTGAGGGAGCACGGGGGTGACCGAATGATGTCAGATCGTCGCAGGGTGTTGGTCGTCGACGACGAGCCGAGCATGGGGCGTACGCTCGCGATCGCGCTGGGCCCGGAGTTCGACGTCGCGGTCGCGACGACGGCCGACGAGGCGCTGTCCATCCTCGCGGAGGACGAGGACTTCGAGGTGATCCTCTGCGACCTGATGATGCCCGGCCGGACCGGGATGGACGTTCACGCCGAGCTCGAGGCCCGCAACCCGAAGCTCGCGCGGCGCATGATCTTCATGACCGGCGGGGCGTACACGAGCGGCGCGCAGCGCTTCCTCGAGCGGGTCGCCCCACCCTGCCTGCAGAAGCCCTTCTTCATCGACGACGTGCGCGCCGTCGTGGCGGCGCGCTGACGCCCCGCGTGATGGGCGAACCGGACGCGGAGCACGGCGGCGCGCCGACGAGCTCGAGCCGACCGCGGCTGCTCGTGATCGAGGATGGGCACGAGTACGAGGAGTTCGCCCGGGCGTTCCTCGCGCGCTGGGACGTGCGCAGCGCGCACTCGGCGCGCGAGGCGATCGCGGCCCACGCCGAGGCAACGCCCGACGCGTTGCTCGTCGACCTGCGCTTCGAGCGGTCGCGCGCCGAGGAGCTCGTCGGCGACGTGCGCGGCACCGCGCGGCGGCGCTTCGCGGGCGACGAGGCGCGCGCGCTGCAATACCTCCGCGAGCAGCAGGGCACGCTCGTGCTCGCGGCCCTCCGGCAGGCCGGCTGCGACGCGCCCGCCGTGTTCGTGACGGACTTCTCGGCGCGACGCCTCGACAACCTCCGCCAGCTCTACGGTCGCGTCGCGGTCGTGCCGTCGTTCGACGCCCGCGCGATCGAGGCGGCGTTGCGCGGCGAGGAGCCCCCCGCGAGGGCGCCGTGAGGGCGGCGTGAGGAGGCGATGACCCGCGCGCGGGCCCGGGAGCTCGTCCACGACGTCGGCAAGCAGGTCGCGCGGACGGCGCGAAATCTCACCGCCGAGGAGGCGTCGCGTGGGACGCTCGCGTCGATGCTCCTCGCGGACCTCTACGCGCTGCGTGGCGAGCGCGCGTCGGCGCGCTTCGAGCGGCTCGCCCAGGGCCTCGCCGGTCCGCGGCTCGACGAGGTGCGCGCGCGCTTCGCGCGGGTGGACGCCCTCGAGGCGGCCGCGCGCGCCGGCGAGGGCGAGGCGCTCGCGGCGCTCGTCGATCACGCGCTCGCCATCGAAGCGGCGCTGTGGGCGTTCGCGCGGGAGGTGGCGTGAGGCGGCCCAAGCTGCTCGTGGTCGACGACGAGGACCGCTACGTCGAGCTGCTGCACGCGCGGTTGCGGGAGGCTCGCTACGCGACGCGCTGCGAGCTGCCCGGCCCCTGCTGGGAGTGCGAGGTGCGCGAGGGTTGCACGCTCACGCACGCGCACGACTGGGCCGAGGTCGAGCAGGCGCTCGCGCGCCACGACGACGTCGACGTGGTGCTGCTCGACCTGCGCTTCGATCTCCCGAGGAGCCGTCTCTTGCCGATGGAGGGTGACGCGCGCGCCCGCCAGGGGCTCGCGATCCTGGCGCGCTTGCGGGCGCGGCGCCCTTCGCTGCCCGTCGTGCTCATGACCTCCGCCGACGACCTCGATCTCGACGAGCTCGCGCCGCTCGACGCCGACGAGCACCTCACGCTCGCGGGCGAGGACGCCTACGACGCGCGCGCGCTCGGGCTGCTCGTGGCGCGCGCGGTGGCGAGGCGGGAGGGTCCGACCGAGGGCGGCGGCTACGTCTGGGGCGCGAGCCCGGCGATGCAGCGCCTGCGCCGCGACGCCGAGGTGCTCGCGCGCACGTCGCTTCCTACGCTGCTCCGCGGCGAGCCCGGAACGGGCAAGAGCGCGCTCGCGGAGCGCGTGATCCACGCGGCGTCGGGGCGCGCCGGTCGCTTCGTCGCCGTGGACCTGGGCGCCCTCCCCCCGAGCCTCGCCGCCGCCGAGCTCTTCGGGACGGCGCGCGGCGCGTTCAGCGGCGCGCTCGACCGCCCTGGGCGCTTCGAGGAGGCGCAGGGGGGGACGCTCTTCCTCGACGAGATCGGCGAGCTCTCCCTCGAGGCGCAGGCGCTCTTGCTCCACGCGCTCCAAGAGCGGCAGGTCGTCAGGCTCGGCGAGAACCGCCCGCGCGCGGTGGACGTCAAGCTGGTCGCGGCCACGAACGTGGACCTCGACGCGCGGGTGGCCGCGGGCACGTTCCGCCGGGATCTGCTCGCTCGGCTCAACCCCGCCGCTCAGCTCACCTTGCCGCCCCTGCGCGAACGCCGCGACGACGTGCTCACGCTCGCGAGCGCGGCGCTCGAGCGCCTCTTCGCGCGCCCGGGCCCCGACCGCAGCCTGCTCGAAGACTACGCGCGAGCGGCGGGGCTCGAGGGCGCGCACGCAAGGCTGGTCGCGCTCTCGAAGGGCGATCGTGCGCCCACCGCTTCGCGCGACGGCGTCACCTTCGTGCTCTCGCGCGCCTCGGCCCAGCTGCTGCGCGAGCACGGCTGGCCCGGCAACGTCCGGGAGCTCGAGCTCTTGGTGGGCAACGCGGCGCTGCTCTCGCTCGCCGACGCCATGGCAGCGCTAGTGCCCCCAACCCGAAGTTCGCTCGGGGCATCCGCGGCCAGGGACGCGGATCTCACTCGCCGACCTCCTCGAATGGGCTCTGGACTGGGCGCGGGGGAGCCCCCGCTCGGCGGCGTGATCCCCCTCCCCGCGCGGCTCGTACGCGACCTGGTCAGCCGTGGGTGGCCGGCCGCGGCCGCGCAGGGCCCAGGCGAGCTCACGCCCCGCGCGCAGCTCCGCGACGTCGCGCGCGACCTCGAGCGCGCGCTCTTCGAGCGCCTCTACGCGGAGACGGACGGCGACTTCGAGGCGATGGCCGCGAGGCTCCTCGACGGCGACGCGACCGCCAACGCCCGCCGCGTGCGCCTCCGCTTCAACCAGCTCGGCTTGAAGGTGCGCGGCTGAATCTCAGCGAGGTTCGAAGCGGATCGACGCCGAGTTGATGCAGTAGCGTTTGCCCGTCGGGGGCGGCCCATCGGGGAAGACGTGGCCGAGGTGTCCGTCGCAGCGGGCGCACATCACCTCGACGCGGTGCATCCCGAAGCTGTGATCGTCCTCGTAGAGGATCGCGTCCGGTTCGGCCTGGAAGAAGCTCGGCCACCCGCAGCCCGAGTCGAACTTCGTATCGCTCTCGAAGAGCTTCGCGCCGCAGCCGGCGCAGTAGTACGTCCCAGGGGTCTTCGTCTGCCAATGCTCGCCCGTGAAGGCCCGCTCCGTGCCCTTCTCGCGGAGGACGTGGAACTGCGTGGGGCTGAGGGTCTTTCGCCACTCGTCCTCGGTGCGCTCGTCGCGCGCTCTCTCGCTCATGACTGGATCTTGGGGCCCGCGGGGCCGATCGAGAAGCCCCGACGCGCGCCGCCGCGCGAGGACGTTCCGCGAGGGGCTGCTATGCTCGCACCGATGACGCGGGTCGGGGAGCTGCTGGGCGGGCGTTACCGCATCGAGCGCAAGCTAGGCGAAGGGGGGATGGGCGCGGTCTACGCCGCGACCCAAGAGCCCCTCGGTCGCAAGGTGGCGGTGAAGGTCCTGCTTCCCGTGCTCGCGCAGGACGCGACGCTCGTCGCGCGTTTCCGGCGCGAGGCCGAGCTCGCGGCGTCTCTCGGGCACCCCAACATCGTGCAGGTGACCGACTTCGGCCTCGACGACGCCGGCGCCGCGTTCCTGGTCATGGATCTGCTCGAGGGCGAGAGCCTGGGCGACCTCCTCGAGCGCGAGGTGCGCCTCGCGCCCGAGCGTGTCCGCTTCATCGCGACGCAGGTCCTGTCAGCGCTCGACGCCGCGCACGCCCGCGGGGTGGTCCACCGCGACCTCAAGCCCGACAACGTCTACCTCACGAGCGTGAGCGGCGTGAGCGACCTCGTGAAGCTGCTCGACTTCGGCATCGCGCGCCTCGGCGAGGGCGACGGACGACAGAAGATGACGGCGACCGGGCAGGTGCTCGGGACGCCCGCCTACATGTCCCCCGAGCAGGCGCGCGGCCGCGAGGTCGACGCGCGGAGCGATCTCTACGCGCTCGGGGTGCTGATGTACGAGGCGCTGACGGGCCGCATGCCCGTCACGGGCTCGAACTACCACGAGCTGATGTTCAACATCGTCGGCGAGACGCCGACCCCGCTGCTCGAGCTCGCCCCCGACGTCGAGCCCGCGCTCGTGGCCGTGGTCGAGCGCGCGATGGCGAAGGATCCGAACGCCCGCTACCCGGACGCGCGCGCGATGCACGACGCGCTCGCCACGATCGGTCCGCTGCGCGCGAGCCCCGCGATGAAGCTCCCCTCGCACCCACCCACCCGCGCGGCGTCGGAGTCGGGGACGAGCGAGGCCTCGGACGCTGCGTTCGCCGCAACGATGGCCACGCCCCAGGCGCTCGGCGCCGTCTCGGCCGCGACCCCCGCGGCGACGCCCGCGCTCCCGAGCCCCCCCCCGCCGACGCTCTCCTCGTCACCGCGGGGGCCCTCGCCGTGGATCTGGGGCGCGCTCGCGCTCGCGCTCCTGGCGGCTGGCGTAGCGGCGTTCGTCGCGTCGCGCGGGCCGGA
>JAHBWH010000176.1 GCA_019637115.1 Myxococcales bacterium | reverse complement strand
GTCGGGGTTGGGCGGGGTGGTGTCGTGGACGTGGCGCGTCTCGGTGACGCCCCGGGGATCGATCCGCACGCGGTACGAATTGGAGGTGGGTGAGGGGGCATGTTGGTATTCAGACTCTGGAGGTTATAACGCCAGTCGGAAGGCAGGTAATACGCTTATGAAGTATAGAAATGTTCGTAGTATGAGTGGGGATCGGTGGGTAAATGCAAAAGACGAAGGGTGGAGCGCGGATTGGCCCGCTGATGTCGAGTTTGAGAACGCGTTGTTGAGGTTGGACGCCGTGCAGTATACGATGATCATTCTTGAGTCGAGTGGTGAGAAGTATATGGCTATAGGCGGAGGCGACGGGAGGTATGTTGTGTACGTTGCATCCGAGAGTGAGAGGTTTTGGAGTTTGATTGGCCTGCGGTCTGAGCCTGGTGTTTGTATGTTGAACGTTGGAGGTCAGGAGGGTGACTATCCTTTGCGTGAGGTTGTTTCGTTAGCGCAGGCGCGTGATGCCGGATTGGAGTTCATCCGCACGGGAGAGATGGACCCCGCACAGACGTGGGAAGAGCGATAAGCGGAAGCGCGCGATCCGCACGCGGTACGAATTGGAGGTGGGGGAGGGGGCACGGGCCGCGGCGGGTCCGGAGGCTCTGAAGGGGCGACCTGGCGGCGCGGCTACACCCTTTCCGGGGGTCCTGACGGACGCCGCACACAGATTCGCGCGGCCCGGGCCATGGCCGAGCCGCGCAGCGCCGCGAAGGCGCGATGGGGTCAGTCAGGTGGGTCGCCGCGGCCTCGCTTTCGGGGGCGGCGGTCGCGGAGGACGATGATCCGCGCGGCGTCGGGGTTGGGCGGAGTGGTGTCGTGGACGTGGCGCGTCTCGGTGACGCGCCCGCCTCCGCCGCGGGTCGGCTTGGGCGGGTTGGGGCGTAGCTCGACCGGCTCGGGCTCGGCGCGGACTTGGATTCGGGCGGCGGCGTCTTCGGCTTCGTGGAGCGCGGCTTGCCGAGCGTCCGCCTCCGCTTGCGCGCGGCGGCGCTCCGCGCGCCGTATCCCTCGGGCTTCGCGCTCGGCGTCGAGCTCGGCTTTGACCTCGGCGAAGCTCGGGTAGACGGCGCCGAGGATGGCGTCGGGGCCGGCAGGCACGACCTCGAGGCCGTGGAAGGTGTGCCAGCGGAGCGCGCCCGTCGGCGCAGGGCTGGTCTTGTCGCCGTTCTTCCACGAGTCGACGCGCTCGCGGTTGTGCGCGCGCTGGTAGCTGGTCTCGAGTCCGCATCGGATGCGGCGGGGTCGCCCTTCTTCACCCGGCGCGGCGGCGAAGGTGGGCTCGCGCTCGCCGCGGGGCTCGCGCTTGGTCCTGGGCTCGTCCCACGGGTGCATGGCCCGCATGCCCTCGACGCCGCGAACGGGTCGCGTGCGCTGCGCCGCTTCCTCGGCGATGCGCTCGTCCTGCGTCGCCCGCAGGCGCGCGACGAGCGCCTCCATGTCGCCCTTCTCCTCGCGGTAGAGCTTGGCGGGCGGCGTGAACGTGAGCGGGAGCCTCTTCGGGCGCTTGTGGAGGTACCGGACGTCGGGACACTCGATGGTGAGCGGTCCCTCGAGCCAGTGCTCGATGCCGAAGTGGTGCCCGAAGGGCATCTGCTCGGGTCGCTCGACGAAGCCAGCCGCCACGGCGTTCATCGAGTCGTAGAGGATGCGCCGCTCTTCCGCGACGGGGTCGACGCACGTGGTCCAGCTCGGGCGGCGCGCGTCGAAGACGTTGCCCGGCGAGTCGTAGCCCTCCGCCTCGAGGAGGCCGTTGAGCACGCACGCGAGGTCGTGGTGCATGTACCAGGTCGCGCGGTCGAGCTGGTGGTCGTTGGCGGTCGCGCCGGTGTGGTGGTGGTTGGCGACGAGCGACGAGTGATGCAGCTCGATGCCCGTCTCCATCTGCGCGTACGCCAGGAGGTACGCCCACGTCTGCCCGACGAGCTCGTGCCACGGCGCGAGGAACGCCTTGCGCAACGTGGCGCGGCGCGTGATGCCAACCATCGCGCCGCGCGTGACGAACCTCGGATGAGCCACGGTCGGCCCGAGAGTGCATGGCGCGTGCCCGTCGCGAGCGGCGGCGGAGGCTGGCGGAGACCACGTATCTCTCGAAGAAACGCGCCGCCAAGAGTGGCGGATCGGGCGGCGCAGGCCGGGTCCCTGGCGGACCCGCCAGATCAGGGGTGGCGGCCGCCAGGTGCCGACGCTTCACATGCGCACCGCGGACGCGGCGGCGTGTTGACGGCGACGCTTCACATGCGCACCGCGGACGCGGCGGCGTGTTGACGGCGACGCGTTGACGCAGGCCGTGCTCCTCAGCCCTCGTCGGCGGCGCAGGCCAGCGTGACCACGTGGGTGTGGTTGCCGGCGCCGTCACCGCTCGACGTGACCATCACCGTCGCGTGCCCCTGGCGGACCCGCCAGATCAGGGGTGGCGGCCGCCAGGTGCCGACGCTTCACGTGCGCACGGCGGACGCGGTGGCGCGTTGACGGCGCCGATGCTTCCCGTACCTGCGCTGTTTGCGCGGTGACGTCGTCGGTGCCGACGCGACCTACGCGGTCACACCGCGGGTGCGGGGGCGCGTCGGCGCTCGGAGCGGCGCGCGGAGCGCAGGATCATCTGCTGGAACTTGTTGTCGTCACGCCAGACGTCGCCTGCCAGCACGCTGATCAATCCGGCGCGCAGCTCGGGGTTCGGTTCGTCGTGGAAGAAGAGATGCTCGACGAGGCGCGTGTGGTAGAAGCTGTGGAGCAGCGCGCCGAAGACGTGGTAGGCGTGCTCCATCTTGCGCGTGAGCGGCGCGAGCAGGGTCGGATCGGCCTCGCGGCCTTCCTTCAACGCGGACGAGAGCAGGCGCGCGCCTTCGAGGGCGCTGTCCATCGCGAACGCGACGCCACTCGAGAAGACGGGGTCGAGGAACGCGCGGGCGTCGCCGACGCAGCCCCAGCGCGCCCCGCTCGGTAGCGTGTTCTTGAAGCTGTAGTCCCCGGCGCGCTGCAATGGGGACCGCCGCGCGCCTCGCGTCAGGCGCTGGAGCTTCGGGCTCGCGGCGTACGTCTCCTCCCAGAACTCCTCGCTCACGACGCCCTTCTCGGCGCTGACGAAGCCGACGCTGAGCCTGCGTCCGGGGAGCGGGATGACCCAGCCCCAGCCGCGCTCGAGCATCAGCACGGTGATGTTCCCGAGGCCCTCGACGTGGAGCTCGTGCTCGGCTTCGTCCGAGAGTCCTTCGAAGTGCGCCCAGACGGCGGCGAGACCGAAGCCCTCGAGGCGCTCGAAGGTCTTGTGCTGACGGCAGAGGAGTCGCTCGCGGCCGGTTGCGTCGACGACATAACGCGCCTGCAGGGTCTCGCCGCTCTCGAGCTCGACGTCGGCGGCGTGCTCGCTCGCGCGGACGGCGCGGACGCGGGTCTCGAAGCGGAGCTCGACCCCGAGGGCCTGCACGTGCTCGGCCAGCGCCCGGTCGAAGGTCGCGCGGTCGACCTGGTACGCATGGCCCCGCGTGCCAGGGAGGGCGTCGCAGAAGTTGAAGCGGGCAAACTGTCCGCTCTGCTCGTCGAGGAAGTCGGCGCCGGCCTTGTCGACCGCGGCGCCCGCCGGAGCGAAGCCGAGCGCTTCGAAGACCGGCAGCTCCGCAGGCAGCAGCGACTCGCCGATCTTGAAGCGCGGGAAGACCGCCTGCTCGAGGACGAGCACGCGGTGGCCGTCCTTCGCCAAGAGCCCGGCCATGCTCGAGCCCGCCGGCCCTGCGCCCACCACGATGACGTCGTACTTCATGCTCTCTGGCCTCGTGCGCTCTCGGGTCGTCACGCTCGCCTGAACACCAGCGAGGTGTTGATCCCACCGAAGGCGAAGTTGTTGGACACCGCGACCTCCGGGTGAGCCCGCCGCGCCGACCCGACGATGAAATCTAGGGGCGCGACCTCGGGGTCGACAAGGCTCAGGTTCCGGCTCGGCGCCAGGAAGTCGTCCCGCATCATGGCGAGGCAGAACGCGGCCTCGATGGCGCCGCAGGCCCCGAGGGTGTGGCCCGTGAACCCTTTGGTGCTGCTCACCGGGACGCTCTCGCCGAAGACGCGCCAAGTGGCCTTGGCCTCTTCGACGTCGCCGACCGTCGTCGCGGTCCCGTGGGCGTTGACGTAGTCGACCTCGCTCGGGGCGACGCGCGCGTCGTCGAGCGCGAGCCGCATCGCGGACTCCATTCCGTCGGGAGACGGGGCAGTGATGTGGGTCCCGTCGCAGCTCGTGCCGTAGCCGATCAGCTCGGCGAAGATCGGCGCGCCGCGGGCTTCGGCGTGCTCCCACGCCTCGAGCACGAGCGTGCCCGCGCCTTCACCGACGACCAGTCCGTCACGTGCGCGGTCGAAGGGCCGCGGCGACTCGTCGGGCCGGTCGTTGTACTTCGTGCTGGTCGCCTGCAGGACGTCGAAGACGCCTACGTTGATGTAGTGCAGCTCCTCGGCGCCGCCGCAGATCATCACGTCTTGGAGCCCGTGGCGGATCGCCTCGTAGCCGGCGCCGATGGCCTGGCTCGCGGAGACGCACGCGGCACACGTCGAGCTGACGCGGCCGCGGATCCCGTAGTGCACGGCGAGGTTGGCCGCGCAGGTGTGGGTCGCGAACTTGAGGTACGCGTTCGAGCCGAGCCCGAGCAGCGCGTTGGGGCGCTCGAGCGTGAGCGCGAAGCGCTCCCATGCCGCCGTCGCGCCGTGCGTCGAGCCGTACGCGAGCCCGGTGCGGCCGCTCTTCATCGTCGCCTCATCGAGGGCGGCGGCCTCGACGGCTCGTTCGGTCGCGTGCAGCGCCAGGAGCGCCACGCGCCCCATCGTCCGCGTGACCTTCCGCGACCATCGGTCGAGGGCGAGGTCGCACGGCGCGCCGAGGCGCGTGAGCATCTCGGGGTGCGCCTCCCACTCGGGGAACGGGCGGATGCCGTGCCGCCCTTCGCGGAGCGCGCTCGAGACCGCGTCGAGATCGTGTCCGATCGGGCTCGTCAGCCCGACGCCGGTGATGGCGACGCGGCGCCTCATGGGCTCGCCACGCGATCGGGCCGGGGGCCGAGCTCGACGAGCCATCCGTCGTCGAGCGCGAAGGAGCCCTCTTCGCCCGCGTCGATCGCGTCGAGCAGGCCGAGCGCCCCCTCCGCCGAGTGCCCGCGGAACGCGGGCGGGACGTGACGGCGCTTTCCCTCGCCCGGCGCCGGACAGCTCAGCGTCGCGCGGCTCCCGGCGGGGTCGGTCGAGAGCGCGAGCGCGACCGCGAGCGCGACGTGCTCCGAGCATCGCGCGATGGGCGGCGGCAACGGCTCCTCGGCGATCGAGACGAGCACGCGCGCCTGCTCGCCGCTCGTGAGCAAGGTCCACGCCTCGAGGAGGCTCATCGCGAAGGTGTGCTCGCCGGCCGCGATCGCGGTGTTGAAGCCGCGGTTGCCCGCGCTGATGGAGAAGAGCCCGGCGGCGGTGTTGTGCACGCTGTTCTTGAAGCGCGCGGGAGAGACGACGCCGCTGCCCTCCTGCATCATCTGCATCTGCTCGACCGCGATCTGGATCTCGCCGTGGGTGCTCCCGAAGATCGTCGCGACTTCGTCGAGACGATAGCCCGCGTCGCGAGCGGCCTGCGTCATGACCTCGACCGACATCTGCGTCAGCAGGCTGGTCGCGCGCTTCATGCGTGACTGCACGATCTCGCACGCCGGGCGCTCGGCGGCGTCGTCGCGACCGCGCGCGAGGTAGGTCGCGACGCTCGGGATGCCCGGGCTCCACAGACCGAAGCCGGTGACGTGGATCGTGGCGCTCATCGGTCCCCCCGCTCGAAGAGGAGGCTCGCGTTGTTGCCGCCGAAGGCGAAGGCGTTGCTGAGGGCGAAGCGCACGGGGCGCTCGACGACGCGCTCGGGGATGTTCAAGCGGACCTCCTCGTCGAGCGGGTGGGACCCGACGCCAGCGGGGATCCAGCCTTGCTCGAGGGCGACGATCGAGAAGATCGCCTCGAGGGCGCCGCACGCGCCGAGCGTGTGCCCCGTGTACGCCTTGGTCGAGACCACGTGAACCTCTTGGCCGAAGAGCCGCTCGATGGCCTTGGACTCGGCGGCGTCGTTGTATTTCGTGCCGGTGCCGTGCGCGTTGACGTAGCCCACCTCGGCGGCGGGGATGCCCGCCTCGGCGAGCGCGGCCTCCATCGCGCGGCGCGCGCCATCGCCCTCTGGATCGGGGGAGGACATGTGGAACGCGTCGCTCGTCTCGCCGACGCCGCGGAGCCACGCGCGCGGGCGCTCGCCGGCATCCGGCCGCCGCTCGAGCAAGAGGTAAGCTGCCGCCTCGCCGACGTTCATTCCGGGGCGGTCGGCGCCGAAGGGGCGGCAAGGCTCGGAGGCCATGACGCCGAGGCTGTGGAAGCCGCGCACGGTCGTGTTGCAGAGGCCGTCGACGCCCCCGACGAGCACCGCGTCGGCGAGGCCGAGGTCGAGTAGGCGGCGTGCCGAGGCGAAGACCTTCGCGCTCGAGGAGCACGCGGTGCTCACCACGTAGCGTGGGCCGGTCGCGCCCGAGAGCGCCGCCACGACGTCTGCGAAGGCGTGGAAGGGGTGCTGGTCGAAGTAGCGGTACTCCGCCGGGAGGACGGGCGGCTCGCTCGCGCCAGCGCCGAACCACTCGAAGTGTGCCCACTCGGTGCGGTCGATGCCGCCCGTGCTCGTGCCGAGGACGACGCCGACGCGATGCGCGCCCCAGCGGTGGATGGCCCGCGAGACCGGCTCGTGGATGGAGGCGTAGCCGAGCGCGGCGAGGCGCGAGGTGCGCGACTCGCGGTGGGCGAGCTCGGGCGGGAGCGGAGGGAGCGGCCCGGGGAGCGTGCCCGTGACGGCCTCGAAGGGGACCTCGAAGGGGACCTGGCGCAGGCCTCGTTCGCCGCGGTGCAGCGCCGCGACGACGGTGTCGGTGTCGCGTCCGAGGCCGGCGCAGACGCCGTAGCCCGTGATGGGGTAGGGGACTCGAGTCATGGTGGAAGTGCGGCCTGGAAGCAGGTGGGGTCGAAGCGCGGGGGAGGGGAGCCTTCGGCCCCGGCTCGTTCCGCGCGGCGGTCAGAATACCGTCAGGGAGACACCCGCGCCGCCTGGAAGGACGAGGGGCGAGAGCGCGACGCCGCGCTCGCGGGTGGGCTCACCGCCCGCCCAATACTCGATGTAGCGTCGCTTCTTGAGGCCGATGAAGAAGCCGACGAGCCCGATGGCCTGCATGAGCGTGGAGATGACCGCCACCTCGGTCGTGTTGCGGGTGCCGTCCCGAACCTGCCAGAGGAGCGGGCCGAGCAACGGGACGAAGCCGAGCCCGCTGTCGCTGCCCGTCACGGCCAGCGTGCCGCCGAGGAGATACCCGCCGACGAACATCCCGAGCCCTCCGAAGAGCAGGAAGCGCATGCGCCGCTCGATGAGCTGCCCTCCTGGAGGGACCTCCATGCCTTCTTGGTAGGCGATCCGCACCCTCCGGCGTGACCCTCCATACGGGCCGGACTGGCCGTAGGTCGGGTAGCCGGGCTGGCCATAGCCGGGCTGGCCGTAGCCAGGTTGGCCGTAGCCAGGTTGGCCGTAGCCAGGTTGGCCGTAGCCAGGTTGGCCGTAGCCAGGTTGGCCGTAGCCAGGTTGGCCTTGACCTCCGGCGGCCGGGGGCGGTCCGTAGCCAGCAGGGGGCTCGCCGTAGCCCGGCGGCGGAGCGGGCAGCACCCGGGGTGCCCGTGCGCCGGGAGGGGTCTCGCTAGGCGCGTCGACCTCGGGCGCGGCCTCGGGGACTCCCTCCGGCTCCGGGGGCTGCTCCGGCACGTGCTCCACTGGGTCCACGGGACGAGGGCGCGGGGCGGCGAGCTCCCCGGCCGTCTCCTGCGCGACGGCGGGCGCGGCGAGCACCAGCGGCGCCACGACGAGGACGAGAGACAATCGCATCGACCGCACCTTAGCAGCCTGTCCCAGGGCTGGCGTCCACGCCTCTTCTACGACCGTTGGTGGGACGGTTCGGTAGAGGGGACGCCTCGTCGCCCCGGTCGAGCCGGGGCTGGCGTCGACGCTTCAGCCACGGACGAGGCGTCAATACCGCGGGACGCTCGGGTCGACCTGTTGCGACCAGGCGTCGATCCCGCCGATGAGGTTGAACACGTCCGTGAACCCCATCTGCAGCGCCTGCTCCGCGGCGCGCTGGCTCCGGCCGCCGTGGTGACAGAAGAAGACCAGCGGGCGGCTCCGGTCGAGCGCGTCGAGCTCGTGGCGGACGGTCTCGTCGAGCAGCCGCGTCCCCTCGATGGCGGCCGTGGCGCGCTCTTCCGGCGTGCGCACGTCGATGACCTCCATCGGCTTGCCTGCGTCCATCCACGCCTTCAGCTCGGGCGCGGGGAGCTGCCTGACCTTCGGGGGCTCGTTCGGGTTGTCGATCTTGAAGCCGCTGCCCTCGGGGCCCTCGACGAAATCGACGCGGAGGCCGTCGACCTTGCGCGCCGTCGCGCGGCTGAGGAGGAAGGTCCAGCCGTCTCCCATCACGACGATGTCGCTCGGGCGCGGCTCGTCGAAGTCCATCCCGTACTGCCATTGCGGCGAGACCTCGAGCCGTACCACGGGGGCCTGCCCCTCGGAGAACTGCCGGAGGGCCGCGAGCGCCGCCTCGCTCACGAAGATCTCGGGCGTCGCGAGCTCGGCGCGGGTGACCCCGAGCGCCGACTCGAGCTCGCCGCTCTCGTTCATCTCCGTGACGATGTCGCACCCGCCGACGAAGGTGCCCTTCACGTAGAGCTGGGGGATCGTGGGCCAGCTCGAGTAGGCCTTGATGCCCTCGCGGACCGCTGCGTCGGCGAGCACGTTCACGGTGAGGTACTCCGGCAGGTAGTCGTCGAGGATCTCGACGACGCGGGCGGAGAAGCCGCACTGCGGGCTCTGCCTCGTGCCCTTCATGAAGAGCACCACGGCGTTCTCCTTCACCAGGGCCTCGATCTCGCGGAGGGTCTCGTCCATGAGCGCTCGTATGCTCCCGGGTCGGGGTCTCCGCAAGTCGCACGTCCCGTGCCCATGCCCCTGCCCCTGCGCGTGCCCGTCCCGTGCCCGTGCCCGTGCCCGTACCCGTACCCGTACCCGTCCCGTGCCCCTGCCCGTGCCCCTGCCCGTGCCCCTGCCCGTGCCCCTGCCCGTGCCCGCGCCCACGCACCGACGCCCACGCACCGACGCCCACGCACCGACGCACCGACGCCCACGCAGCGACGCCCACGCAGCGACGCCCACGCACCGACGCCCACGCACCGACGCCCACGCACCGACGCCCACGCACCGACGCCCACGCAGCGACGCCCACGCAGCGACGCCCACGCAGCGACGCCCACGCACCGACGCCCACGCAGCGACCGCACACACGCCGACGGACGGCGTTCAGGTCCGCGCCCGAGTCCGCGTCAGACCGCCACGCCGAAGTCGCGGAGCGCTTCGTTCAGCGAGGTCTTCTGGTCCGTGCTCGCCTTGCGCTCGCCGATGATCAGCGCGCAGGGCACCTGGTACTCGCCCGCCGGGAAGCGCTTGGGGCGGGTGCCGGGGATGACCACGGCGCGCGCGGGGACGTGGCCGCGGAGCTCGATCGGCTCGCTCCCGCGCACGTCGACGATCACCGTCGACGCGGTGAGCACGACGTTCGCGCCGAGCACCGCCTCTGCCCCGACGTGGACGCCCTCGACCACGATCGCGCGGCTGCCGACGAACGCGCCGTCTTCGATGATCACGGGGCGCGCGCCAGGGGGCTCGAGCACGCCGCCGATGCCGACCCCGCCGCTCAGATGCACGCCCTTGCCGATCTGCGCGCAGCTCCCGACGGTCGCCCAGGTGTCCACCATCGTGCCCGCGCCGACGCGCGCGCCGATGTTCACGTAGCCCGGCATCAGGATGACCCCTGGCTCGAGGTGGCTGCCGTAGCGCGCGACGCCCGGCGGCACGACCCGCACGCCCTGGCGGTCGAGGTACTTCTTGAGCGGGATCTTGTCGTGGAACTCGAAGGGGCCGACCTCCATCCGCTCCATCTGTTGGACGCCGAAGTAGAGGAGCACGGCCTGCTTGAGCCAGGCGTGGACGACCCACTCGCGCACTCCGTCATCGGTGGACGGCTCGGCGATGCGGAGGGTTCCGTCGTCCAGACCGGCGATGGCGGCCTCGACCGCGGCGCGGTGGGCCGGGTCGTGGAGCAGCGCGCGGTCGTCGAAGGCGGCCTCGATGAGGGGGCGGATCTCGCTCATGGCCCGGTCGTAGTGCGTTCTCCCCGGCGGATCCAGGGCGGAGTGGAGCCGAAGCGCGCGCCTAGTGTCCTGAGTCTGCGACGTCGATCGTTTCTGCGTCGTCTACGTACAGGTCCAGCTGGCGCTGACAATGGCGTGCGGATCGACGTCGCAGACTCAGGACGCTAGCTAGGGAGAACCATTTTCGATTCGACCGAGCTCCGGCGCTTCTCCATACCTCCGGACCTCGGAACGGTGTGGGGCCCTCTCCACGCCGGAGGGGGGAGCTGGAGAGTCCGGATGGGTCAGGAGATGGATGAGGCGGTGTCGGGCGCGGCGGAGCGCGTCGCGGCGCAGATCGTCGGTCGGGCGTTTCGTGGCGGCGTCGGCGCCGCGGCCGCGCCGCCGTGGCGTGCGGAGGAGCAACGCGATCCCGTGCAACCCGGCTCCGGCTACGTCGGCGCTCGGGAGGTGCTCGCGTGCGTGCTCGGGCTCGACGACGCGCCGGGCGGCGGTCGGCTCGCGGAGCTCGCGTCCCTTCCGGGCGGGGCCGAGGGCCACCGGCTCGTCGCGCTGCGTTATTTCGCCGAGAACGCCGACATCTGGCTGAATCACTTCGTCTGGCGGCCACGCCTCGAGAGCGCGCGCGCGGCTGCGGGTCGCGACCTCGTCGCCGAGGTGCTCGCGCTCGCCGAGCAGGTCCGCGCGCTCCGCGGGCAGGC
Organism: Myxococcales bacterium; assembly: GCA_019637115.1. Classification (GTDB taxonomy): domain Bacteria; phylum Myxococcota_A; class Polyangia; order Polyangiales; family Houyiibacteriaceae; genus JACKEH01. Next base: position 7,296 of record JAHBWH010000176.1, on the reverse strand, counting down.
GCCGACGGACACCGGCTGGGTAGAGGGCCTCCTCTCGAGCGAGGGGCCCTTGGCGGCGTCGCTCGATGCGTCGAGCGCGCGTGAGGCGGTGCTCGCGCTCGCCGTCGACCCTCGCGCTCGCGCCAGCTTGCGAGACCTGCTCCGCGAGCGCGCGCCGCAGCTCTTCGCCGAGGCGCCGGCGCTGCTCGATCGCCTCTACCTGGCTTCTCACGAGCTGCATCGATACCCGGCGACGACGGTGAGCGCGCGGACGCTGCGCTACGTCCTCGTGGCGGACAAGGGCGAGATGGGAGTGCGCGCCGTGCGCGAGGCGCTCGCGCTCGGGCTCGTGCCGGTGGTGCTCCACAGCACGACGGACGACGCCGACGCGCTGCAGGTGCGGCTCGCGCGGAGCGGCGAAGGCTTCGCGATCGGGCTCGCGGGCGGCTTCCGCGAGTCATACGCGGGCTTCGTGCAGATCGCCGAGCGCGTCCGCGACGCCTTTCGCGCGCGCTTCGGCGAGGGCTGGCAGGACGAGCTCGGCCGCGCCGCGCTCTACCCTGGTTACGGTCCGCTCGCGGAGAACGCCGCCGCGATCCGGCACTTCCGCCGGGCCGGGATCACGTTCGTCGGTCCGATGGAGGACGTGGTCGAGCAGGCGGGCGACAAGCGACGGTTCCGCGCGATCGTCGAGTCGATCGACCCGACCGCGGTCACGCCGGGCATCGTCCTCGACGAGTGCGATCCCGCGCGCGTCCGGGCGCGGGTGCTCGACGCGCACGAGCGGGGCGCGTTCTCCTTCCCAGGCCGCCTCAAGGCCGCGAACGGCGGCGGTGGCCGCGGGCAGGCCATCGTCCCTTCGGCGGACGGCCTCGACGCCGCCATCGCGAAGGTGCTGGGGGAGATCGAGAGCTCGGGTTGGGATCCGGGGGTGATGTTCGAGCAGAACATCCCACGCACGGTGCACCTCGAGGTGCAGGTCCTCCGCGACCGCTACGGAAACACCCGCCACTTCGGGATGCGGGACTGCACGGAGCAGCGCGCGAGCCAGAAGATCCAGGAGGAGGCGCCCCCCGCGATCCTGCGCGCCTCTCCCGAGCTCCGCGATCGCGTCGAGCGCGCCGCCGTCGCCATCGCCGACCGCGTGGGGTACGTCGGCGCGGGCACCATCGAGCTGATGTTCGCCGACGGCGCCGTGTACTTCTTGGAGATGAACACGCGCATCCAGGTGGAGCACCCGGTCACCGAGGAGACGCACGGGATCCGCCGTGGCCCGCGCCCCGGGCGGCCGGAGGGTTCGATCGAGCGGCTCGACCTCGTGGCGCTTCAGCTACGGATCGCGAACGGCGAGCCGATCGACTTCGCCCAAGAGGACGTGGTCCAGACTCACGTGGGGCGCGAGCTCCGCATCAACGCGGAGACTTGGATGGCTGGTCACAAGGATCCGCGTGATGGGGGGCGCGGTCTCTTCGTGCCCAACGCTGGCGCCTTCGATCGGCTCGAGGTGCCGAGCGCCGAAGCCGTGCTCGCGACGCTCGGCGCGGATGCAGCGGAGATCGAAGACCTGCGCGTCCGCTTCGACTGTGGCTTCGAGGCCGGCGACGTGCTCGTCAACAAGGACCCGACCTTCGGCAAGCTCATCGTTGCCGTGCGTCCGACGCCGGGCGCGCAGCCGCGCGCGTACGAGCTGCTCCGCCGCGCCTGCCTCGCGGTGCTCTCCGAGGTGCGCGTCGAGGGGCAGCAGGTCCGGCCGGACGGACGCGTCGTCGCGAACGCTCCTTTCCAGACCAACGTCCCCGCGCACCGCTGGGTGCTGGAGCACGAGGTGCTACGCGCGCATTGCGCGGTCGACGCGACGCGCTCGAGCGAGCGACACGTGAACTGGGTGGTCGACGCGCTGCGCACCTCGGGCGCCGCGCTCGATTGAGCACGTCGCCACGGGTCTCGAACAGTGTGACGAGGTACTAGAGGCGCCGCGCTCGTCCCCGCACGATCCACGGCTCCACCACGCGCCGCCAGGCGCGCTGGCTGGCGTCGAGCTCCGGGGAGGCCTGGCAGCGGACCTCGACGCCGCGCGCCTCGCAGCGCAGCGTCGGCTCGTCCTCGGCGCGGCGCACCGCCTCGGTCGCGTCCTCCGCGCTCGGGAAGCGGGCGTCCAGGTCCGGTGGCGGGAAGAGGCGGGACTCGAGCCCGGCGAGCGGCTCTGCGACGAGCTCGGCGACGCGCTCCCAGCGCACCTCGAGGGCCGGCACGAAGCGGGCAGCGCTCAAGCGTAGCGCGCCGCCCGAGAGGCGCCCGCGAAGGCGCGCCGCGCCGTCCGGCGCGCCCGGGCTCCCGCCGAAGGGAAGCAGCACGACGAGGAGCTCGGCCTCGGCCTCGTCGGGCAAACCGCGCAGCATCTCCCGCCAGAGGCCCCGGTGGTGATCCTGCGACGCGGTGGTCGAGGCGGCGACGCGCACGCCGCGATCTCCTTCGCGCCAGCTGACCACGGGGACCTCGGCGGGGCCGCTCACCCCCGCTGGGAGGGGGGCGTCGACGCGAAGGATCACGTGGAGCGAGCGCGCGAGCCCCTCCATGTCGAGGAGCGCGAGCGTCGTCTCCAGGAGCGAGACCATCGGGACCTCGACCATCGGCGCGACGCGCGCGCCGCGCGGGACGGCGCCCTCCATCTGGTGTGCCGCGATCCACGCCGCCTCGGCCACCTCGTAGCGGCGGTCGAAGGCCGTCAGCACGCGCGCCGCCGCGTCGGCCTCGCGCGCGCGCAAGAGCCCGTCCTCTCGCAGCGCGCTCGCCAGCGCGGGTGCCCCGACGAGCGCGAGCGCCTGCCGGCGGCGCACCCGCCAAGCGTCGGGATCGGGCGGCCCTGCCGCGAGCACCTCTTCGGCCAGGTCGGCCGCGGCCCGGCCGTCCCCGAGGTGCAGCAGCGCCGTCGTGAGGTGTTGCGCGAGCGCCGCGTCGCCAGGGTAGAAGTCGAGCGCCCGTTCGAGCAGCGTGCGCAGCGCCTCCGCCTGGACGTCGGCCTCGGCGGGCGTCGCCTGGCGCAGGCGCGTCAGGCGCAGACCGACCTGCGCGTCGAGTAGCTCTCGGCGCTCGACCGGCAAGGTGTGCACGGGCACGGGCTCGTGGGCGCGCGCTTCCGCAGCGAGCGCGGCGCGCACCCGCCGTTCGTCGTCGATCGCGAGCTCGAGATCTTCCCACCGCAGGCGCGCGCGTGCGTGGACGCCGTCGCGCGTGAGCCGGCGCTCGTAGCTCGCGGCGGACGAGAGCACGGCCCCGGGCTCGTGAGGGGCGGCCGCGCGCTCGAGGTGCTCGAAGATCTCGAAGGGGAGGTCGTGGGGGAGCCGCGTGAGCTCCTCCCAGCGCACGCCGACCGTGTCTCGTTCGAGCACGATCTGGGTGTCGAGCGGCGCGCCGAGCTCGAACCCTCCGCCGCTGGGGGTGCGGATCGTGATCTCGAGCGCGTCGCGCCGCTCGCGAGCCAGCCGCGCGCAGCGCACCTCCACGCCCGCGCCCGCGCCGCGGTCGTGCCACTCACCGCGATCCTCCCGATCGCCGCGGTCGGGCCGCTCGCCCCACGGTCCGCGCGAGACCGTGATCGTCCCCGCGTCGAGCGCGCGCGCCGTCCACCGCCAGCATCGCGCGTCGTCTCCGCGGCACGCGGGTTCGTCGGTCCACTCGACGCGCACGGGCGCCTGGGTCTCGAGCCAGGTGCGGGCCTCCTCGACGGAGGTGACCCGGAGCAGGACCCGCGTGGCGCGACGCCCGTCGCGCGTCTGCGTCGCGTCGGCGTAGGCGACGATCGGCGCCCCGGCGGCCCACGCGAAGGGCGTCGACGAGAGCTCGCGCACGAGCTCGCGTTGGCGCTCGGAGAGCATCGTCGGCCGGGCGACCGCGCACGCCGTCGCCCCGACGGGGAGCCGGGAGGCGAGCACGGCCGCGCCATCGTCGGGGGGCACCCGCGGCGCCACGGGCGGCGGCGGCGCGCTGGCGCACGCCACCGAGAGAGCCGCCGCGAGCACCCATCGCACGCCCCCACGGTAGCAGACCCGCAGGTCTCCGCGGTCGCGCTCCCATGCCGGTCCCGGGTCCTCGGACGCCGACGCCGCCGCGGACTCGGTCGTGCAGACGGCCCCGGTCGCGGACCCAGTCGCGGACCCGGTCGCGGACCCAGTCGCCGACCCAGTCGCGGACCCGGTCGCGGTCGCGGACACGGCCCGCGCCCTACGCGCGCTCACTCCGCGCGCAAATCGACGAGCTGCGCGACCGTGAGCGCCACGAGGTGCCCCAGGTCGGCCCGCACCGTCTCGTCGGCGGCGACACGCGCGCAAGCGCGCTCCGCGGCAGGGAGCACGTCGAGGCTCGCTTCTCGCGCGAGCAGGACGTCCGCGTCGAGCGCGGCCGCGATCCGGTGCGCGGCGCTCGCCGCCGCCGGCGCCAGCAAGGCGTCGTCCCCGCCCGCGAGCACGCAGAGCGGTGTGAGGAGCTCCTCGGGGTGGCGCGTCCACGGCGCCGCGCGGATCGCGGCGAGGCGCTGCGTCGCGGGGAGGCCCTCCTCCAGCTGCGCCAGCAGGGCGCCTTCGTCGAGGCGCCGGACGAGGCGCTCGAGCTCGAGCGGGTCGTCGCCCGCGGCCCGCAGGTCGAGCGCGGGCGCTTGGGCGCCCCCGGCCGTCGCCAGGGAGGCGAAGATCACGACCAGCCACGGCGACGGGCGCTGTCGGGGCGGCCTGGTTCCAGGGCAAGCTCGTCGACGAGGCGACCTCATCGTCATCGCACGAGCCTCCCACCCACGGCGCGGTAACGCACGGCCCGATCGCGCCACGGCAGCAAGATCGGATCGACGCCATCGCTGCCGTCGCCGTCCGCCCAGGGCCAGCTCAGGGCGTCGAAGCCGCGCGCCCGGCCCGGTGCGAGCTCGAGGCCGTCGCGCCGCGGGCGGACGTCGACCTCCAGCCGTCGGTCGCCCTGCACGCGGGCGACCTCGACCGCCAGCATGCGCGGGAAGCTCCCATCGCGGGTGAACTGGTGGACGAGCAGCACCTCGCGCGTGACCTCTCCGAGGTGTTGGCGCACCCGGAGCAACACCTCGGCGCGACCGTCTCCGTTCAGGTCCGCCGCCTCGACGCCGAGCACGTCGTCGTCGCGTTGCGCGGGGACATCGTACGCGAAGTAGCCGTCGCCGCCGCGGAACCCGGGACCGACCACGAGGAGCGTCCGACCGAGCACCACGAGGTGCTCGGGGCGCGCGTCCTCGGCGACGTTCGCGCGCTGCGCGAAGCGCTCGGAGACCTGGCGGGGGATGCGCCGCTCGCGGCGCACCGCCGCGATGAGCTCGGCGGCGCCCGGCGGGGCGGGAGCGGTCTCTCGGCGGGTCGTCGCGCGCGGCTCGGGCGGAGGCGGCGTCCACGGCCGCGGGTTCGCCCGCTCGCTCGCGCGCGCGAAGCGCTGGCCGTCCCAGCGGAACGTGCGCGAGAGCACCGGACCCCAGGGCAAGAGGATCGACTCGACGTCGGCCGCGGGCGCCTCGCGCCAGCTCTCGGGCGTGAGGCCGCGGGCCTCGCCGGCGTCAATGACCAGCTCGGGCGGGCCGCGTCGCTGTGCGACGACGCGATACCGACCCTCGACGTGTCCGGCGTCGGTCGCCTTGCGCAGCTCCACGCGGAGCAGCGGCGTGACGGAGCGGCCGTCGAAGCCGAAGATCGCGAGCAGATCGCGGCTGCCTTGGTCGTTGCTCTGGCGCATTCGCATCAGCAGCTCGGCGGTGCCGTCGCCCGTCATGTCGCGCAGCTCGGCCGCGAGGAGGTCGCCTTCGCCGCGCACTGGGAGCGCGAGGAAGTCGAACGACGTTCCGTCGCGGTAACCTTCTCCCAGGACGACGAGGAAGCGGTCGACGAGCACGACGCGCTCGGGTCGCGCGTCGCCCTGGACGTTGCCGCGAAGATCGAAGCGAGGGCGACGTCCCGGGATGCCCTGCTCGCTCAAGAAGCCGGCGAGGTTGTCCTGGTCGCCCCCTGCGAGGATCAGCGCGGGCAGCAGCTCGGGGCGGCGAGGATCGAGCGTCGCCGTCGCGGGCTCCTCGCGGACCTCGGGCCGCGCCTCGGAGTCTACGTCGCGTAGGCGCACCGCGGCGCGCCCCTCCTCGCGCCGGGCCGAGCCAGGGATCCGACGCCACGGCACGAAGGCCTCGACCTCGTACCCTCCAGGGATCGTCCGCTCGACGATCTGCGCGTCGGGTACGCGACCGAGGCGGCGCGCCCCCGGGCGGCCGATCGACACGGCGCCCGCGGACCGGCCCTCCTCGCCTGCGAAGAGCCAGAGCTCGTGCACCTCGAAGCCGCGGCGGGCCGGGAAGGCGAGCGTGAGGACGATCGCGTCCTCGCTCGGGCCGAACGCGGGCGTGCGGACGAAGCGGTTGTCGCGAACGGTCGCGGCGACGTAGAGCCCCGCGTCGTCGTAGCCCAGCGCGAAGCGCATGGAGGCGTCGTCTCCGCGCCCGACGGGGATGCGCTGGATCGCCCGCCAGTCGGTCAACATGCCGTCGACGCGGATGGCGCCGCTTGGCACTCGCTCGAGGCGGATCCCCACCTGGGCGTGGCCGGTCGTGGGCAACGAAAACGCCGCGAACAGGGCGGCGGCGAGGAACGCGGAGCGAGCCATGGGGAGCGGGAAGGTACCATGCATGGGCCCCCCTTCGACGACGCCAGGCCGCGAATGTTCGCGTGTCCGAACGACTTGGCCCGCGGCGGGCCCCGTCCGCGTCTGCGTCCGCGTCTGCGTCCGCGTCCGCGTCTGCGTCCGCGTCTGCGTCCGCGTCTGCGTCTGCGTCCGCGTCTGCGTCCGCGTCTGCGTCCGCGTCCGCGTCTGAGTCCGCGTCTGCGTCCGCGTCTGCGTCCGCGTCCGCGTCCGCGTCCGCGTCTGCGTCCGCGTCTGCGTCCGCGTCTGCGTCTGAGTTCGCGTCTGAGTTCGCGTCTGAGTCCGCGTCTGAGTCCGCGTCCGCGTCTGCGTCTGAGTCCGCGTCTGAGTCCGCGTCCGGGGTCCGGGGTCCGGGGTCCGAGTTTGGGGTCTCGGGGTCTCGGGGTCCAGGTCCGAGTCCGAGTCTTCGGAAAGAGCTCCGCCTCGCTGTTCCCGCGCGGAACCTCGAAGGACGTTTCTGATCGCGCACGCGCACGCGCACGCGCACGCGCACGTGGACGTGGACGACACGCGCACGTACCAACAGCGTTGGGGAGTTGGACATGGAGCCGGAACCGAAGCCGCGTCCGAGTGCGCGCCGTCCGAGTGCGCGCTGCGTCCGAGTGCGCGCTGCGTCCGAGTGCGCGC
>JAHBWH010000175.1 GCA_019637115.1 Myxococcales bacterium | reverse complement strand
GGTCGCGATCGTCGGGCTCGGGCCTGGTGCTCGTGCCCGCGTCGACCCCTGCGTCGACGCCCGCGTCCGGGACGCCGCCTCGGTCGAAGCACTCGCCGGCCACGCAGACGGAGTCCATCGGACAGCGCAGCAGCTCGCAGGGATCCTGCGCGCAGCGCCCCGTCGCGAGCTCGCAGACGAACCCGGGCGGGCAGCGCACCATCTCGCAGCGATCCGGGACGCACGACCCATCGGCCGGGTCGCAGACCTCGCCCGCGCCGCAGCTCGCGCCGCCACACGGGTCCGCGAGGCACTCGCCGCGCCGGCAGATCTGGCCCGCGTCACAGCGCACGCCGATGCAGGTCGGCGCGCACGTGCCCTCGCGGCAGACCTCCGCGCCGCCGCAGCTCACGCCCGCGCACGGGTCCTCCGTGCACGCGCCGGTGGCGACGTCACAGAGCTCGCCTGCCGGGCAGCCGAGCCCGCGACAGCTGTCCTCGACGCAGCGCCCCGTGCTCGGCCGGCAGACGAGGCCCTCCGCGCACGTCACGCCGTCGCACGGGAAGGTGCACTCGTTGTTGCGGCAGACGCAGTCGGGGGCGTCCGCGCCGGGACCGCAGAGCGTCGCATCCCCGCGCGTGACCGACTCCTCGGCGCACGCGCCCGCCTCGCAGCGCGGGGTCACGCACCAGCACGCGCCCTCGTCGTCGACGAAGGGCGTCCGGCTGCTCGGGCAGCTCGGCCCGAACTCGGAGTCCACGCAAGGCAGCGAGCAGCCGCACTGCACGCAGGCGGAGCCGTCCGGGCAGACCACGTCCTCGTCGATCTCGTCGTCGCAGTCGTTGTCCTCGCAGTCGCAGGTCTCGCGGTTCGCCGGCACCTCGCCGACGCAGACCTCTCGGCCCGCGATGCACTGGAGCGCGCCTGGCTCGCAGACTCCCACGCCCGAGCCACACACGTCGCCGAGCGGGAGCGACTCGTCGATGACGCCGTCGCAGTCGTTGTCGAGGAGATCGCAGATCTCGTCCGTCGGCCCGACCGCGCCCTCGCAGACGACCATCCCGTCGCGACAGATCTGGAAGCCGGGGACACACTCGCCGACCGAGCTCCCGCACGGCGCGCCGACCCCGAGGCCGTCGTCGATGACGCCATCGCAGTCGTTGTCGAGCCCGTCGCAGATCTCGTCGGTCGGGCCGACGCCGCCCTCGCAGATCAGCGCGCCCGCGACGCAGCGGGTCTCGCCGGCGGTGCACTCGCCGGTGTCGTCGCCGCACGCGACGCCGCCCTCCGGGTTGCCCTCGTCGACGAGGCCGTCGCAGTCGTTGTCGATGCCGTCGCAGCGCTCCTCGCGCGGCCCAACCGCGCCGCGACAGACGAGCGCCCCCGCCTCGCAGACCTCGCGGCCGAGCTCGCAGACGCCGACGTCGGTCGTGCCGCAGAGGGCCCCGCCCTCGGGGTTGCCCTCGTCGATCCGGCCGTCGCAGTCGTTGTCGAGCAGATCGCAGAGCTCCATCTCGGGCCCGCGGCCGCCGACGCAGACCAGCGCGCCGCCCATGCAGCTCGTGGCGCCCGGGAGGCACTCGCCGATGTCCGTGCCGCACATCGCGCCGCCGCCGGGGTTGCCCTCGTCGATCGAGCCGTCGCAGTCGTCGTCGAGCCCGTTGCAGAGCTCGCTGGTCGGCCCGCGCCCTCCGAGGCAGACGAAGCTCCCCGCGACGCAGGTGCTCACGCCTTGGCGGCACTCCCCGACGCCGCTGCCGCAGGGGCCCATGGTCGGCACGCCCTCGTCGATTCGGCCGTCGCAGTCGTCGTCGAGCCCGTTGCAGGTCTCGACGCCCGGCACGACGCCGCCGACGCAGGCGAGCATCCCACCGACGCATTGCAGCGTCCCTGGCGCACAGATCCCGAGGCTCGAGCCGCACGCGCCGCCGGTGCCGATCGACTCCTCGTCCGTCCGGCCGTCGCAGTCGTTGTCGAGCCCGTCGCACCGCTCGGGGCTCGGCCCCACGGCGCCGATGCACGCCCCCCAGGCCGCCGCAGTGCAGACCTCGACGCCGGCGCGGCACTCGCCGACCGCGCTGCCGCAGGGCCGCGTGTTGCCGTCGATGATCCCGTCGCAGTCGTTGTCGAGCCCGTCACAGACCTCCGGCGTCGGCCCCGTCCCCGAGCACGCGCCCCAGACCCCCGCGACGCAGACCTCGGTGCCCGAGGAGCAGACGCCCACGTCCGTGCCGCAGGTGCGCTCGACGCCCTCGTCGATGAGTCCGTCGCAGTCGTTGTCGAGCCCGTCGCAGATCTCGGCGCTGACGATGCAGCTGTCGCAGACCCCGCCCTCGTCGATGATCCCGTCGCAGTCGTCGTCGATGCCATTGCAGACCTCGGCGGGCGGCGGCCCGCAGGTGCCGCACGCGTTCAGGAGGCCCTCGTCGACGCGACCGTCGCAGTCGTCGTCGATGCCGTCGCAGCGGGTCTCCCCGGGCGACTCGCAGAGCGACGGCGTCGTGATCCCGGCGGGCCGGTTGCAGTAGAGGGTGAAGCCCTCGTCGATGAGGCCGTCGCAGTCGTCGTCGAGGCCGTTGCAGACCTCGAAGCGGAGGCTGCGCTGGACGATCTCCGAGAGGCCCGCGCTGAGCTCGTCGGGGTTGTTCGCGAAATACGCGGTGTCGCCGCCGGGCTCGCCCGCGTCGGTGCCCCCGGCGGTCGCGATGGCGTTGAGCTGCGCGACCCCGGTGCCGACGGCGAAGCCGATGACGTAGACGTCCACCCCTGCGGCGCGAAGCACTCCCGCTTCGACCACCGGGTCACCGCCACAGGCTGGGCTCTGCACACCATCGGTCAGCAGGATCACGGAGTATCCACGACAGCTCGCGTCGAAGGGGTCGGTGGCGATGATGGGCGCGAGGTTGTCGCCAACGTCGCGAAGCAAACCCGCGAGAGGCGTCGCTCCCTCCGGCCTCAGCTCGCAGTCACCCACACCCGCGTGGTCGCACCAATTGCCCGGCGTCGTCGCCGTCAAGATTGGGTTCGTCTCCTCATCGTCGATCCACTTGATCAACGCTGAGGTGTTCGGTTGCGTCGCGAACGCCCCGATGCCCGGAAAGGTGACCAGGAAGTTCCCGCCGTCACAGGTGCCTCGGTAGTTCCCGCAGACCGTTGGGCTCCCGCCGCCGCCCGAGGACCAGAGACGCAGAGACGGTCGCCCTCCGGTCCCCGGCCTGCAAGCAGCTGGGAAGAACCCCGGCCAGTTGCGCGCACAGTTTCCGCTGCCGACGGGATCTCCAGTGTTGCATTGGGGGTTGCCGTACGAGGTGACGAACGGCCCGGCGAAGTCGCACTCGTAGCTATTGATGCGCGTGATACGCCCCGAGCAGCTCAGGTTCGTGCCCTGGTTCATCGAGAAACGCGCCAGCGCGAACTCCACGTCGCCGAAGGCGTAGATCATGTTTCGGAGAGCTGATTTCGCGATCGTGATCCGGCTGTCGTTCGGGATCCCGTCGCAGTCGGTGTCGATGCCTGCGGTGCAGTTCGTACCGCACCACTCCCCGCCCGCCCGCTGGGTGCAGCCCGTCATCACGCCGTCGCCGAAGGTCGGTACCCCGCTGAGGTCCTGCCCCATCGATCCCGAGGTGTCGAAGGCGATCACGAGGCGCGGCTTCACCTGCGCCCCCGCCGCCGCCGCCCACGTACACACCACCACGGCCACGACCGCTCTCATCCAAGCCATCCGTCGCATCGCCGTCCCCTCGAGCGCCGCCACCACGGCGCTGGAATTTTCCTGACGCAGGTTCGCACCGCGGCCTGTCCGTAGTCAACTGGACAGGAAGCTTGCGAACGGAACGGAATCTGGTCTTTCGAGACCGATTGCGCGACCATGGCCGGGGCACGGGCCGACGGGGCGAGCACGCTCTCGGAGCTCGGACGTCGCCGAGACACGTGGGCACGAAAGAGACGAACGAACGACCGACGCTGCTCCTGATCGGAGACGGCGAGCCGATGCTGGAGGCGCTCCGCGTGCAGCTCGAGCGGCTCCGGGTCTCGGTGGAGCGGGCGCCCACCCGGGAGGCCACGACGGCGGTCACCGCCGCCGCCCCCGACCTCGTCTTGCTCGTCGGCGACGCGGCCAAGGGCGGAGGGACCGACCTCCTGCGCCGCCTGGCGGCGAGCCCCGTGACCTCGGTCGTCCCGGTGGCGCTCTTGCTCGACGACGCCTCGCTCGACCAGCGCCTGCGCGCGTTCCGCTCCGGCGCGGTCGCGGTGATCCAGCGGAGCGCGAGCGCGTACGCCATCGCCGAGCGGATCGCCGAGCTCGCGAAGGAGCTGCCCGAGCGGTCCGGCGAGGCGGCGGGCGTCCTGGGGGAGGCCACGCTCGAGGAGCTCGTCTCGCTCGTCTCGCAAGAGCTGCGGAGCGGGATCCTCTCGGTCGAGGGCGCCGTCGACCAGCCCATCCGGCTCGTGCTCGGCGCCGGCGGCCCGGTCGCCGAGGCCCTCCAGGACTTCGTCACGAAGCTCAAGCCCCTCGTCGCCGAGGCCTCTCCGCTCCGCTACGAGCTGCTCGAGACCGCGGGCGGCCGCCTGAAGCTCCTCGACCCGGAGGACCACCCCAAGGGCGACCTCGCGATCCTCCGCGGCCTGCGCATCTTGCTGATGGACGACGACCCCGGGCGCGCCGACGTGCTCGCGCAGGCGCTGCGCAGCCACCACGCGCTCGTCGGTGTCACGGAGGTGAGCACGCGTGGGCTCGAGCGCGCGCGGGGGCTCGACCCGACGCTCATCGTGCTCGACGCCCAGGCGCTCGACGGAGCCGGCTTCGAGGTCGTGCGCGCCATCCGCCGCGACCTGCGCCTGCGCTGGGCCGCGATGCTGCTCGCGCGCTGGGACGAGCTCTGGCCGAAGGGCGCAGCGAGCCCGGACCTCGAGGAGCTCGCGGGGCGCCTCGCGCCCCTCGTCGAGCCCGACCTCGCCTTCGCCGAGCGTGCCGCCCACGAGGGGAGCTTCGACACCCGCGTCGAGCTGACGGGACCGAGCCGCCTGCTCCGCGCCACCGGCCGGCTCGAGGGCACCCGCCACCTCACGGTGCGTGCGACCAAATCGACCCTCGAGCTCGACGTCGCCGACGGGCTGGTCGTCGGCGCCACCGCCCGCCCGGACGACGGCGCGCCGGTCGAGGGGCTCGAGGCGCTCGCGCTCTTCCTCGCGACCTCGTCCGCCCGCGTCCACGTCGAGCGCCGAGAGCACCCTGCGACGGCGACCATCATGTCCCCGGTCGACGAGGCGCTCGAGGCCGCCCTCGCGCTCGTCCCGGCCTCCGCGCCGAGCCGCCCCCCGCCGCCCCTGCTGCGCGAGAAGGCCGTCCCCTTCCCCACGGCCGACGAGCTGCGGACGAGCGATCTCGTGGCCCTTCCAGACGACGACGACGAGCCGAGCATGACGGGCCCGGTCCTCGTGCCGCCGCGCGTGGCGTCGTCGCGCGACGACGTCGGCGTCGGCACCGCGTCGAAGGAGGACTTGTCGTGGGGTGCGCCGCGGGCGCCCTCGGATGAGCATGAGCGCGAGACCGCGGCCCCGACCGCGAGCGACGAGCTGGACGCCTTGCTCGATGACGGCGCGCGCGCGGCCCTAGCGTCCCCGAAGGTCCCGAAGGGCGCCTTCGCGCCGCCGCCCCCGCCCGCGCGGACGCTCGCGCGCATCACGCCGACGAAGAAGGCGACAATGGTCGGCGTCGCGCCCCCGCCCACGACGAACGCGCTCGCCAGCCGACCCAGCGCGACGAGGCGCAGCCTGAAGTCGACGATGGTCGGCGTCGCGCCCGCCCCCGAGCCCGAGTCTCAGACGCCGACCGTCAAACCCCCCGAGGACGCCGCCGAGGCGAAGCCCCGGGCTGCACATCCCCGCGTCGACGAGAAGCTCGGCGAGGACGAGCCGACGCTCATCGGAGACTCCCTCGCGATCAGCCAAGCGCTCGCCCAGTCGGGTGAGCTCTCGCTCGACGACGTCGGGCCGAGCCGGGCCGACGCGCCGGAGCGGGAGGGCACGACCTCGTCCGAGCAGGAGCTGGCGCTCGGTGACACGGAGGTGGACGGCCCGGCGATCACCGTCGACGCCGTCGACGCCCCGATGATCCCGCTCGCGCCGAGCCAGGCGTTGCCGCCGCCGCGCGCCGCCGACCCCGAGGACACGGACATCATGACGCGCCCCGTCCGGCGCGGTCGGGGTCCGCTCATCGCTGCGATCGTGCTGCTGGTCTTGGGTGGGGCGGCCGCGGTCTTCTTTTTCTTCGGGGCGGAGCTCGCGCCCGAGGCGCATCGCGAGGCGATGGCGGCGTTGGGGCTGGGTTCTGGCTCCGAGTCGTCTGGCTCCGAGACCGAGACCGGAGCCGAGACCGGGTCCGGGGCCGAGACCGGGGCCGAGACCGGGGCCGAGACCGGGGCCGAGATCGGGGCCGAGATCGGGGCCGAGATCGGGGCCGAGACCGGGGCCGAGACCGGGGCTGGGACCGAGACCGGGTCCGGGGCCGAGACCGGGACCGGGTCTGGGTCCGAGACCGGGTCCGAGGCCGAAACCGAGACCGGGGCCGAGACCGAGCCCGAGGCGGACACGGGGACTGGGACCGGGACCGAGACCGAGATGGGGACCGCGGCCGAGACGGGCCGAGGGGTTCCTGGGGCTGTCGAGGCGCCGGCGATCGATCCTGGCCTCGATCGGCGGGAGCGCGCTGCGCGGGCGGTGGCGCTGGCGGAGCGGGCCGAGCAGGCGGTCGCTGAGGAGGCGCTGGACGAGGCCGCGCGCCTGCTGCGGGAGGCCGACGCCTACGACGACGCCAACCCCGCGACCTTCGCGGCTTGGGCCGCGTATCACCTCGCCCGAGGGGACGCGGAGGCCGCCGTGACGGCGGCCGAGAGCGCCGCGCGTCGGATGCCACGGCGCGCGTCCTACCACGTGCTCGTCGGCGACGCGCGGCAGGCCGCCGGCCAGACCGCTGGCGCGCGGCGGGCGTGGCGGCGCGCGCTCGAGGTCTCGCCGAACGATCCGACGGCGATGCGACGCCTCGGGCAGTGATCTTCGACGTGAGATCGATCCGGGGCGGGTGAGGACGCGGGACCCGAGGGTCCACGACGCTCCCCGATCTCCCCGAGTCGACTCTGTGGGACGTGGGCGCTCCACATGCCTGGGCCTCCACGTCTTCACACGCATCTCGGCCGTTCTCGGGCGCTCGCGTGTCCGTCGCCCGGCGGAGCGCGCCCTGGTGGGTCGACGCCGAACCTCGACGAGCGCCGCTCACGCAGGCTCGAAGTTTCTGTCAGGTTTCGCGCTGCGACTTCCGTCACACCGAACGCCGAGGCGCTCCGACCCTCGCGTCGCCTCACGACGTTTGGTCCCGCGACGCTCCACGCTCACGGACCCGTGACTTCGCGAGATCACACCGAATCTCGGCCCCGCACCTGACGCGCCGCGTCGTTGACGGCGTCGAGCCACGATGCGACAGACGAACTCCATGGGAATCACATCGGAGCCGGGCAAAGACAAAGGCGCGCGCGCACCCAAGCGAAAGGCGCCGCCCGAGCCACCCACCCCGGTCGAGGCCATGGACGAAGTCATCTCACCGCCCGAGCAGGCGGCCAAGGAGGCATCCGTGTCGGAAGCGGAATACGAATTCTTCAAGGTCATCCAAGGCTACCTCGACGAGGCGGCGTCCATCGTCGGGCTCCCCGCGCACATCCGCGAGATGCTCGCGCAGCCGAAGAACGAGATCATCGTCCACTTCCCGGTGACGATGGACGACGGCACCCTGCGCGTCTTCAAGGGATACCGCATCCAGCACAACAACCTGCTCGGGCCCTACAAGGGCGGCCTGCGCTTCCACCACACCGTCAGCCTCGACGACCTCAAGGCGCTCGCGACGATGATGACGTGGAAGTGCGCGCTCATGAACATCCCCTTCGGCGGCGCCAAGGGCGGCGTGAAGGTCGACACCAACGCGCTGTCCCGCGCGGAGCTGATGCGGATCACGCGCCGCTTCACTCACGCGCTCGGGAACAACATCGGCCCGAACTACGACATCCCCGCGCCCGACGTCGGCTCGAACGCGCAGATGATGGTCTGGATCATGGACACCTACATGAACCAGGTGGATCACGCGAACAAGAACGCGCAGCGCGCGGTGGTCACGGGCAAGACGCTGACCTGCGGCGGCAGCCCCGGTCGTGAGAAGGCGACGGCGCAGGGCGTCGTCCACTGCATCACCGAGTGGGCGAAGGACAACCGCCTCGAGCTGGAGGGCAAGACCGCGATCGTGCAGGGCTTCGGAAACGTCGGCTCGTTCACGGCGCTCCTCCTCGGCAAGCTCGGGGTGAGCACCCTCGCGGTGGGTGACCACACCGGCTACATGAAGTCCACCGAGGGCTTCAACCCGCACAAGCTCAGCGAGTACGTGAAGCAGCACGGCTCGATCCAGGGCTACGCGGGCGGCACGCCGATCACGCGCGAGGAGTTCTTCTCGACGAAGGCCGACATCTTCATCCCCGCCGCGCTCGAGAACCAGGTGCGCGCGCAGGAAGCAGAGCTGCTCGACGTCAAGCTCGTCGCCGAGGGCGCGAACGGACCGTGCAGCCCCGAAGGCGAGGCGCTCCTCCAGAAGAAGGGCATCGCGATCATCCCCGACGTCCTCGCCAACTCGGGCGGCGTGACCGTCTCGTACTACGAGTGGGTTCAGAACCTCCGCAGCGAGACCTGGGACCTCGAAGAGGTCGATCGTCGCCTCGAACGCACGATGAAGGACGCCTACCGCCGCGTGAGCTTCTTCGCGCAGGAGAAGCGCGTCCCGATGCGCGTCGCCGCCTACTGCCTCGCGTTGCAAAACCTGGGCAAGGCGTACGACGAGCGCGGCATCTTCCCCTGACCATCGCTCGGCACGGATACCTGCGGCCCCTTCGGGGGCCGCAGTCGTTTCACGCGCTCGCGGCGGCGGCGGCTTCCTCGAACGCGTCGAACGCATCGAAGCGGATCCCCGCGGCGCGCAGGCCCAGGGCGAGCTTGGCTTCGGGGCGCGACGAGAGGACGAGCCGCTCGACGCCCGCGCGCCGGAGCGCGTCGAGCAGGCCAAGATCCGCGACGTCCGACGCGAGGTAGAGGGTCGCCCCGGCGGCCTCGCGCTTGACGCGCGCGAGCACGACGGCCTCGGGACGGGTGCGCGTGGCGGCCTCGGCCAGGCAGCGGTGGCCCTTGACGAGAACCGCGGCCGAGAGGTCATCGCCCGCGATCCGGGCGAGCGAGAGCGCCCTCCCCATCCACACCTCGTCTTCGAGCTCGATCATCGCATCACCCTTTCGTGGCCGCGCTCTAGGTCGCGCCTGGCCGCCTCTCGTGTTGGTCGTGTTGGTCGTGTTGGTCGTGGTGGTCGGCGCTGGTCGGTTGGTCGCGTCCGTTGGTCTTGGGAGTCGGTCGAGCGCCCGAGTCGTGACGCTTCGTGGTGCCGAATGTGCCAGGGGGGTGTGACATCCCCGAGATCGGGGGTGTCTTCCTCGTGCGCCCCCAGGAACGCCCGGTCGCGCGCTCGTGTTCCCTCGAGCCGACGGCGCGCGGCGGCGCTCGCCCGAGCCCGCCCTGCTGCGGCCCTTTGCGGAAGCGTACGCCGCACGCGAAGCGAACCCGTGTACCATCCACGCTCATGGGCGGCCGCTTCACCCTCCTCCTCGCTGGACTCACCCTCTCTGCCTTCGGCTGCGATTGCGGCGCGGGCGGCCCTTCACGCGGAGGCGAAGGGAGCCCCTGCGTCACGGCCTCCGACTGCGCCGAAGGGCTCCTCTGCGTCGACGACCGCTGCCGCGCGCGCGCCGACTCGTCGGTCGACGCCTCCGGCGCTGACGTGGAGGCCTGCGAGCCGTCGCGGACATGCGGCGAGAGCTGCTGCGCCGCCGACGAGCGATGTGGTGGCGGCGTCTGCTGCCTCGTCGCGGACCTCTGCGCGGGCATCTGCTGCGGCGGCGCCGATCAGCGCTGCGTCGCCGATCGCTGCGTGCTCGAGTGCGGGGAGCGGCAGGCCTGCGGTGAAGGCGCGGCCGCGCTCTGCTGCCCGACGGGCGACGTCTGCTACTTCGGCGCGTGTCGCACCCCGGGGGCCGCGTGCACGCGCAACACCGACTGCGAAGAGGGCGAGTACTGCGAGGACACGCTCCGCCGCTGCCTGCCGCGCGCGACGGAGGGCGAGGCGTGCGAGTACCGTCCGCCCGTCACGCCGCTCCAGCTCGCCGAGAAGTGGCGCTGGCCGGGCGCGGGCGGCCCGCTCGCGTTCCCCACGCACGACCAGGTGATGATGGCGCCGATGGTCGCGAACCTCACCGACGACGACGGCGACGGTCGCATCGACCGCAACGACATCCCCGACGTCGTCTTCCACACCTTCACCAGCAACGATTATTGGGGCAACGGGATCCTACGCGCCGTCTCCGGCGACGACGGACGCGAGCTCTGGCCGGCGCCGGGCGTCGATCCCGGGTACCGCACGACGCCCGGCGGCGAGGTCGCCATCGCCGAGCTCGTCGCCACGTCGCCCGGCCCCGAGATCGTCGCCTGCTCGGCGAGCGCGCGGACCAACACGCCGGGCCACCTGCTGCTGATCGCCGCTGACGGAACGCTCCTCCACCGCTTCAACACGGCCCCGAACGACGTGCCGTGCGGCTTCGACGCGCCCGCGATCGCCGACCTCGACGGCGACGGGACCCCCGAGATCGTCGTCCGCTACGTCGTCGCGCACGCGGACGGCACGGTCGTGCGACGCATCGAGGACCACCGCGGCGCGAGCTTCGCGTACATCGGCCTGTCGAACCTCGACGAGGACCCCGACCTCGAGATCGTGGGGCCCAACGTAGCCTTCCGCGCCGACGGCAGCGTCCTTTGGCGACGCGACGGCTCCGACGGCCGGCCCGCGCTCTCGGGCGCGCAGCTCGCCATCGCCGACCTCGACCTGGACGGCCGCCCGGAGGTGATCACCATCGGCAACGGCCACTTCATCACGGCGCTCGACGGCGCGACGGGCGACACGGTCTGGGGTCCCATCGACATCAACCCGCCCGAGATGGCGGCGGTCATCGCAGCCCAAGGCAACCCGAACGGCGGCGGACCGCCGACCATCGCGAACTTCGACGACGACCCCTACCCCGAGATCGCGTTCGCCGGCGGCTTCGCCTACGTGATCCTCGAGCACGACGGCACGCGGAAGTGGTGGGCCGAGACCATCGATCGCTCGTCGCGCGTGACCGGCTCGTCCATCTTCGACTTCGAGGGCGACGGCGTGGCCGAGGTCCTCTACAACGACGAGCGCTTCTTCCGCGTCTACCGGGGCCCCGACGGCGAGGTCCTCGACCAGCGCTGCAACCCGAGCGGCACCCTCCGCGAGTATCCGATCGTCGTCGACGTCGACAACGACGACCACGCGGAGATCGTGCTGATGGCGAACAACTACGCCTTCCAATGCCTCGACGGCACGCCCGGCCCCACGGGCATCCGGGTCTTCGGCCACCCGGAGAACCAGTGGGTGCGCACCCGCCGGATCTGGAACCAGCACAGCTACCACGTCACGAACATCGACGAGGACGGCAACGTGCCTCGCCGCGAGGTCCCGAACTGGACGGTCCCGAACCTCAACAACTACCGGCAGAACGTGCAGCCCGAGGGGCTCTTCGACGCGCCGGACCTCGTGCTGCGCGATCTGACGGTCTCGACCGCTGGCTGCCCGCGAGAGCTGCGGCTCTCGGTGCGCGTCGTCAACGCGGGCCGCGCGGGGGTGCGCGCGGGCGTGCCGGTCACCTTCTACGACGTCACGGGCGGCGGCCGCGCCCGCCTCGGCCGCGTCACCACCGAGCGCGGCCTCTTGCCCGGCGAGAGCACCCTCCTCGTGCTCGAGCCGCCCTTCGCGATCCCGGCCGGACGCGACGGCGAGATCTTCTCGTTCGCCGCGACGATCAACGACCCCGAGGACGAGCCGCTCCCCGGCCTCAACGAGTGCCGCACCGAGAACAACGACGCGGGCCCCGTCGAGGGCACCTGCCCGCTCATCGAGTAGCGCGACGGGCTCGCGCTCTCGGCGCCCCAGTCAAAGAGCCGAGCCCCCGATACGCGCGGCTCCCTCCGATGCGCGCGGGGCCGCTCTTCGACCTCGCGGACCGGAACGTGCGGTTCGTCTAACGCGCGCCGGAGTGAGCGCAGCGCGAAAGAGTCGAAGAGTCCCTCGAGGCTGCTACCCTGACGCGGTGACGCTCCGCCCGCGCAAGAACTTCGAGGTCGTGGAGGCCAAGGGCTTCGAGGCCAAGGGCTCCGCGGCCAGCGCGCCTCCGCTCGACGGCCCGCGCCTGAGCGCGTCGGCGGATGACCGCATGGGGCCGCTCCGCGCGATCGGCTGGCTCTTCGCGTTCGGTCTCCTCTCGGGCGGGCTCTTGCTCGGCGCCCTCCTCTATCGCTTCCTCACGCCCGCCGAGGCCCCCGCAGCGGTCACCGAAGAGCTCGTCCGCGGCGAGGCCATGGTCGCGGCGATCCGCGACCTCGCGAGGCTCGAGACCGCGAGCTTCCACATGGAGCGCGTCATCGACCTCCAACAGCGCCAACGCACCCTCTTCGGCCTGATGGAGAGCACCGACGCGATCTTGCTCGTCGCCGCCGCGGAGGTGGAGGCGGGCGTCGACCTCACGGAGATGCGCGATGGGGACGTCGTCGTCGACCTCGAGGCGCGGACCGCCGTCATCACGCTGCCACCGCCGCAGATCTTCTCCGCCCGCCTCGACAACGAGCGCACCTACGTGCACACGCGCCGCACCGACACCCTCGCCGCGCGGAGCGAGCAGCTCGAGACCCGCGCGCGCCGCGAGGCCGAGCGGAGCCTCCGAGAGGCCGCCATCGCAGCGGGCATCCTCGAGCGCGCGCGCGACAACGCGCGCGCCTCGGTCACGACCCTCGTGCGCGCGCTCGGCTACGATCGCGTCGAGGTCCGCTTCGCCGACCACCACCCCACCCGCGACGAGCGGATCGGGCCCGCGCCTCCGCCCTGAATCCCCCGACCGTTCGGTTTCCTCCCCGTGAACGCTCGGAGAAATCCGATTCGCGCGCGTTGACAGCCACCGGGCACCCTCCTACCGTCGGCGACGTTTTTCCCATGCAACGACGAGCCATCCCCGCCGCATTGTTGTTCTTGGCGACGATCACGCTCGTCGGCGCCGCCGCGAGCGCGTCGCTCACGGAGAGCATCGTCTTCATCAACGGCCGCGCGACGCGCGTCTATTTCAGCGACGGCGACAGCTTCCGCCAGCTCGACGGTCCGTGGACCGGCCGCAACTCCCGGCTCGGCGGCTTCAACACGCTCGAGAGCCCGGGCCCCGTTCACGCCTGGGGCAACTTCCACTCCTACGAGCTCTACATCAACGCCAAGCAGGCGACCCTGAACGCGCGCCGCGGCATCTGGCATTGCACGGGCGACGGCGGCACGGACACCTACGGCCGCGTGCTGCTCGACTGCCCGGACCTCGCGGTCGATCAGATCCGCAAGGGCTTCGCCCACCACATGCAGATCGACGACACGCCGGCCCGCGTCGCCTACCTCCGCGCCCAACAAGAGGCGCTGCGCGGCCGCAAGGGCATGTGGGCCCACGGGATCCCGAGCTTCGTGCTCACCTCGCTGCACAGCCGCTCGGAGAACCCGAGCCGCTCCATCCACCGCAACCGCATGGTCTCGGTCCGCGACGGCCACTCGGAGGCGTGGGAGCACAACGACAGCTACCGCGAGTGCGAGTGGGTCTGCGCGACCGAGATCGTCGCCGACGAGCAGCGCGTGCGCGAGCAGGCGCGGGCGCTGCGCGCCGACATGGACGTCGCCCCGAGCATCACCGAGCTGCCGAACCTCCTGCTCATCGAGGCGGTCGACCGCTACGCGCGACTCGGCACCCTGCCAGCGTACCTCGAGCCGAACGTCGCCGAGCTCCTCGAGCCGCGGCTCGCGGCTGCCAAGGCGGCGGGCGCGCTCGGCGAGGCCTTCTCGCGCCCCGGCGCCTGCGGCCTCTACGTCGACTTCCGCCGCCGCTACGGCCCCAACCGGGCGCTCTGCCTCCGCGGGCACGGCACCCAACCCCCGCAGCTGCAGGACGCCTTCTTGCGCCGGTGAAGCCCATGAACCGACTCCTCATCGCGCTCGCCGCCACGTCCGCCCTCGGGTGCTTCGACGTCGACCGGATCACCGGCGGGCCCCCGCTCGGCTACGAGAACAACCCCGAGACCTGCTCGGACGGCTTCGACAACGACAACGACGGCCTCATCGATTGCCTCGATCCCGACTGCATCGGGCAGAACCTCTGCGGCGAGATCATCCCGCTGCTGCCCCCGGGCGGCTTCGAGGGTGACGCAGAGACGTGCACCGACGGCATCGACAACGACCTCAACGGCCAGTTCGACTGCGGCGACCGCAAATGCCAGACGCTCCGCGAGCTCTGCTGCGTCACGGAGTTCGACAACGCCTCCTGCTCGAACCGCGTCGACGACGACGGCAACGGCTTCGCCGACTGCCAGGACTTCAGCTGCCGCAGCAACCCCTTCGTGACGGTCTGCCGGAGCGAGGCGCGCTGCGTCGACGGCCGCGTGGGCCTCACGGTCGACGACTGCTGCTCGGACGGCCACGACAACGACAACGACGGCCTCGTCGACTGCGACGACCCCGACTGCGCGAGCCTCGAGGTCTGCACCGGGCCCATCCCGATCGAGCCGGAGAACACCCTCGAGCTCTGCACGGACGGCATCGACAACGACCGCAACGGCTTCACCGACTGCGCCGACTTCAGCTGCACCCGCGCCGACCGCGGCGCGACGCCCGAAGCCATCGCGCACTGCGCCTCGATCGCCGAGAACACCCTCGAGCGCTGCATGGACGGCATCGACAACGACGGCAACGGCTTCACCGACTGCGCCGACTTCAGCTGCTCGAGGAGCCCCGACCCGGCGATCGTCGAGTACTGCAACAGCATCCTCGAGAACACCACCGAGCGCTGCACGGACGGCATCGACAACGACGGCAACGGCTTCACCGACTGCGACGACCGCCAGTGCTGCACGGGCGCGGGCGTGTGCATCGACGCCGAGGTGCAGGCGCATTGCGACGCCATCAAGGAGTGGACCTTCGAGCGCTGCACGGACGGCATCGACAACGACGGCAACGGCTTCGCCGACTGCAACGACTTCAGCTGCCGCACGGTCCGCGAGGACGTCGTCTTCTCCCGCGCGACCCGGCGCCCCGATCCGAGCTGCGCGAACACCCCCGACTGCGAGGGCGACGAGTGCGAGTGCTTCGTGCTCCGCACGAGCCCCTGCAACGAGAGCGTGGTCTTCCCCGCCGACGTCGAACGCGTCGACGGCTCGATGTTCAACTTCGAGATGCAGCGCGCCATCGCCGCGTGCACCGACGGCCTCGACGGCGACGTCGACGGCTTCATCGACTGCGACGACTGGGATTGCCAGTGGAACCCGCTGCTCAACCCGCGCGCGCGCGGGCGGACCGAGCCCGGCCTCTGCCAAGGCGGGCGCTACGACCCGTCGATCCTCGCGTGGCGCGCGCCGAACGAGGGCGAGCGCCCGACACTCGGCGACCGCAGCCCCACCGCCCTCCTCTGCCGCTGACGCGAGAGGCCCGAGAAACGAACATGCAGCACGCGCTCCGTCAAGCGATCCGTCGGACAGGACAGCACTCCCCCATGAACACTCGTCGTGACTTCTCCACGTGGCTCTCGGTCCTCGTCCTCGTCGTCGCCAGCAGCGGCACCACGCTCGCGCAGGTCGACGACGACGTGCCGCAGCCCGAGGCGCCCACCACCGTCGAGCCCGCGCCCACGCCGCCACCGACGGCGCAGCCGACCCGCGAGACCGTCTGCGACGACGGGATCGACAACGACGGCGACGGCCTCACGGATTGCGCGGACGCCGACTGTTTCGACACGCCGGTCTGCGAGGTGCACGGCCCCGAGCGCAACGACGAGCGCTGCAGCGACTGGATCGACAACGACGGCGACGGCCTGATCGACTGCGACGACTCCGACTGCCAAGCGGATCCCGTCACCGTCTGCCGCGGCTCGGCGCAGGACTTCCAGTCGCGCCAGGTGCAGGCCGACGACACGGCGCGCGACCTGCCGCGCCTCACCGGCGACATGACGGCCGAGGACCTCATCGGGAACTTCGGCGACAACCACGGCGAGCGCGACGACTACACCTGCTCGGACGGCATCGACAACGACGGCGACGGCCGCATCGACTGCCAGGACTTCGGGTGCCGCTTCGACCCGCAGGTCACGGTCTGCAACCAGAGCCCCGGCTACCGCTTCGGCGTCGTCGCGGGCGTCGGCTTCTCGTACGACTTCCAAGAGAACCGGAGCATCCGCACCGCCGCCGACGTGAACTTCACGCGCCTGCAGCTCCGCGCGCTCGGACCGATCCCTTACCTCGACAACAGCTTCTTCCTCTTGAACTTCCGGGCCGAGCGCTCGTTCCGGATGACCTTCGCGCACTTCCAGGTCCCGCTCGGCAAGAGCGGCCACTTCGTCGCGATCAACAGCGGCTCGGGCACGCTCTCGAACCAGCTCATCATCAGCGTCGCCAAGCAGCCCCTCCTCGACCCGGCCTTCTACCTCGTGAACGCCTTCGAGCAGGGCAACGGGGCCGTCGCCGAGGTCGGCGGCCCGCTCGTCGCCTCGAACCGCGTCGCGTTCCGCGTCTTCGCCGGTGGCGGCGCGGGCTTCTCGACCGGCAACGTCGGCGGCCGCTTCTTCCGCAACGAGAACGAGAACTTCACCTGGGTCGCGGGCGCGCAGTTCCAGTTCAACGTCATCGGGCACTTCTCGCGCTTCGACTCGCCGCTGATGTACACGCCGATGCCGCTCGGCCTCGGCTTCTGGGCGGGCGCGAAGTACGACCAGCGCGCCACCGAGCGCTACCCGGCCGGCAACGCCTCGCTCTGGTTCCGCACCGGCTGGATCTCGCTGCGCGCGGAGACCTACGCGAAGTACGTGCTCGACTTCGGCGGCTCGTTCCAGATGGCCTGGAACGCGCAGCTCTCGGTCCTGCTCTGGCCCAAGCGCCTCTTCTTCGCGGCGGACGTCGGCCAGTTCACGGCCCAGGAGTACTCGGCGCTGCCGGCGGAGTTCGACCAGCGGCCGACCATCATCCGCGACGAGCTGCGCATCCGCGCCGCGCTCCACTTCTGGTGGTTCCGCAACATCGGCCTGCTCACGCTGATGTTCGACGAGGGGCGCCTGCAGGACGACGGCCGCTTCGACACCAACGACCGCATCCGGCGCGTCCGGCTGGAAGCCCAGTACCGCTTCTGACGCTCGACGACGCGACCGCGGCACGTGGCGCCGCTCGCGCGTTCCGGCCGGGTCGAGGGCGTGGTAGGTAGCGACGATGCGGGTATTCGTCGTCCTCTCGTGGTTGCTCGTCGCTTGCGGCCCCTCGCTCCCGCCGCGCTTCGTGCTCGAGCGCGACGTCGACGACCTCTCCTACCGCCGCTATCAGCACGTGCTCGATGTCGAGCTGCCGGTCGCCGGCAACCCCGCCGAGGGGCACACCGCGACCTACCTGCGACGGGGCGACGAGATCGGGATCGCGACCGCCTTCGTCACGGTCTACGAGCGCGCGGCGTCGCTCACGGCGGAGCTCCGCGAGCGCCTCGACGAGCTCGCGAGCTACGAGCTCGAGACGGTGAAGCTCGAAGGCAAATGGGTGTGGAGGCTCGCCGGCGACGAGGCGACGTGGGTGCTCTGGGTGAGCGGTCGCTACGTGGTCAAGCTCGGCGTCCCGAGCGGACACGAGCTCTCGCCGGCCCTCGTGCGCGCCTACCTCCGCCTCTACCCGAGCGACCTCGGCGCGGACGGCCGCGCGCGGCCGGGCACCGAGAGCGCGGGCATGAGCAGCGCGCGCGAAGAAGAGGAGCAGGACCTCGACGTGCCCTCGAGCCTGCGCGAGGGCGCGCCACGCTGAGATGAGACCCCGCATCAAACCCGCGGCGCTCGGGCGCTGGACGCCGCCCGAGGACAGCGTCACCTGGCGCTCCGCGTGGAGCGTCGATCCCGCGCACGCCTCGGTCGGCTACGCGCGCGCGCTCTTCGGGCTCGCCCTCCTGGCGGCGGCGCTCCTCCTCTGGATCCTCGCGCGGCAGGGCGAGGCGCTGGCGCTCCCCGAGGCCCTGCGCGGCTCGGCGCAGGTGATGCGACGCGCGCGGAGCGCGCCGTGGACCGTAGGCGCCGCGCTGCTCGCGTTGATGACGCTCGGCACCACGAAGCGCTGCTTCGACTTCGGCCGC
>JAHBWH010000174.1 GCA_019637115.1 Myxococcales bacterium | reverse complement strand
CCAACCCCGACGCCGCGCGGATCATCGTCCTCCGCGACCGCCGCCCCCGAAAGCGAGGCCGCGGCGACCCACCGGACTGACGCGATCGCGCCCACGTGGCGCTGCGCGGCTCGGTCATGGCCCGGGCCGCGCGAATCTGCGTGCGTCGTCCGTAAGGACCCCCGGAAAGGGTGTGGCCGCGCCGCCAGGTCGCCCCTTCGGACCCCTCGAACCCGCCGCGACCCGCCGCGGCCCGCGCCCCCTCACCCACCTCCAATTCGTACCGCGTGCGGATCGATCACGCGCCTCCAATTCGTACCGCGTGCGGATCGATCGTGGCGTGCGGATCGATCGTGGCGGATCGGGTGGGCCGGCCGCTCTGCCCGTGATGCCCTCCGCGCCGCGCGACGCGGCCGCTGTGCCCTTGCCCGCGCACCTACACCTGGCGGCCGCGCTGAGGGGCGTTTCCCTGCGTCGCCGGGGGACGCTTCGCGTAGACTCACGACGCGATGCCGTTGGCCAGGGAGGTGGAGCCGAGCGCGGACCGGCTGTGGGAGACGACCGTCGCGCTCGTCGAGCGGGTGGGATGCGCCGACGAGGCGCACGAGCGGGTCGGCCGGGCCCTCGACGCCATCGTCGACCTGCTCGGCGCCGACCGCGGGCTGCTCCTGCTCACGCCCCCCGAGGGCGGCGAGGTCGTGCTCGACGCGCGGAGCGCCGCGGGCGCGCTCCCGACCCACGAGCGCGAGGAGATCAGCCGCTCCCTCGTCCGACGGGCCCGCGATACCGGGAAGCTGATCTACTGGGATCCCTTCGCCGAGGGCGGCGGCAGCGTCGGCGGCAGCGTCGGCGAGCTCGGGATCGTGGCCGCGATCGCCAGCGCCGTCCGCGGCCACGACGGCCGCGCGCTCGGCGTCCTCTACGTCGACGTCCGCGAGCCCGGCAAGAGCTTCGGCGCCGCCCACGAGCGCTTCGTCGCGGTCGCGGCGAGCGTCCTCGGGCCGCTCGTCCGGAACGTCTTCGACCTCGACCTGAGCGAGGCCCGGCGCGCGCGGGCGGAGGCGGTCGAGCCCGGCCCACGCGAGCTCGGCCTCTGGGACATCCTCGGCACGCCGTCGATGGAGCCGCTGCTCGGCGAGGTCCGCTCGGCGCTGCGCTCCCGCCTAAACGTGCTCGTGCTCGGCCCCTCCGGAACCGGCAAGACGCTCCTCGCGCGCGCCCTCGCGCACGCCGCCGGCGCGGGCCCCGTCGTCCGGGCCACCCTCGGCTCGAGCGACGACCTGAACACCATCACCTCGGAGCTCTTCGGTCACGTCCGTGGCGCGTTCTCGGGCGCCATCCGCCGCCGCGTCGGCCTCGTCGAGCACGCGGACGGCGGCACGCTGGTGCTGGACGAGATCCTCAACCTCCCCCCGCACGCGCAGCAGCTCCTCCTCGACCTCGCGCAGTTCGGCACCTTCCGCCCGCTCGGCGACGACAACGCCGAGCCCCGGCGCGTCTCGCTCCGCGTGATCGCCGCCACGAACGGCGACCTCGACGCCGCGATGGACGCGGGCACCTTCCGCCGCGACCTCTACTACCGGCTCGCCGGTCACGTCCTGCGGCTGCCCCCGCTGCGCGAGCGCAAGACGGACATCCCGGCGCTCGCGGAGTCGCTGCTCCGCCGGCTCGACCCGGCCCGCGCGTGGCACCTCTCCCTCGGCGCGCGCCGCGCGCTCGTCCGCGCCGAGCACGACTGGCCCGGCAACGTGCGCGAGCTCGAGGCGACGCTCGCGCGGGCGCGCAGCCGCGCGCTCGTCGCCTCCGACGACGCCGAGGTCATCGAGCTCGCCCACCTCGACGGCGAGCTCGGCATCTCCGCGAGCCTCCCTCCCGAGCCACGCCCCGTCGCGCCGAGCGGCGACCTGAGCGCCCGATGGGCGGCGCTCGAGCAACACCGTGAGCAGGTGTTGGCCGAGGAGCGGGCCATCCTGGTCGACGCGCTGGCCGAAGAGGACGGCGTGGTGAGCCGCGTCGCCCGTCGCCTCGGGCTGCCGCGCACGACGCTCCTCCACCGCCTCCAGCTCCACGATCTCTCGAGCGGTCGTTGACGTGGTGACCCAGGCCCTCGAGCACGCCCCACCCCCGCCCGAGCTCCCGGAGCTCCCGGAGCTCCCCGAGCGCTTCGAGGTCCGGCAGCGGCTCGGCGAGGGCGCGTTCGGCGACGTCTTCCTGGCGCGCGACCGCGAGCACGACGCGCTCGTGGCGGTGAAGCGGCTGCGGCGGACGGAGACGCTCACGCGCTTCAAGCGCGAGTTCCGATCCGTCGCAGATCTGCGGCACCCGAACCTCGTCGCGCTCCACGAGCTCGTCCAGCTCGACGGCGAGTGGCTGCTCGTCATGGAGCACGTGCCGGGCGAGCCCCTCGCCGCGTGGGCGGGGCGCGACGCGGCGCGCTGGCGCGCGGCCCTCCCCGAGCTCGCCGCCGGACTGCGCGCGCTCCACGACGCGGGCCACCTCCACCGCGACCTCTCGGACGGCAACGTCCGCCGCACGCCCGAGGGGCGCGTGGTGCTGCTCGACTTCGGCCTGTCGAGCCCGCGGGGCGCGCGCGACGCGGCGCTCGGCAACGTGACGGGCGCGTCCCCCGAGCAGCTCGCCGGTCAGCCGCTCGGCCCCGCGAGCGATTGGTACGCCGTCGGCGCGCTGCTCTACCAAGCGATCGTCGGCGCGCCTCCCTTCGCGGGGCGCGGCCCTCAGGTGCTCGCCCAGAAGCTCGGCGGCGTCATCCCCGAGCTGCCCTTCGAGCACCCGCTCGGGCCGCTCGTCCAGGCGCTGCTGACCCCCGCGCCCGAGGCCCGCATGCGCGCGGCGCGGCCGCTCCTCGAGGCGCTCGGCTGCGCGCTCCCCGAGACGTCGCGCGCGTCGCGCTTCGTCGGCCGCGCCGGCGAGCTACGCGCCCTCACGTACGCTGCGTACCGCGCCCGCAAGACGCTCATCCACGTGCGGGTCGAGGGGCCGAGCGGCATCGGCAAGTCGACGCTCGTGGACGCCGCGCTCGACGACCCGACCCTCGCGCCGTTCTGGGGCCGCGCGTTCGAGCGAGAGGTCGTCCCCTTCTCGGGCATCGACGGCATCCTCGACGCGGTCGCCCCCCACCTCGACGCCGAGCTCGAGGACCCCGCCGAGCGCGACGCGCTCGCGACGATCCTCCCGCGCCTCGGGCGCGAGGCCAGCGCGAGCGTTGAGGGCGCAGAGGCCTTCGCGCTCGCCGCGCGCGCGCTGCGACGCGCGATCCACGCCCTCGCCGCCGCGCGCCTGCCCGTCGTCGTCGTCGACGACGCGCAGTGGGCCAGCCCCGACGGCGCGCGCCTGCTCGCGCTCGCGTTCGGGCAGGACACGCCGCTGCTGCTCGTCACGATCGTGCGCACGGGCGAGCCCGAGCGCGGCTTCCTCGACGTCCTCGACGCCCGCCTCCCCGTCGACGCCACGCTCGACCTCGGGCCGCTGACCTCCGACGAGGTCGACGCGCTCGCGCGCGAGCACGGCCGCGAGGACGGCGCCTCCATCGCGCGGGCGACCGAAGGGCATCCGCTCTTCGTCACCGAGATGGCGCGCGGCGCCGAGGGCAGCACCCTGCCCGAGGTGCTGCGGGCACGTGTCCGCGCGCTCCCGCAAGCCGAGCGTTGGCTCCTCTTCACGCTCGCGACCGCGTCTCGACCGCTCGAGCGCACGCTCGCCTTCGACGTCGCGCGCCGCCTCGGCGTCGAGCACCCCTTCGGCGCCTTCGCGGGTCTCCGCGCCGCGCGCCTGCTGACGCTCCGCTACGGCGCCCACGCCGAGCTCGAGCTCCCCCACGCGGCGATCGCCGAGGCGGCGCGGCCGCTCGTCGACGACGCCGCCGCCGTGCACGCCTGCTTCGACGACGCGATGGCGGAGCTCGCCGAGGGTGAGCTCGAGGCGCGCGCGGGCCACGCGCGCGACGCGGGCCGGCCGGAGCGCGCCCGGAGCCTCTTCGCCCGCGCCGCTCACGCCGCCCGCCAAGCCTTCGCCTTCGACCACGCCGCCCGCCTGCTCGGGGAGGCCCTCGCCGCCACGCCGCCCGAGGACCACACGACGCGACGACGCCTCCAGCGACAGCGTGGCGAAGCGCTCGCCGCGGCGGGGCGCGGAGAGGCCGCCGCCGACGCCTACGCGCTCGCGCTCGACGGACGCTCGCTCGCGCTCGGCGACCCCGAGACGATCGAGCTCGCGCAGCGACGCACCGAGCAGCTCTTGCACGCGGGGCGCCTCGACCGAGGGTATGCGGCGGCGCACGAGCTCCTCGGCGCGCTCGACCTGCGCCTTCCGTCGCCGCGCGCGTCGATCGCCTGGCTCATCGGCTTTCAGATCCGAGAGCGCCTCTTCCCCCGCGCGCTCCCCCCCGCGCCCCCGCGCGACGTGCCCACCACGACGGGCAGCGGCGTCGTCGTGAGGCCCTCGCGCGCCGACCTCGCCCGGCGCCTGCAGGCCGACTCCAGCCTCGCGACCGGCCTCGCGCTCACGAACATCGACAGCTTCCGCGGCGCCTACTTCGTCGCTCGCTCGATGGTCCTGGCGCGGCGCGCCGGCGACCACCGCCGCTACGCGCGCAGTGTGGCCTTCCTGGCGGCCTACTCGTGCAACGCTGGCTGGCGCGGCGTCGAGCGCGCCCAGCGCTTGATCGACGAGGCCGAGGCGCACGCGCGCGCGCTCGGTGACGACTACGTCGCCAGCGTGGCCGAGGCGGCGCGCGCGCTCCGCGACTTCCACATGGGCGAGTACGCCCTGAGCCTCCCGCGCGTGCGCGACATGGAGCGGCGCTTTCGGCTCTACGAGGGCGCGGTCCGCGAGCGGGTCACGGCGCAGATCTACGTCTGCGCCAACCTCGCGATGCTCGGCCGCTGGGGCGAGCTCGCCGAAGAGCGCCAGCGCCTCGTCGACGACGGCCACCTCCGACAAGACCGCTTCGCGCTGACGAACGGCGGGTCCGGCCTGATGAACACCCTCTGGCTGGTGCACGACGAGCCCGCGATCGCGCGACGCGAGGCGCGACGCGCCATCGAGCTCTGGTCCGAGCCCTTCACCGTGCAGCACTTCTTCGACGTCTTCGCGCAGGCGCGCATCGACCTCTACGAGGGCGACGCCGAGCGGGCGCTCGCGCGCGTCCGCGCCGCCCGCCCGGCGCTGCGCCGCGCGCTCCTCTTCCGAATGCCCTTCGTGAAGGTGCACACGCTCGATCTCGAGGCGCGCGCAGAGCTGCTCCTGGGCGTGCACGCGGACCTGATGATCGTCGAGCGCGCGATCCGCGGCATCCGCGAGGAGCGGACCTCGTGGGCGCAGCCCTTCGCCGACGCCCTCGAGGCCGCGCTCGCGTATCGCCGCGGGCGCTTCGCGCAGGCCCACGCCGCGGTGGCGCGCGCGCGCGACGGCTTCCTCGCCCACGAGATGAGCGCCCACGCCGCGGCGTCGGACACGCTCGCGGCGACGATCGGCGCGCCAGCCCGCGGGCTCCCTTTCGGGGCCGTCCGTCGGCCGTGGGCGTTCTCGCGGGTGCTCGCGCCGGTCGCGCTCATCCGCTGAGTAGTACAGCGCACCGGAAGTTCACGCCTACGAAGGCCACCGAGAGCAGAGTCGCCATCGAGAGACTCGGATCTCTCGACGGGCTCGGCGCTGCGCTCTCAGAGCCCGTCGAGAGACTCGGATCTCTCGACGAGCTCGGCGCTGCGCTCTCAGAGCCGATACGGTCTCAGAGCCGATACGGGAAGGTCAGGGCGAAGGTCGCCTGCTCGAAGCGAGGGAACGACGCGGTCGCGACAACGTCGCGGACGCACGCGGCGACCTCGGGGGCGACGCCGCTGACGGTCACGCTGCGCACCCGCCCCGTCGCGCCCTCGATGAGCACGCGCGCCGACGCGACGCCGCCGGGCTCGTCACGGCAGGCCGCGACCTGCCGCTCGAGGCCGCGCAGCGCCAGGGTCACGTCGCGCTGCGCGGGCACGGTCGGGAGCCGCGCTTCGACGCTCGCGGTCCGATCGCCGAGCGCGGCGTCGAGGAGGCGGTCCAGGTCATCCTGGAGCGCGCCGCGCGCGGGCGCGGGCGCGCTCAGGCCGATCGCCGCGACGGGAGCGTTGGCGCGCGGCGCCGTGGGGACCCGAGTGGCGCGTCGGGCCGCGGGCTCCGCCGGCGGTGGCGGAGAGGCGGCGGTCGGCTCGGTCACCGCAGCCGAGCGCGTGTCGAGCGTGTCGAGCGTGTCGAGCGTGTCGAGCGTGGTGTCGCGCAGCTCGCTGGGCTCGACGTGCGGGCCCGGCGTGGCGTCGACGGGGATCGAGAGCGACGCCTCGACCCGCTCGACGGTTGCGCCGCGCGGCGCCAGCGCGAAGACGACCGCCGAGAGCGCCATCGTGAGCGCGACGATCGCCCCGCGCTCGAGCGCGCGCGACCGCTTCGGCGGCGGGGGCGGCGTCACCGCGCTCAGGGGCCAGGTCGGCACGAAGGGCGCGGTCAGCGACGTACGACCGCGGGTCTCGTCGGGCGCGACCTGGAGCGCGAGCGCGCGGAGGTCGATGAGGCCGGAGTCATCCGCAGTCGGCGGCATGGTCGGCGGCAAGGCGGGCCGGTCGTGGTTGGACGGGTGCTCGGGCGCGCGCTTGGCGGGGTTCTTGGACGGGTTCGTGGACATGGTCGGCTCCTCTCGGCCGCGTCATCGCGGCGTCGGAGGAGTCGACGCGGCCGATCTTGCGGAGATCTGAAGCGCCACGCCGCGGCACACTCCGGCAGCGTGGCACAAATTGCGGCACGACCTCGAAATCGCCACTGGCTCTCATTTTTCTGTGATGGAACCCGTGAGCGGGGCCCACCAACCAGCAGAGACGCCCGCCGACGAGCGATCCGGCGAGTCCGACGGGCACACCAGGCACACTTAGACACACGTTTCGCGCTTCCCCTCCGAAAGGACCTCGCCATGCACGCTCGCACCTCCAGGCTCTGGCTGCTCTGTTGTCTTGCGACGATCCCTCTGCTCGCTGGCGCGCGCGGTTGTGAGAGCGAGCCGGTCGACCCCGAGCCCTGCGTCTGCCCCGCCATCTACGCCCCCGTCTGTGGCGTCGACGGGTCGACCTACGGCAACGAGTGCGTCGCCACCTGCGAGGGCGTGGCGGTCGCCCACGACGGCGAGTGTCGCGACGAGACGCTCTGCCTCTCGAGCTCGGATTGTGGGCGCGGCGAGTGGTGCGACCACTCGGTCTGCCTGAGCCCCTGCGGACCCGGGGACGAGGCATGCATCGCCGTCTGCTACGGCCGCTGCGCGTCGGCGCCGACCCGCTGCCTCCACGACGGCGACTGCCGACCGGACGAAGAGTGCGTCTACGACGGCGGCCCCGCGCCCTTCCCGGGCGAGCCCGGCGCCACCCCGGGCAGCGGCCCTCGCCGCGGCTGCTACTCGGACGCCGACTGTGGCGCTGGCACGCGCTGCTCCGCCGCCGAGGTCTGCCTCGACCCGCCGGGTTGCGTGCCTGGTCGGCCCTGTGAGGACGTCTGCTACGGCGAGTGCGTCGACGGCGACGAGCCCGTCACCGACGGCGACGAGCCCGTGACCTGCGCCTGCACCCGCGAGTGGGATCCCGTCTGCGGGGTCGACGGCAACACCTACGGCAACCCCTGCAACGCTCGCTGCGCGGGCGTGCGGATCGCCCACCCGGGCGAGTGCGAGGCGACGCCGCCCCCGCCGCCCCCCACCGGCATCTGCCTCCCGCGCATCACGCCCCCGCCCGCCTGCCACGCCGACCGCGACTGCGGCCCCGGCTACGAGTGCCGCACCGACTGCGCGCCGATCGCCTGTCACCCCGGCGAGGACTGCGACGCCCCCTGCCACAGCTACTGCGCCCCGATCGAGCCCGGCTGCATCTGCCCCGACATCTGGGCCCCCGTCTGCGGCGTCAACGGCGTGACCTACGGCAACGACTGCGAGGCGGCCTGCGTCGGCGTCCGGATCGCTCACCCCGGCGAGTGCCACACCGAGCGCCCCTACTGCTTCAGCGACGAAGAGTGCGGCCGCGGCGGCTACTGCGACCACAGCGAGTGCCTCTCGCCGTGCCGCGACGACGAGGCATGCATCGCGGTCTGCTACGGCCAGTGCCTCCCCCGCCCGACCGAGTGCCCGTCCGTGGTGTGCACCCTCGCCTGCGAGTACGGCTTCGAGACCGGCCCCGACGGCTGCGAGGTCTGCTCCTGCGCGCCCGCGCCCCGCTGACTTCCTCTCCTCCCTCCACCACGTCCCACCACCGACCGCCCGCGAGCACGCTGCTCGCGGGCGGTCGCCTTTTGGGGCGGCTGCGTTCGACCGTAGTTCGGTCTGCGTGCGCCGATGGGCGGTCGGTGGGTGCTCCCGGCGGCGAGCCAGCGATTCGACTCGCTGCCTCTCGATGGTGCACGGCCGAGCCCAGATCCTCGAGCACGAAGCGCATCATCCGCGCAAGGCGGAGAGAGCCGGCGACGCGATACCGGTGAACGGGTACCCGGCTTGCCGGTCTTCTCGCCCTTCCTCGCGTTCCGCGTCGCGTTCTTTCCGGAACAGCTGCCTCAGCAATTCACCCGCAGGGGTCAGGGGTGAAGGCTTACGTCGAACGCGCCAGGTCGCCCGTCGCGCGACGGGACTGCTACGTTCTTCCACGCATGTCGATTCGCAAGGTAGAGCCACGCGACGAACCCGCCATCCATGACTTGCTCGCGCGCCACGCGGACAGCTCGATGTTCCTCCGCTCGAACCTGCTCGCAGGTGGCCTCGTCGATCACGGAGCGGTGTACCAAGGGACCTGGGTCGCTGCCTTCGAGGGCGAGCTGGCGGTTGGAACCGCCGCGCATTGCTGGAACGGGATGCTGTTGCTGCAAGCGCCGACCTACACCGAAACCCTCGCGCGCGCTGCGCTCCGGGCGACCGCGTCAGGAGGGCGCAAGCTCTCGGGACTCGCGGGCCCTCTCGAGCAGGTCCGGATCGTGGTCGACGCGCTCGGCTTGGCGGCGTCGATCTCGACCATGAGCGAGGAGCGTCTCTACGCGATCGAGCTCGACGACATGGTCGTTCCTACATCACTCGACGAGGGTCGCCTGCGATGCCGACGGAGCAGGGAGGGGGACATCGAACTCTGCGCACGTTGGCGCGCGGCCTTCCTCGTCGAGGCGCTCGGAGCGAACGCCGGCCCCGCGCTGCTTGCACGAGCAACTCACGAGGTCGAACAGGCACACGTGCGTCGTGAGCTTTTCGTGCTCGAAGACCCTTCGGGCGCGCCGCTCGCGAGCTCCGCGTTCAACGCTCGACTGCCGGACATCGCCCAAGTCGGTGGCGTCTACACTCCCCCCGAACATCGCTCCCGTGGGCACGGACGGGCCGTCGTCGCCGGGTCGCTCGTCATCGCGCGCCAAGACGGCGTCCGCCGTGCCGTACTCTTCACCGGTCGAGGAAACCAACCGGCTCAGCGAGCCTATGAGGCGCTTGGCTTCGCGCCGGTCGGGACGTTCGGGCTCTGCTTGCTCTCCTCACCAGCATAGACACGACCATGTCGCACCACGAGCACGTTGCTCGCGGGCGGTCGCCTTTGGGGCTGCTACGCTCGACCGCGATGCGGGTCGCCTTCCTGTCTTTCCTCTTCTTCGCTGGCTGCTCGGGCGGATGCGGCGGCGCGCCCTCGACCGCCAGGACCCACGACCCCGATCGGAGCCCCGAGGGGGCGTCCGGCAGCTCCGCGCCTCACACGGCCGCCGCGGGCGCCACCCCGAGCGCGGTCGACCCCGCCCCGCCGCCCGAGCTCTCCGTCGAGCTCGTCGAGGGCGACGTGCTCCGCGTCCGCAACGTCGGCGACCACGCCGTCTCGCTCCGCGGCGCCGTCAAGCTCGAGACCCGTCGGGGCGAGGCCTGGGCCGACGCACCGCTCGCGTTCTCGCTCCGCGCGAGCTGTGACACCCCCGCGCCCACGTGCGTCGACCTCGCCCCCGGAGGCGAGCTCCTCCCCCCCGCCTGGCTCGGCACGCAGGGCGACGCCCAATGCGCTTGCGAGCGGTGCGTTCAGGTCGAGGGCGAGGTCCGCTTCGTCGTCGAGAGCTGCGCCCCCGAGGGTCACGCGCCCCACCGGGTCGAGTCGGCGCCGCTCCGCCGCTGAGGTCGGAGCGACGTGTCGGACGTCTACACGCGCCAGATCTGGAAAGCCCGCTGCTTGACCGCCGCATGCACCGCGCTGGGGATCGCGTCGCGAATCGGATCAAGCGCTTCGCACCCCGTCAGCCACTCGAGGTCGATGAGGATGGTGGCACCAACCTCCTCGACGCTCCTCAACGCCGCGCCGAGGCGCCCGGTGCGGACGTTCATCTCGGTCAGCAGCTGGCCATAGAGCGACCTCGCCCGGGGCGTCGCCTGGGGTGAAAGCCGCTCGACCAGTCGTTCCATGCGCTCAGGCGGAGCCGCGCCCATCCAAACGTCGAACAACGTCGTGAGCATCGGACGCTCGGCGGCAAAGCGCTGAATCGCGGGTGCCAACTCGAGCGCCTCCTCCTTGGCGTCTCGCCAGATCGCTTGTCGCAGACGGACCCCCAGACAGGAAGTCTCATAGCGCGGGTCCGCGGTCGTGAGCGCGTCGAGGATCGCCGCAGAGCGGGCGTAGTCACGCCGCAAGCCGAAGTGCTTCGCGATGGCCGCCAGCGCCCATCGCTCCTTCGGATCGATCCGCACGGCGAGCTCGATCCGCTCCGTTCCTTCCTCTGCTCGGCCCGCTTCGACCTGCAACGATCCGAGATATGCGTGCGCCGCCGCGAAGGTCGGCGCCATGCGTGTCGCGCGGGCGAGCGCCCCTGCCGCCTCAGCGAACTCCCCACGCGCGACAGATCTCCGTGCGGCGGCGAGCTGTGTCTCCGGCAGCCACGGCGCCACGCGGAGCGCATGATCGACCGCCTCATCGATCTCGGCCAACCGCACGACATCCAGACCGGCGAACGAGAGCCGCGCGAGCGCGTCCGCACGACCCGCGATCGCGAGGTCGAAGCAGGGCACGCGCTCCACGAGGCGCCGGAAGACCTCGGCGGCGCGATGGAGGCTCTCGGTCTCGTCGAGCGGCCCGCGCAGAGCGCCCCGCGCGTCGAGGTAGTCGGCGACGTCCTGTGCGTCCAATCGGACGTCGAGGCCACGAAGCTCGAGCTCGACCCGGAGGATCTCGGCGATCCGATTGGCCACTCGGTCCTGCACCTCCAGGGCGTCTGCGAGCTCCCCATCGAAGCGATCGGCCCAGAGCTGCGCGCCGGACGAAGAGTCGAAGAGCCGGACCGACGTGCGCGTTCGCCCACCGCTCCGCGTCAAGGTGCCATCGAGGACCAGGTCCGCTCCCAGCTCGGCCTTGAGACGCTTTACGTCGCGGGTGGCGACCGCTCGCGTGGCGCCGACGCCGAAGACCAAGAAGCCGTCGGTCCGACAGAGCCGGTCCGACAGCTCCTCCGCCAGCGCCTCGGCCAGTACGACGTCGGCCTCGCTGGCGTGGAACGGGAGGACGGCGATCGCGTGTCGAGTCGCGGGCATCGGTGCGAATCGCCCTTCGATATGCGGACGCTCTCGGACTGTGACGGGGTCGTCCTCGAGCGCTCGCCCCGGACCTCCTGGATCCGTCGCTCGGAATGCCAGATTCGCGCCCTCCGCGTCGAGAGTAGCGAGCCGCGTCGAGACCTCACGCGCGCCAGGCGGACGATCTGCGATCTCGAACGACAGACAGTCGAGAACCAGGCGACTCAGAGACGCGGGAAGGTGCGCGAGCGGAGCTGGGTCGACGGGTTCATCCTGCAGGCGGGACCGCGGCGAAGATGTGGGCGGATGAACACGTCGTCCCGTCGCCATCTCGTAGACGAGCAGACCGAACGCATAGAGATCTGCGGCCGGACCCGGGACGTCACCGAAGAGCTGCTCGGGCGCCATGTAGGCGGGAGTCCCCAGGAGGAGCCCCGACCGAGTGAGCTCGCTCGGCCCCTCCGAGAGGCTCCGAGCGATCCCGAAATCCGTCAGCGCCACGCGATCCGTCCGTGTGACGAGCACGTTGGAGGGCTTCAGGTCGCGGTGCACCACCCCCGCCTCGTGCGCGGCCGTCAAGCCGTCCGCGATCTGCCGGGCGAGGCGGACGACATCCTGCAGCGGGAGAGGCGCGAGCGTGATTCGCTCGCGTAGGGACCCTCCCTCCACGAGCTCCATGGTCAGGAAGTGCAAGCCCTCCGCGAGACCGATGTCGTACGTGCGGACCACGTTGGGGTGGGTGACACGGCGCGCCAACCGCACCTCACGGCGAAAGAGCTCGAGGCTGCCATCACGAGGGTGCGCAGCGTGAAGCACCTTCAACGCGACGCCTTCGGACAGCGTCACGTCCTCCGCAGCGTAGACGACGCCCATCCCGCCTTGGCCCAGCTCGCGCAAGATCCGATAGCGGTTGGCGAAGAGGTCTCCGACCGCCAAGTCTGTCGCTGTCGTCCCTTCCTGCATCCCAATGACGTCCGCGCGACATTATCCCCCCGCACCAGAGGGCCGTCTACCGCGCGGACGTATGCTTCAGGCCCCGTTCATCGCGACGAACATCCCTGGGTCCACCGCGACCTCGTGCCGGGCGACCTTCCACACGCCATCCCGCCGGACGACGCGGTCCCGAATGACCGCCGTCGCGACCACCTTGGGGATCTCCTCGCGCTCGAGGACCACGAGGTACGAGATCACGGTCGCTTCGTCACCCGCCCCTTCGACCAGGACGTTGGTCGCAACATGGCGCTTACCCTTCGTGCCTCCCTCCGTCTGGCGAAGAAACGCTTCGATCTCCGTCACACCACGGGTCGGAGGCGCGAACCCGGGGTCCATGGTCGCGTCCTCGATGAAGTGCGAGAGATAAGTCTTCCAATCGGCGAGGTCGGAGAGATGCGCGAGGCGCGCCACGAGCTCATGCAGTTCGAGACGATCGGCGAGGTTCAGGGTCATGACGTGTCCTTCGATTCGGCTGGACGACCGGGTGGGTCGGTCAGTGGTGGTGGTGGTGAGGGGTTTGGTGGGTTTGCTGGGTTTGCTGAGTGTGGTGGGGGCTGGCTGGGTCTCGTTGTTTGCTGGGCTTGATCAGCTCGAGGGCCGGGTCAGCGCGGCAGCGGCACTCGGACGACGTGGAAGGGAGGCTCTGCGACCGTC
The DNA here is from genome assembly GCA_019637115.1 of Myxococcales bacterium. Taxonomy (GTDB): domain Bacteria; phylum Myxococcota_A; class Polyangia; order Polyangiales; family Houyiibacteriaceae; genus JACKEH01. The sequence continues at coordinate 5,234 of JAHBWH010000174.1, read as the reverse complement.
GAGGCATCCCCGTCGAAGAGCACGGAGAATCGCGCTTCCGTCACCCAAGCGTCGTCCCCGACGATGGTGAGTGTCGCGGGCTCGTCCAGCGAGTCGTCGACTGTCTCGATCGACCAGACGTCCTCGCCTGCGTCGGTGAGCATCGAGACGGTTCTGCCTGTGACGGCGACGAGACGATTCGCGTCGCGCCAGCGCATCCCGTCGAAACCGAACGCTCGACCTCCTTCGAAGACGACCACCGATTCCCCCGCATCACCTCCCGGCGAGATCCCGATCCGGATCAGCGTCCCGTCGTCCATGCGACCGACATACACCGCGCGCGCGTCCCGGACGGCGATGCCGTTGAGCGAGAGCGGAAACGCGGGTCCCGGCAGCCAACGTTCGTCGGATGCCCAGGTCTCGAGGGTCGCCCCGCCGGGAGCGAGCCGCAGGACGCGCCCTCCGAACGAGTCGGTCACGTAGATCGCGCCGTCGGGCCCTGCGTCCAGGTCGTTGCAGAACCCGCCCCCCGGAAGTTCGAACGTTCGAACGACCTCGCCAGTGCGGAGATCGACCTCACGCAGCGCCGACGGCGGGTCCCCCATGAAGCTCGCGGCGCACGCCCAGAGCGAGTCGCCGACGACGCGCACCCCGACGCCGCCGCCCGCCAGCGTGCCAGGTGCGAGCAGAATCGACGCCGTATCGCGCCCGGGCGCGATGCGAGCCAACGCCCCGGTCGCGAACGAGCTGACGTAGAAGCTCCCGTCCGACGCGCGATCGATGCCCTCGGGGTGAAAGAAAGGGACATCGATCGTGAGACGCTCGATACCCTCGCCCCCGCCATCCGGGAGTCGGATGTCTGCGTCGGCGGAGCCATCATCCCCGCAGGCCGCGGCCACGAGGACGGCGCACAGAAGGACGAAGCTCGCGCGCCGCGCTGCCAGCGAGGATTCGGTGTCGCTCGGCGGTCCGAATCGACGCCTGCGCGGCAGCCGCCCTCCATGCCAATCATCCTCGGCTACCTGGAACGACCTCGGCGCTGGGGTCACTCGGAGCGCTTGGACGTGGTGTCGTCTGGCTCCGTGGACTGCGTCCACTCCGTGTCGGACGAGTTCGCTCGGAAGCGAGCGCGGAGGAGGGGCTGGCGTCGGCTCCGCGGAGGAGCCGAAGCGAACGAACCGCCAGAGGCGTCGAGGTCGTGTGCGCATGAACGCATCCTGGGGACCGCGAGGCCATTCCACCAATGCATAGTTTATATATACTTCATTCGTACCATCGATGGACTTGTCGGGGCATGCTGGCACGGTGACCGCCCGCAGACTCCACAACGTCGACCTCAACCTGCTCCCCGCGCTCGAGGCACTCCTCGAAGAGGGGAGCGTCTCGAAGGCCGCCCGACGAATCGGCCTCTCGCAACCCGCTCTGAGCCATGCCCTCGCACGGCTGCGCCTGCACTACGACGATCCCATCCTCCTCCGCGCAGGCTCGACGATGGCGCTCACGCCACTCGCGGAGCGATTGCGTGACGAGCTCCGCACCGTGCTCGATCGCGTCGAGGGCGTGGTGCACCCGCGCACGTCGTTCGACCCGACGACCAGCGACGCACATTTTCGCATCCGAGCGCTCATCACGATCCCGTGGTTGCCGAAGCTCAACGCCCTATTGAGAGGGCTGGCGCCGAAGATGACCGTTCAGATCGTCACGCCGGCGAGCAGTGTTTCCGATGACCTCGTGCGTCAGCTCGCCTCTGGTGAGCTCAGCGTCGCGTTCGTGTCCGCTCGCCTCATCCCGGAAGGGGTGGTCCATGCTCCTCTCGCTGACGACTCGTTCTCGGTCTTGTCCCGTCGCGGCACCAGGCTGACGCTTGCCCGCTACCTCCGAGCGGATCACGTGCTGGTCTCCCCCTTCGGCGGCCGGGTCGGCATCGTCGACGAGGTGTTGAGCGCCCGTGGGATGTCCCGACGGTGCGTTGTGATCGTGCCTTCGTTCGCCCAGGTCGGCGACCTCGTCGCCGGATCGGATCTGCTCGCCACCGTGCCCTCCAGCATCGCGCGCTCCCTCGCGAGCGTTCATGGTCTGCGTGTGCTCAGCGCCCCGCTGGAGCTGCCCACCAACCGCGCGGCGCTCGTGTGGCACCCGAGGACTGCTCACGACCCCGCGTCCCGGTGGTTTCGAGCCCAGCTCGTCGCATCGTTGCCAGCCGAGATGCGCCCGAGTCAGCTTCCGTGAAAGGAACTCGACTCGCATGCCCCGAAGTTGGCGGCCGGTTTCACCCAATGGCTCGCCTGGCAGGGCGGGCGCGAGCTGAAAAGAAGCTCAGCCGTTTTCGCAAGCCGCCCTACTGGACGGCGCGCAGCGAGCGAAGCGAGCGTAGGCTCGCGGGAGGGGGCCCCGCGGGGCTTCATGCCCCGTGGGGGAGGGCTGGCGACCTGGTGACAGCCCGTCAAAGAAGTTGATGGAGCACTCCGGGACATGGCGGGACACGGCAATGTGATCAACGGTATGCGCTCGGCGCGGGCCCTACGAAGAGGCGCGTGCGCGCGCGGTTGCGGCGGTCGTGCGAGAGCACGATGGCCCCGTGCGACACGCCAGCCTGCGCGCGCTCGACCGTCCACCCCTGCGCCTCCAGCGTCGGGATGGGGTCGCTGAAGATCGCCGGCTGCGTGCCGACCGTCGTGAACAACGCCTCGAGCGTGTAGATGAGGCGCGCCGTGCGATCGAGCACCAGGCTCGCGCGCTCCGCGGACTGCGTCAGGATCGCGAAGAAGACCTCGTGACCGCGCGGAACGGGCGCCAAGAAGGGGAATTCGATGATCTCGTACGGCGCCGTCGTCACGTCGCGGCCGCCTCCAATGCGTGGCTCTCTGGCGCCTCGCAGGGCGCGACGGGGTCCGCCCCGAGCGGCGGCGCGGCGGGGCGTCCGAGCCGCGCGAGCACCTCGGCCGCGGCGCGCTCGCCCGACTCCGCGGCGCCCTCCATGAACCCCTGGAACTCGTCCGACGTGTGCTCGCCCGCGAAGCTGAGCGTGCCGACGACCTCCGCCTCCGCGCCCCCGAAGGCGGCCCACTGCCCCGGCCGGTGGCAGGCGTAGCTCCCCTTCGACCACGCGAAGCCCGGCCAATGGAAGGCGACCTCGTTCGTGCGCGCCGCAGCGAGCCCCGGGAAGATCCTGTCGAGCGCCTCCGTGAAGCGCGTCGCCTCCGCGCTCGCGCGGTCGGGCGAGAGCCCGGCGCCGACGCGGCCCCCCGTGAACGCGACGAGGAAGCCCGACGCGCCGTCCTGCAGGCGGCTGCCCTCCCACGCCGTCTGGAAGGGGAGGTCGGAGATCACGGAGCCGTTGGAGCCATGCTCTCGCCACACGCGGGCGCCGTGGCCGATCATCAGCTTGGTGTTCGTCCCGTAGCCGAGCTCGCGGATCGCGCGGCGCTTGGGCTCGGGCAGCTCGATCGCGAGCTCCACCTCGCGCAGCGTGGTGAAGGGCAGCGCCAGCACGACGTGCGCCGCGCGCACGTCGAAGCGGCCGCCGTCGCGCTCGAAGCTCAGCACGTAGCGCCCGGCCTCGCCGCGCACGGCGACGAGCCGCGCGCCGAGCTCGATCGCGCCGCTCAGCCGCTCGGCGAGGCCCGTCGCGACGAGGTCGTTGCCGCCGCGCACGTGGAAGCGCTCGTCGCTCATCCCGACCGCCGAGAAGGCGCCTTCCGCGGCGTTCTCCTGGTAGAGGTACAGCATGTTCAGCGCCGACTGCTCCTCGCAGTCGAGGCCGAGCTCGGTGGTGAAGGCGACCTCGATCAGCGTGCGGAACCACGGCTCGAGCTCGACTCGGTCGAGCCACTCTTTGATCGACTGACGGTCGAGCTCCGCGGCGAGGCCCGGCTCGCGATAGCTCACGTCGAAGCCACCGACGCGCGCGTGCGCCTCGCGCATCGCGCGCGCGAGGGGCTCGAACGCCGCCTCGGCTTGCGCGGCCGAGTAGCGCACGCCGCCGATGTGGAAGACCTCGGTCGTGTCGGCGTAGTCCTCGCAGTAGTCGTCGAGCTCGAGACCGAGCTCGCGGCAGAGGCCGCGCATGCGCAGGTGGTTGCCGTTGACCAGCTCGGCGCCGAGCTCGCAGACGAGGTCGTCGGCGAAGATCCCGCGCCCCGAGAAGACCCGCCCGCCGACGCGGCTCTGCGCCTCGTAGAGGGTCGCTCGAACCCCCGCCGCGGCGAGCTGGTGGGTGCAGACGAGGCCCGCGATCCCTGCGCCCACCACGACCACCTCGGCGCCCTCGACCGCGCGCGCGTCGACCGGCGGCCGCCCGCAGCCCACGGCGAGGCCGGCGCCGCCGACCAGCGACGCGCGCACGAAGGCGCGCCGCGGCATGTGTGCGGCCAGGCCGCGTCGAACGAAGGCGAAGAGCGGGGTCCGTGACATCGGCGGCGACGATGCCGACCCGCCGCGCCCCTCGTCAAGCGCGCGGCGTCCTGCTCGAACTGCCCCGACCCGCCGCGCCCCTCGTCGAGCGCGCGGCGTCCTGCTCGAGCTTCCCCGACCCGCCGCGCCCCTCGTCGAGCGCGCGGCGTCCTGCTCGAGCTTCCCCGACCCGCCGCGCCCCTCGTCGAGCGCACAGCGTCCTGCTCGAACTTCGCCGCGGATGTACTACGTTGCGGCCACGATGGGCTGGCTCGGCAATCTCCTCGGCGGCAAACCTCGCGTGCTCCCGACGCACGTGGACGACTCCAACTTCACGCGGGAGGTCACGCAGAGCGACCGCCCCGTCATCCTCGACGTCTGGTCGGCGGGCTGCGCGCCCTGCAAGAAGCTCGAAGAGGTGATGATCGCGCTCGCCACGGAGTACGGCGACCGCATCAAGGTCTGCGAGCTCGGCACGCACTTCGCGCCCCAGACGGCGGCGCGGCTCCGGATCTCGGCGACCCCGACGGTGATCTACTTCAACCGAGGCCGCGAGCTCGAGCGCGTCATGGGCTTCCGCGGGAGCCTCTTCCACCGCGAGACCATCGAGGAGCTCTTCTTCGACGGCGAGAAGCGCTCGAAGTAGGGCGCCGGGACCGCCGGGACCAGGACCGACGCCTAAGCCGGAAGCGAGGCTGGACCGGGACCGAGCCCGGAACCGAGGCCGGGACCGAGACCGGAACCGACGCCGGGACCGAGGCCGGGACCGAGGCCGGGACCGAGGCCGGAACCGAGGCTGGGACCGAGGCCGGGGCCGAGGCTGGGACCGGGACCGAGGCCGGGACCGAGGCTGGGACCGGGAC
>JAHBWH010000173.1 GCA_019637115.1 Myxococcales bacterium | reverse complement strand
CCGAGCGCCGCGACGACGAGCAACGGCGACGTGACGAAGGCGCCCACGCCCGCGAGCGCGAGGCGCCGCGCGGGCGCCTCGAGGACGAGCGCGGCGAACGCGAGCCCGAAGGCGAGCCCGATCAGCAACGTGAGGCTGAAGAACCCGCCGAAGAGCCGCCCCGAGAGCGACTCGGAGAGGCCCGCAGCGAAGAGCATGGCGCGGGTCGAGGCTTCCGCGTGCGCGAGCGCCTGCATCACCTGCGCGAGCCCCGCCGCGCTCGCCGCCGCACCGGCGAGCCAAGGCACGAGCGCGACGCCGAGAAAGATCGCGACGGGGACGCGCACCCCTCGCGCCGCGAAGAAGAGCAGGATCGAGAGCACCGGGAGCGCGACGAGCGCGACGCCCGCGACGCCCATCCCTCCGACGCCGGCCTCGCGGAACATCTGGCCGAGGTCGCCGGCGTCGCCGCGGACCGCGAAAACTCCAACCCCGCAGGCCGCGAGCGTGCAGACGAGCGGCGCGATGGCGGCGAGCGCCGCGCGCCCGGCGGAGACACGAGGGGTCGCGGGGTCTCGAGGGGACTCTCGGTGGTCGGCCATGGGCCCTGGTAGTCCGATTCAGCCGCGCGCCGCAACCCGGTCTCCCGTCGTTCACCGCCAGCGGCGATCTCGTGTCCGGACGAAGGAGCGCTCCGCCCGATGGATGAGCCGAACGCGACGGTCTCCCGTCGTTCACCGCCAGCGGCGATCTTGGGTCCGGAGGGCCCCGTTGCCGAAGGTGTACGCGAAGGAGAGCTCCGCCTGATAGGTGAGCCGACCAAAGTCGCTCCCCGCCATGATCGTCGCGACGGGGCTGAGCGCGCTCGGATCGCCCGGCTCGTGGATCGCGCCGCCGCGGACGATGAGCATGCCGCCGAGCACGATCTCGAGCGCGCCCGCGACGCGGAAGGTCAGCGTGGCGCGGCCGTTCACGTCCCAGAGCCCCGGCTCGAGGAGCGGCGCGCCGACCCCGAGATCGAGCGTGAGATCGACCGCGGCGTAGTGCACGAGCGCGAACACGCCGAGCGCGTGGTGGGGGTAGACGCGTCGCTCGTGCCCCTGGGTCGTCTCGCTCACGTAGCGATCCCAGAGCGCGCGCACGCGGTAGCGAATACCGAAATTCGTCCCGTCGGTCGCGAGGAAGGGGGCTCGGATCCACTCGACGCCGGCCCCGAGCTCCGCGCGCAACGCGAGGTTGTTCTGCGGCTGCCGCTGCGCGCCGCCGAGGGCGGCCACGCTCACGCCTCGCCCGAGGCTGCGTGCGCCGACGACGCTCCCGCTCGCGCGAAAGAACCCGCCGCGCAGCTCGTCGCCACCTGGAAGATCGAAGCGCACGTAGCGGTAGGCGGCGTCGCCGACCACGCGGAGCCGGTGCGACTCGGTCGAGCGGTTCAGCTCGAGGCCGCCCGCGACGCCGTGCACCTGCACCCCCGCGCTGACGACCTCGCCCGAGATCCACGGACGCCCGTACCAGGTGGTCTCGCGCTCGCCGTCGGCGGCGGTCGCCGCGCTCGCACCCGCGGCGCGCAGCGTGAACGCGCCCCCCTCGACCCGGCCCGGCGCCGCGACGTCCAAGAAGGGGACGGTGCCTCGATGCAGGAGCGCGAGCACGTCGAGCAAGGTCTGCTCGGCGCCGCGGCTCTGCGCGACCTCGCGGGCCAGCTCCACGCGCGAGCCGCCTCCCTCGACCGCGACGAGGTAGCGCCGTCGCGTCGCCACCTCGATCGAGCGGACACCCACCGAGACCGTCGCGTCGCTCGAGGTGAGCGTGACGCCAGGCACCGACTCCGCGTAGGCGTTGGCCAAGGTCGCGCAATCGATCGCGCCAGCGTCCAGGTAGCAATCCCAGCGCACGCCGAGCTGCGCCTCGGCCTTCGTCTCCCACGCCACGAGCGCGAGCGTCGCCAAGGCGCACGCCAGCCCGGGCGCGCACTTCCTGCGAGCCATCGTCATCCTCCCGTCAGCAGAGGTCGCATCCACGCCGGCTGACGGCCCCTCTACGTGGCGGCGCGCAGTTCGATGTCACCCTCGCCATGAACCGGAAGTGACGATCGTGCGCGCGGCGTGCGCGGGCGTTGAGCGACTCGGCGTCCCCAGCGCGCTCCGTCGCCTGAAGGCGCAGAGCGCATCGACGGAGCTCACCGCGACGGCCTGACGGTCGGGGCAGGCCGACTCGAGCGGGGCGCTCGATCGACGTGCGGGGTGAACCTCGTTGCGCTCGCGCCCTCGGACCCCCACGTTCCGCGGGTGCGCCTCCTCTACGTCTTCCTCGTCAACGTGCTGCGCCTCGCCCTCTCGCCGCTCTGGCTGCTCGCGCGCGCCCTCGGGCGCCCACGCGCGCGCTGGCTCTCGCTGACGATCCGCAGCCAGGTCCTCGAGGTCGTGCCGCCCCGCGCGTTCTGGCTGCGCTTCGTCCCGGGAGCCGAAGCGAAGATCCCGACCTCGCTGCCCGCGCTCCGGCGGCTCGCCGAGCACCTCACCCGCGACCCGCGCGTCGAGGGCGTCGTCGTCACGCTGCCGCCGCTCACGCTCCCGTGGGCGCGCGCGCGGAGCCTCCGCGAGGTCTTCGAGACGCTCCGCGCAGCGGGCAAGCGCGTCGTCATGCACCTGCCCGAAGGCGGCGGCCACGCGACGATCTACGTCGCGAGCGCCGCGAGCCAGGTCCTGCTCGGCCCGAGCGCCGCCGTCAGCACGCTCGGCCTCTCGGCCGAGGTTCGGCACTACCGCGACGCGCTCGCCAAGATCGGCGTCGAGCTCGAGCCCTTCGCGCGACGCGAGTACAAGACCGCGCTCGAGCGCTTCACCGCGTCGTCGATGAGCGAGCCCCAGCGCGAGCAGCTCGGCGCGCTGCTCGACACCTTCGAGCACGCCTTCGCCGAGGCGCTCGCGCAGCGGGGGATCGAAGGCGCCGCCTTCGACGCGCTCTTCACCGCGGGCCTCCACCGCGGTGAGGCGGCCGTCCGCGCGGGGCTCGCCGACGGCCTCGCGTACGCCGACGAGCTCCCCCTCTGGCTCGGCGCGACGCCCCCCGCGCTGCGAGCGGGCTCTGGCGCCACGTCGCCCGCCGCAGACCCCGAAGTCGACGCGCCGGCGGCCGCGACCGAGGCAGCGTCCCCCGCGACGCGCGCGCGCGAGCTCACGTCGGGGGCGTCGACGCCCGCACCGACCATCTCGCCGGCCTCGACCGCCGCGGCGGCTTCCGCCCTCTCGCCGACGCGACCGCCGAAGCTCTTCCCGGCAGGCCGCTACCTCGCCTACCACGAGGCCCGGTTCTTCAAGCGCTTCCGCCCGGCCCCGCACATCGCGCTCGTCGCGATCGAAGGCACGATCATGCCGGGGCATCGGGCCGACAAGACCATCGCGGCGCTCCGGATCGCGCGACGCGATCCGCGCGTCCGGGGCGTGATCCTCTACGTGGACTCGCCCGGGGGCTCTGCGCTCACGAGCGACCTCATCCACCGCGAGGTCGTGCGCTTGCGAGAGCGCAAGCCCGTCGTCGCCTGCTTCGACGGGGTCGCGGCGAGCGGCGGCTATTACGTCGCCGCGCACGCCGACGCGATCGTCGCGCGCCCCACCACCATCACGGGCTCGATCGGCGTCATCGCCGGGCGCTTGCTGGCGAAGGAGCTGCTCGAGCGCGTCGGCGTCCGCACCGAGATCGTCCGCAAGCGGCCGCACGCGGACCTCTACTCCCCGGCCCGCCCGCTCGAGGACGACGAGCGCGCGATCCTCGAGCGCGAGCTCGACGGGATCTACGGCGCCTTCGTCGGCCTCGTCGCCGAGGGTCGCCGGATGACCCCCGACGCCGTCGACGCGATCGCCCGCGGCCGCGTCTGGTCGGGGGCGGACGCCGTCGAGCGAGGCCTCGTCGACCGGCTCGGCGGCGTCGCCGCCGCGCGCGACGAGGTGCTGCAGCGCTTGGCCGCCCGCGGCCCTCACCCGGGACCGCTTCGGGTCGAGCCGCTGCACCCCACGAAGCTCGACGTGCCCCCGCCGGAGCCCGTCTCGCCGGTGGCGGCGTTGCTCGCGAGCGCGGCGCCCGAGCTCGGGGCCATGCTCGCCGCGCTCGAGACCCCCGAGCGGGGCTTGCTGCTCGCGCCCAGCCTCCCCCGTATCGTCTGAGGCGCGTCGTCCGAGGCGACCCGTCGCGGGCCGCGTTCAGTCCGCCGCCCAGCGCGCGCAGGTGTTCGGGGCGTCGTCCGCCAAGAGCTCGTAGTGACGCCCCATCCAATACGCGAGCAGGTAATCCGCCCCCGGGTACACGTGCCGCGGGTTCACGTCGATCGCGACGAGCTGAAACGGATGGTGCTGCCAGATGAAATCGCGACGCACGCGATCGCTCACGGCGACGGGTGAGGTCGACTGGCCCGGGCACTCGGCGTTCGCGGGATAGCGACCGCGGTTGTCGATCGGCAGCGCGGCCTTCGGCGGCGCGACGAAGCCGAGGAGCTGCGCGACCGACGCGTCGAGCTCCGCGCGCGGGATGAGCCCCTCCCCTTGCGTCGCCGCGATGAAGTCGAAGTAGGCGTTCGCGTGGCCGGTGACGTGCGAGCGCATGCGCGCGCCGAGCACGTTCCGAAGGAGCTCGTCCCGGAAGGCGGCGTCCTCGGTGATTCGCAGGAGGGTGAAGAGCGGGTGATGCGCGATGGTCATCCCGAAGTACTGCGACCAGCACTCGCTCTCGTTGTGGTAGGCGTACTGCCGCATGATGCCCAGCCACTCGGGCCGGGCGGCCTCGTAATGTGCGCGGATCATCTCGCGCTGCGCCTCGCGGCCGGGGACTCCGCGCGTAACGTGGAGGGCGAGCTCCATGAAGCTCGCGAGCATCAGCGCGCTGCCAGGACGCGGGATCGCGGGGAGGAGGCGCCCGACCACGGGCGTCTGCCCCAGCACGGTGGTCATGTTGGGCAGGAACTCGCGCACCCCACGCAGCTCGGAGGCGTCGTAGTTGGAGGGGCTCGCGTCCGTGCCGACCTGGATGAACACGCGTCCGTCGATCATCTCGTTCGGGACCAGCACGACGTGCTGCATGTCGAAGGTCAGATCGGTCTGCTGCCACGAGCCGAAGGCGTGATAGCGGATGCGCACGGGCACGGCGCGCCGCAGCGTCGCGAGCTCGGTCGCCAGCGTGACGATCACGTCGCGAATCCGCTCGCGATGCGCCTCCGACGTGGTCGCCTCGTAGGCGACGCCGAGCCCCATCGCGACGCCAGCGTACATGTCTCGGCTCGTCCACGCATGATAGAAGGCGCGACCGCCTTGGTAGGTGGTGGGGACGTGGGACCAGTCCCCCTCGTCGTAGAGCGCCGCGAGGCGCGGGTCCCCGTCGAGCGGCGCCCAGATGCGCGCCATGCTCCCGGGCACGCCGGTGATCTCGAAGAGCTCGTGCACGCGCTCGATGATCGCGTCGACGTTACGCAGCGCGTCGGGGCTGCGCGTCGCGAGCGCGCGGAAGGACTCCGCGGCGAGGTAGGCGCCGGTCCACTCGGCGGCGTCGACCGTGCCGGCGTACGCCGTGACGTCTCGATAGGTCGTGTCGGCGAAGACCGCGTCGGCGACGTAGCCGTTCGCGAGATGGTGACGCCGGATCCACGCGAGGTGGTCTCGCGCGCGATCGTGGGCGCCGTCGCTCGGGGTCCGCGCGCCACCGTCCGCGCCGACGAGGCGGCAGGTCTCTCGGGCCCCGCCTCGCGTCCGCGTCTCGCCGAGAACGCACTCGTCGAGGCAAGCGGGGACGCAGCGGTCGTCGAGGCAGTACTCGAAGTCCGCGCACGCGGCGTCGACCCACGCGGGGCCCGAGCCGGCGTCCTCGCAGACGCGCTCGGAGTCGAGATCGCGGCATGCGCGCGCGCCCACCGCGCACGGTCCCGTGGCGCCGTCCTCCGTCGAGACGGGACCACCGTCGTCACCCGGGCCCCCGCCGTCCGACGCGGCGCCGTCCGGGCGCTCGGCCGCGCCGTCGTGCCCTCCACCGTCTAGCCCCGGAGCAGGCTCCGAGCCCCCACACGCGATCAACGAGAGGACCACCCAAGGCGCGGCTCGAAGCATGGCGAGACGCTACGCCCCCGCCCCAAACCCAATCTTACTTCGTCTGTCGCGGAGCGCGATGCGTCCGACGGCGCCTCACAGCACCACCCGAAGGCCCACGGCGCGCCACGCCGCCGCACAGCTCCCGACAGCGCCTCACACGCCCGCAGGGCACCAACGAAGCACCAACGACGCACCGACACGGCGTGCGTCACCGCCATGAGGGGATCTGGTCTGGCGTCTCACGACGAGGACGAAGGCGCCGCGGTCATCGCGCGGCGCGTGCGCCAACGAGACGCGGCGTCGTGCAGCTCGTCCGGCGTGAAGAACGCCCAATAGAGCGCGAGCATCCCGAAGGGGAAGATGCCGAGGCGGAGCGTGAAGACGAGCCCGACGTGGAACGCGACGCCGAGCGCGATCCAGACCTCGCGCACGCGCAGGCGCGCGAAGACAGATCGCATCACCCCGCCGCGGTGCGCGGTCCGACGGAAGTAGAGCGAGAGGCCCATCAGCGGCGCGCCGACCTCGAAGAGCATCGTCGCCGCCGTCCCGAGCTGCGTGAGCGGGTAGACGTCCGCCAGCCACGAGGAGAAGTCCGCGCGGGCGAAGTGCGGGTCGAGCAGGATGAGGTAGAGCGCGCCGAAGTCGCCCGCGGGCCACCACGTCAGCTGGCTCTTGTGCAGCCCCGCGCTGAAGTACACCCAGACGAGCTGCAGGACGAGGAAGCGCCGCGGCCACGCCGTGACCGTCACGTCGGGCAGGAGCGCCCGGTGGCGTCGCCAAGCATCGAGCGAGAGCGCCGCCCCGGCGCCGCTGCACGCGAGCAGGAGCAGCACGTTGCGCAACAACATGTCGATGCCGCGGTCGGCGAAGGGGAGGATCGCGGCGAGCTGCGTCGAGGCGAAGAAGAGCGCGAGCGCGCTCGTTCGGCTGAAGAGCCCGAGCGCGAGCGTGAGCGACGACACGAGCGCGAGCGCGTGCAGACCGCGGGCGGTGGCGAGGCTCGCGCCGAACCAAGCGTGAGCGAGGACGGGCGTCCCCGGCAGGGTGTTGGCGACGCCGAGGCCACCTTCGGACGAGGGCCCCCAGAGCACGTCGACGACCCCGAGGTGCGCGACCTGCGCGAAGTCGGCGAAGAGTACGAGCCCGACGCCGAGCCTCACGAGCGCGAGCGAGGTCGGCCGCTCTCGTTCGGCGCAGAAGCTCACCCACCATCGCCACCGAGTGCGCCACCGACCGGGCCAGGTCATCGGCCACGTCATCGGCGGCGCCGCTCCTCGAAATGCCAGCTCGTGGTGTCGTCGGGCGCCTCGTGCGGGAGGTTGATGTGGTAACGCGAGAACCGGACGCGGATCTCGTCGAGCTCGGGCTCCTGCGCGAGGAGCTCGCGGGCGATCCAGTCGACGAAGCGTGGATAGCTGTCGCGCGGGGCCGTGGCGCCGGGGTTCCAGGTGCCGCGGATCCTTCGATACTCGAGCACGTCCGCGAGGCGCGCATGTTGGGGATCGTTGGGCCGGTAGAGGAGCTCCCATGGGCCACCGACGCGTCGCCCCTCGACGTGCATCCACCAAGGATCCGGGTCGGCCAGCGGGAAAAGCGACCAGCGCTGGGTGGTGAGCGTCCGCTCGTAGAAGGGCGCGAAGGGGGCGCCGAGCGTGTCGAGGGCGCGAGAGGCCTCGGCGCTCACGTCGAGCACGCGCTCGCGCAGCTCGGGGGCAGGCACGCCGAGGATCCGCGACCACCGCGCAAGCTCTCGTTGCCCGATCGGTCGATCGACCTGGTGCGGTTGTACGCGCGGCACGGGGCAGCCCTGGATCGCGCTCACGCCGAGCACGAAGAGCAGGAGCGCGGCGCGCAGGTCGGCCCACCGAAGCACGGCGCGGAGCATACTCCTTCGACCACTCGGAGTGCTTCGGAGCGGCTCAGACCGAGAGGCCACGCGCGACGCGGCGCTCGGCGAGCACAGCGACCAAGACGGCCTTCAGTCCGCGCGCGTCGAGACCGATCAACACGCTGCCGTGGTCGGCGAGGCCGTGCAGGCCCATCGTGAGCAGCGTCTGTCGCGTGAGGGGCAGCTCGAAGCGCGCTTTGTAGAGCGCGCGCAGCAACCCCTCGAGCTCGGCGTCCGAGACGCGAGTGAGTCCTTCGCCAGCGGTCATGCGCGCAGCGTGAAGCGCCGCGCGGCCGCGCGCACCTCGAGCGAGCACCTCGCGTGAAGTGTGGGCGCCCACCGCTCCGCCCACGGGGCGACGTCAGCGGCGCGGCGCGTCGAGCATCTCTGCGCGCTCCGCCCACGGGTCGAGCACCTCGCTCTGCCCGCTCGACTCCCACCCCGCGCGACGAGGCGCGGATGCTCCCCAGGGGTCGAGCACCTCCGAGGCGATCGTACGCGCCACGGCGATCGAGGGCGCCGGCGCGCCGCGCCACGGGTCGAGGACCTCCGAGGACACCCGGGAGACCACCTGCCCGCTCGGCGCGGGCCGCGCCGCCCACGGATCGAGCACATCGCTCGGCGTCGCTGCTGCCGCGCTCGGGGCGCGCGACGACGCGACGAGCGCGAGCATCGGGCCGACGAGCCATCGCCCGCTCGCGTCCGCCCGCGGCGCCGTGAGCCGATGCACCGACGTCCCCCGCGGCGACCGCAGCTGAAGGTGCGCCCGCCGCGCGTCGCGCGTCAGCCGCACCGAGAGCAGCTCGCGCGCGGTCACGGCGGCGTCGTCCGCCAGCGCCACGACCCGAAGGCCACCACGGCGCAGCGCCGCGCGCAGCTGGTCCGCGTCGACGCTCCGCGGCCCTTCGATCACCACGACGATGGGCGCCGTCTCCTGCGCGCTCGCCATCGGCGCGGAAGCGAGAGCTCCCACGAGCAGCGAGGTGACGAGGAGGGGCGCACGCTTCACACGTAGAAAGTGGCGTGCCTGGACGCGCGCGTCAACGACCGACGGAACGCGGGAGGCCGAGCCCTCGCGGGCTCGGCCTCCCTCGACACGTACGGTCCGCGGATCAGCCGACGCTGGCGCTGACGCTGACGCTGACCTCGACCGAGACGCTCATGCTCGCGGCCGCGTTCGGGATGACCGCGATCGCCTCGGTGACGCAGGAGACCGCCTGTAGGCCCGCCTCGCGCATGCCGCGCATGTTGCGCGCGGTCTGGACGAGGGCGCGGCCGCTCTCGACGAGGCGGTTGAGCTTGACGCGGATGACGCCGAGCTCGGCGAAGTTGCGGAACGCGCGGCGCAGCCGCTCGGCCTGCGCCTCGTCGACGCCACCGCTGAAGGAGATCTCCGCGCGGCCCGGCTCGCAGCTCGCCTCGGCCTGCACGCGCGCGTCACACGACGCCTGGCAGTCGGCGCTCACGCTCGGCGCGCGGTAGGTCCCCGTGCAGCGCGGCTCCTGGTACTCGACCGAGCAGCCACCGCGGCACGAGCCCTGGCAGCTCGCCTGGCCCGAGACCCAGCACTCACCCTGGCAGCTGCCCTGGCAGCCGGCCGAGCACGTCCCGTGGCACGTGCCGTCGCAGCGACCGTTGCACTGACCGTCGGCGCCGGTCGCGCTGCACGTGCCCTCGCAGGTCCCCTGGCAGGTCCCCGTGCAGCCGCCCTGGCAGGTGCCCTGGCACTCACCCGTGCACTGTCCGGAGACGGTGACGGAGCACTCGCCCTGGCACTGCGCGCTGCACTGCCCGTGGACGTAGCCGCCGTCGCACTCCATCGAGACCTCGCCCGGATCGACGTCGACCTCGCACGAGGCGGCGCAGCCCGCGTAGGCCTCGGCCCGCACCTCGCAGCGCGGCGGCGTCATGACGATGCTCACCGTCGCCTGCGCGCGGACCGCCTGCATCTCGTCGCGCATGCGGCTCGACACGGCGTTGCAGACGCCGCGCACGTCGCCCGAGAGCTCGCCCGAGCTCATGCCGAGCGACTCACCCATCTGGCGGCAGATGTTGAAGAGCGAGCCCTGCAGGTCCGCGGCGGCGTTCGTGAAGCGCGCCGTCGCGCCGAGGAAGGCCGAGACCTTCATGGCCGCCGCGCCCGCCCCGAAGTCGGGCGAAGCACATTGGCTGCTCAAAGAGGCCTCGCCGCCAGCGCTGCCCCCGCCACCGCCCGGCATTCCCGTGCCCGGAGGGCAACCGAGGAGCCCCGTAAGCATCGCGCACATTGCAAATCTTCTCATCTGAACCCTCCTGCGGTGTTCATCGTACCCAGCTCCATCCTCGGCTGGATCCAGCCTCCCGAAAGGGTCGGCAACAAACCCATTAGCTTCGCCGACGAGGTGGAGGAGTACGGCACCAGGCGCGTTGGTAGCCGACTTCCGGTCCGGCGACCAGAGGCTTGTACCTCGGGCGCTTCGGCTCTATCCCCCTCCCCATGTCTACCGTTCTCGTCATCGGAGCCAACCGAGGCATCGGGCTCGAGCTGGCGCGCGAGCTGAAGGCGCGCGGGCACGAGGTCATCGCGACGTGCCGTAGCTCGAGCGCCGCGCTCGACGCGCTGGACGTCGAGACCCACCCCGGCGTCGACGTCACGAGCGACACCGCCGTCACCGCGCTGCGCAAGGCGCTCGCGGGGCGCGCGCTCGATGGCCTCATCATCAACGCAGGTATCCTCCGCCGGACCGCGCTCGACGGCATCGACCTCGGCGTGGTGCGTGAGCAGCTCGAGGTGAACGCGATCGGCCCGCTGCGCGTCGCCGCCGCGCTGAACGATCTGCTCACCGACGGGGGCAAGCTCTGCGTGCTCACGAGCCGCATGGGCTCGATCGCGGACAACACGAGCGGCGGCTCGTACGGCTACCGGATGAGCAAGGCCGCCGTGAACGCGATGGGGATGTCGCTCGCGCGCGACCTCGCCCCGCGCCGGATCGCCGTCGCGCTCTTGCACCCTGGCTATGTCCGCACCGAGATGACCGGCAACACCGGCCACGTCTCGGCCGACGAGGCCGCCCGCGCGCTCGTCGACCGCTTCGAGGCGCTGGACATGGAGCACACGGGCGTGTTCTGGCACGCCAACGGGGAAGTCCTCCCCTGGTGAGCCGAGAACGGGTTACGCCGTGCTCGTGACGCCTGCACGTGACGCCGTGCTCATGACGCCGTTCACGTGCTCGCGACGCCTGCACGTGACGCCTGCACGTGACGCCTGCACGTGACGCCTGCACGTGACGCCTGCACGTGACGCCGTGCTCGTGAGCAGTGGCGTCGTGCGCGTGACGCCGTGCGCGTGACGCCGTGCCTCAGCGCCGCGCGCGCCCCTCGACCCGCACGTAGACGGCGAAGTCGGTGTCGCGCTCGACCTCGAAGAGCTCGTGCACGACGCCGTCGGACTCCACCTTGCCGCCGCGCACGAGCTGGCGATCGGGCGGCGTCCACCAAGCGAGCGGCTCGTCCGGCGCCATGGCGCCGATGTCGTAACCCGACCGGAGGTGATCGCGCCGGTGGCCACAGCTCGCGACGTACGCCCCCACGGCCCCCTTCGGGATGACGACCTTCGCGTACATCACGAAGCGCTCGGCGTCCCCGCTGAGGTGCTCGTGCACGCGCACCGCGCCCGCGGGCACCTCGCAGCCCGTGAAGTGGCGGATGCGCGCTTGCGGCCCGCTGCCCACGTCCTCGCCGCAGCCGAGCGCGGTCACGCCGAGGGCGAGGGCGACGCCGAGCCAGGCGCGCATCTCAATCCATGCCCTCCATCGGCTCGAGCTCGTCGCCGCCGAGGATGAAGAACGCCCGCCCGAAGGTCTCGAGCAGCTCGAGCGCCTTGTCCATGTCCTCCCGCGAGTGGCCGCGGGTGACGTTGAGGCGGAGGCGCTCCTCGCCCTTCTTCACGCCGGGGTACGTGATGGGCACCATCATCACCCCGCTCTCCAACATGGCGACGTGGGTGAAGAGCGCCTTGCGCTCCTCACGGCACATCACCGGCATGATGTGGGTGTTGCTGAGCCCGAGGTCAAAGCCGATCTCCGTCAGAGAGCGGCGCATATACGCGGCCTTCTCGTGGAGCTCCTCGACGAGCGCCGGCCCCTCCGCCTCGAGCATGTCGAGGATGGTGCTCGCCGCCGCGACCACGGGCACGGGCAGGCTGGCGCTGAAGACGAACGAACGCGCGGCGTGCTTGACGTGGTCGACGATGTCGCCGTCCGCGAGGAGCAGCCCGCCGATGCCCCCGAAGGTCTTCGAGAACGTGCTCACGATGATCGGCACGCGTGACTCGATGCCGTACTTCTCGTGGATGCCCTTGCCGTGCTTGCCGAGCGTGCCCGTCCCGTGGGCGTCGTCGACGACCAGCACCGCCTTCGGGTCCTCTTCGACCGCCTCGAGCAGCTCCATGATCGTCGCCTCGTCACCATCGAGGCTGTAGATGCCCTCGATGCAGACGAGCGCGTTCTCGCGCTCTCGCGTCTGGAGGCAGCGCCGCAGCGAGCGCGCGCTGTTGTGGTTGAAGAAGCGGATCTCCGAGCCGTTGCGGGGAACGCCCGCCGCCATGAAGGTGCCGTCGAGGATGCAGGCGTGGCTGAGGTTGTCGAGGACGATGGTCGTGTCCTTGTCGGCGAGCGACACGATCGTGCCGACCATCGCCTGATAACCGGTCGTGAAGATCAGGCACTTCTCGTAGCCGAACCACGCCGCGAGGCGCTCCTCGAGCTCGACGTGCGCCGTCGTCGTCGCCTGCACGCGAGAGGACGAAAGTCCCACCGAGAATTGGTCGACGGCGGCCTTCGCGGCCTCCTTCACCTTCGGGTGCGTCGTCAGGCCGAGGTAGTCGTTCGAGCTGAAGTTGATGACCGGCTGCCCGCCGATCGACGAGTGCAGGCCGCCGCTCTCGAAGGGGCGGAAGTAGGGGTAGACCTGGTTCTCCTGCGCCTGACGGATGCGCGTCAGCGCTTCGCTCGCCTTCTTCTTCGCCCAGCTCATCGTCGCCTCGTCTCCGCGTCGCGCCCCGATGGATCGGACCCAAACCGCCGGCCCTCGCGCGGCGCCAGGCGTAGCACGCCTGGCCGCGCGGACCACGCGCGGGCGGCGCGCTCAGCGAGGGGCGCGGCGTACGCGGTGCGAGCGCCCGCGAGGGCGCACGGCCCTCGGCGCAACCCCTCCCGGGAGGCCGTCCCCCTTCCCCGGGCCCCCCTCCCCCGGGCCGTGGTCTCGGCGCTCGGCTCGACGTCGTTCACTCGCTCGCGACGAGGGCGACCGCGCTGACGTTGCCGTAGAAGCCCACGCTGACGACGACCGCCGCGCGCACCCGCTCGGGGGCGCGGCCGCGGAGCAGCGGGCCGACGGTCACGCCGCGCATCCACGCCAGCGCCGCCGCCAGGCCGAACGCGCCCGAGGCACCGAAGGTCTCACCGTGCAGCCGCTTGAGGGGCGCGACGGCGACGTCCTCGCCGAAGACCGCCGCGAGGCCCTGGAGCTCGGCGCCGTCGACGTCGCCGATCCCGCCGACGCTCGAGACGACGACGTCGACCTCGTCGGGCGCCAGCCGCGCCTCCGCGAGCGCCTCGCGCACGGCGCGCGCGACCGCGTCCGGCGTCGCGCAGACCAGGAGCGCCTCGGAGTGCGGCGCGTCGAACGCGGTGCCGTAGCCGCGGATTTCGGCCTCGATCCGGGCGCCCCGCGCCTTGGCGTCGCCGACGCGCTCGACCGCGAGGAAGCACGCCCCCTCGCCCATCTCGACGCCCTGCCCGTCGGTGCGCCCATCGGCGAGCACGCCGAGGCGCCGCATCGCGAGATAGAGCGGCTCGCTCACGACCTCACCGCCCCCCACGAGGAACGCACGCCCGCGCTCGTGCACGAGGTGCGTCGCGGCGGTCAGGACGGCGTCGAGCGCTCCGCAGTTGCCATCGACGACGGTGGTGTTGGGGGCCCGCATGTCCTCCCAGATGCTCACGTAGCCCGCCGCGGCGTTGATGACCGTGTTCGGGAAGCGCGCCGGGTTGATGTAGCGAGGGTCCTCGAGCTCGGCGACCCGGTTGAGCTCGGTGATCGCGTCGAGCGAGCCGTAGGCGGTCGCGCTGCACACCCCCACGTCGGTCGGCCCCGGTCCGCCCTCGACCCAGCCGGACTCGGGCTTGAGGCCGCTGTCGGCGAGCGCGCGCTTGGCCGCGACGATGAGAAACTTCGTGAGGCGGTCGAACGCGCGATGCCCCTTGTCGCCGAGGTGCTCGTTCGGATCGAACCCCCAGACCTCGGCCGTGCGCGCGCGCTCCGCGAGCTCTCCTTCGAGCACCTCGGAGCGACCGCGGAATGCGCGGGCGCGCGCGTCGCCCCCCTCGGCGAGCGCAGCCTCCCAGCTCTCGCGGCCGACGCCGAAGGGGCTGACCACCCCGTACCCCGTGATGGCGAGGCGCATCACGCGGCCTCGGCCCACGGGTCTCGCGGTGGCGGCAGCACCCCCGGCCGCGCGAACGCGACGACGGCGTCGTAGCCCCCGAAGGCGGCCGAGTTGTTGAGCACCACGTCGACCTTGGCAGCGCGCGCCTCGTTCGCGACGAGGTTCACGACACACTCGGGATCGGGCGTCTCGTAGTTCAGGGTCGGCGGGATCATCCCGTCGCGGAGCGTGAGGATGCAGCTCACGGCCTCGAGCGCGCTCGCGGCGCCCATGCAGTGGCCGAGGATGCTCTTGTTGCTCGTGGTCAGCGGCAGCCGGTCGCCGAAGATCTCGTGCATCACGTGCGCCTCGATCTTGTCGTTCGCTGGCGTGCCGGTGCCGTGCGCGTTCACGAAGTCGATCGCGCTCGCGTCGAGCCCGCTCGACGAGATCGCGGCGCGCATCGCCGCGCGGCTGCCTTCTCCCTCGGGGTGAGGCCGCGTGATGTGGTGCGCGTCGCACGCGAGCCCGTAGCCGCCGACCTCGGCGAGCACGGTCGCGCCGCGGCGCACCACCGACTCCTCGCTCTCGAGCACGAGGATCCCCGATCCTTCGCCGATGATGAGGCCGCGTCGCTGCTGGTCGAAGGGCCGGCAGACGTCGGGGGCCATCGCGCCGAGGCGCACGAAGCCCGCGAACTGCAGCTTCTCGATGACCTCGCTCGCGCCTGTGATCGCGATGTCCGCGCGGCCGGCGCGGATCTGATCGGAGGCGTAGCCGATGGCGTAGTTCCCGGCGGCGCACGCGGCCGGCATCGTCTGCACCATCCCGCGGGCGCCGAAGGCACGCGCGACGTGGATGGGCAGGAGCGTCGTGCCGTAGCGCGGCAGGTGCGAAGGCAGGACGCTGCTCTCGCCCTGGTGCAGCCACGTCGACTCGAGCTCGCCGAGCACGTTGGCCTCGCCCATCGTCGTCCCGAGGATGACCGCGGTGCGGGGTCCGGCGAGGTGCTCGGGCTTCAGGCCCGCCTCCTCCACCGCCATGCGCGCCGCGGCGAGGGCCATGGCCGAGCAGCGGCCCGTCCGGCGCGCCTCGGCGGCCGTCAGGAAGTCGCGCGAGCGGAAGCCCTTCACCTCGCACGCGACCTGCCGGTCGAAGCCGCTCGCGTCGAAGTTCTGGATGGGCGCCGCTCCGCTCCGCCCTTCGAGCAGCGCGGAGCCGAACTCGTGGTGACCGAAGCCGACCGGGCTCACCACGCCGATTCCCGTGACGAAGACTCGTCGCATCATTTCACCCTCTCGTGCGCCAACGCCCGCAGGATGGATGTACGACGCGCGCGCCCATCCCGCAAGTCGTTGAAATCCCGCAGATTTCGGCCAACCGGTTTGTTTTCGACCGAGAACCTCCCACGGCGCCCCAACCTGGAGGATGGCGTGCGGTGCTCTGCTTGACGCTCCCCGGCGGCTCACGTACCCCACGCCGCCATGAGCGACCCCCTCACGCTCGTCTCGGCGATGGCCCGGCTCCGGCGGGGCCCGGGGCGAGGTTTTACGTTCGTCGGCCGTGACCGCCAGGAGCGCTACTTCCCCTACGAGGCGCTCGAGGCGGAGGCGTGGCGCCGCGCCGCCTTCATCCAGGCCCTCGGGCTCCAGAAGGGCGACCGCGCCGCGCTCGTGCTCGCCGAGCCGGACGAGTTCGTCCTCACCTTCCTCGGCTGCGTCGTCGCGGGCGTGGTGCCGGTGCCCATCTATCCGCGCGCCTCGTTCAAGAACGCCGCGGGCTACGTCGACATCCTCGCGCACATCATCACGACGAGCGGCGCGCGCGCCGTCTTCTGCCTCGAGGGCAACCGCGAGCTCGTCGAGCAGACCCGCGAGCACGGCGCATCGCCCGAGCACATCCTCGACGCCGCCAAGGCCTTCGAGGGCGAGGCGCCCGCGTTCACGACGCCGAAGATCGCGCCCGACGATCTCTGCTTCCTGCAGTTCACCAGCGGCTCGACCAGCAAGCCGAAGGGCGTGATGGTCACGCACGCGAACCTGGTCGCGAACGCGACCGCGTTCCTCGGCCCGCACGGCCTCGACCGCAACGACGACGACCGGGGCGTGAGCTGGCTGCCGCTCTTCCACGACATGGGCCTCATCGGCTTCGTGCTCGGGACGCTCGTGATGGACATCCCGGTCGTGCTCTTGCCGACCGAGACCTTCGCGCGGAGCCCCGGCCTCTGGCTCGAGACCATCACGAAGCATCGCGGCACGATCACGTACGCGCCGAACTTCGCCTACCAGCTCGTGACGCGGCGCGTGAAGCCCGCGCAGCTCGCCGAGCTCGACCTCTCGACCTTGCGCGTCGCGGGCTCGGGCGCCGAGCCGATCCGTCCCGCCACGCTGCGGGAGTTCGCCGCGCACTTCGCGCCCGCCGGCTTCCGGTCGAGCGCCTTCTTGCCGAGCTACGGCATGGCCGAGTCGACGCTCGCGATCACCTTCCACCCCGTGGGGACGGAGATCGTGGTCGACACCGTCGACCAGGCGGCGATGAAGGCCGGCCGGGCCGAGCCCGTCGCGCCGGGCACCCCTGGCGCGCTCGAGGTGATGAGCTGCGGCCGCCCCTTCCCCGCGCACGAGCTCGCCATCGTCGACGACGAGGGCCGCCCGCTCGGCGAGCGCTTGGTGGGCCAGGTCGTCAGCCGCGGTCCGAGCGTCACGCCCGGCTACTTCGAGAACCACGAGGCCACGACGGAGGCGTTGAAGGACGGCTGGCTGCAGACCGGCGACCTCGGGTACCTCGCTGACGGGAACCTCTACATCTGCGGCCGCGTGAAGGACCTCATCATCATCCGCGGCGCCAACCATTACCCGCAGGACATCGAGTGGGCGGTGAGCGACCTCGAGGGCGTCCGACGCGGCAACGTCTTCGCGTTCAGCGTGATGCGCGACGGGACCGAGGAGCTCGTCATCGCCGCCGAGGCCAACCGCGGCGACGCCGAGCGCCTGCGCGAGGAGATCGCGCGCAAGACCCAGCAAGAGTTCGGGCTGACGCCGATGCGCGTGGCGATCTGTCCGGTGGGCACCTTGCCAAAGACGAGCAGCGGCAAGGCGCAGCGCCGAAAGACGAAGCTCCTCTTCGAGGACGGGGAGCTCGAGGAGCACGGCTGAAGCAGGCCGCGCCGAATTCCGGCTGGGCTACGGGCCCGGCCCCCTCCACACGCAGCCCCGTCACGAACCGACGAGCTGCTGGGCCGAAAGGAAGAGACCCATGGCAGACGAGCTCAGAGAGAAGCTGCGCGCGATCATCAGCGAGGTCGCGGAGATCGACGACGTCCCGGACACGACGCCCTTCAAGGACCTCGGCATCGACAGCATGATGGCCATCGAGATCGTCGCGGACGTCGAGCGCCAATTCCAGCTCTCGATCCCCGAGGCCGAGCTTCAGGACCTCACGAACCTCGAGGCGGTCTACACGAAGGTGAAGGCCAAGCTCGCCGAGAAGGGCTGAGGACGAGCCCGTTCGGACGCCCACTCGACCAAGCGCTCGTACCGTTCTCGCTCGAGCGAGCTGGTTTAGCGGGAGCTCAGGCCACGCTCGACCTCGGCCAAGAGCCCCGGCGCCCGGGCGTGCACCTCGGGGTGGAGGCGCGTCATCTCGGAGAGCACCGCCGGGCGCGCCGCAGCCGTGATCGCGAGGCGTGGGCGCGACGAGAGCGCACGATCGAGCCGCTCGGCGACGACCTCGGGGCTGCCGTGCGAAGGGTCCGCGCCGAGCGAGCGCAGCCGTGAGCGCAGCCGCTCGAAGCGCTCTGGCGCGTCCTCCTTGCGCCAGCGCAGGCGAGCACCGAGCGCGCGAGGCGCGGCCGCGTCGAGGGCGCCGAGGTAGAGCGCGTCCGCGCTCCCGTCGCGCAAGAGGAAGCCGTCGAGCAAGAGCTCGACCCCGACGTGCGCGACCGCCCGCGCCGTCCCCCACCCTACGCCGGCCGCGTCGAGCCGCGCGCCGCTCTCGACGCAGAGCGCGACGAAGGTCGGCGCGGCGTGAAAGACCGCGTCGACCGCGTGGTGGTGCGCGATCCCCGCCTCGACGTCTCGATCCTCGGCGCCGTCGAGCCGTGCGCCGGTCATCCCGGCGAAGTCCGGCAGCATGCTGCCGAGCGCGAAGGCCTCGGCCGCGCCCTCCCGTCGAGCGAGCCAGCAATGCCCATAGAAGTTCATCGTCCTCGGGAGTTGTGTGGCCCCGCGCCCAGTCGCGCCACCCCGGACACGACGCGGAGCGTCGTCCGCATCCACGACGTCCACGTCGTGCACGACGTCCACGACGTCCACGACGTCCACGTCCACGTCCACGTCCACGTCCACATCCACGTCCACATCCACGTCCACGTCCACGTCCACGTCCACGTCCACGTACGTCCACGTCCACGTGCGCGTGCGCGTGCGCGGCGAGATAGGTCGAACGAGTCCGGTTCCCAGTCCGGTTCCCAGTCCGGTTCCCAGTCCGGTTCCGAGTCCGGTTCCGAGTCCGGTTCCGAGTCCGGTTC
>JAHBWH010000172.1 GCA_019637115.1 Myxococcales bacterium | reverse complement strand
AGTACAGCGAACTTCCGGGGAGCTGTCCTGAGCCTCTCGACGATCGCGAAGGCCGCCTCCGGGCGGCCTTCGGCGTTCCGTCTTGTCGCCGCATCGGCTTCACCGTAGGGGAGAGCGGTGTCGGATCTGGACGACGACGCGGACTTTCGCGCCCTCGGTGAGGCCGCGCTGCGTCGTCGGCGTCTCTGGCTCGCCGGCATCTTGGGGAACCTCTTGGTCTTCGCCGTCTTGGTCGGCGGCCCCTACGCCCGCGGCCGCGCGCGTGCGGGGGAGGCGCGCGAGCGCTTCTCGGACTTCGTCGCGTGCCTCTGGGCGGCGGAGCCGGATCCGCGGCATGGCCTGACCTTGCCGGCCGATGACCTCGAGTCCTACGCGGACGCCGCGAGCCGCGAGGGGTGGCCCACCGACTGCCTCGGCGCGCTCGACGCCCTCTCGCCCGCGCCGGTCTTCTGGCTCTTCCCCGACACCCGCGCCGCCGAAGAGGACCTTCGGCGGGCGGTCGCGATGACGCGTCGGGAGGTGATCGCCGCGAGCGAGCCGCGCGCCTTCGACGATCCGATCCCCATGCGACCCCGCCTCGCGACCCTTCGCGTCGCCGCCGCGCTCGGTATCTTCTGTCGACGCGCCGACCACGCGCTCGACCTCGAGGCGCCCGCCGTCCGCCTCCGCAGCGCTGCGCGGCATGCGCACCCCGAGCGGGTCCCCCTGCGCGCCATGGAGGAGGCCGAGGTCGAGATGCGCCCCTGGGCGGAAGGCGTCGAGCTCTTCGCGCTCGATCGACGCGGCGTGAGCTGGTCGCGGGTCGGCGGAGGCCGGGTCGACCACCGACGCCTGCGGCGGCCGCGGCTGGTGCGCGGCGCGGTCAGGGACACGCGGGGCATGCCCTGGCTCATCTGGGCGACGCCCGACGAGCGCTGCGGCGACGAGTGCGCGCGACAGTCGATGGGGCTCGCGGCGCTCGTCGCCGCAGCGCTCGTCGCGCCCAGCCCGTCGTGGCTCGCCGCGCACCCGCTCGCGGGCGAGCGCCTGGACGCGACCGTCACGATCGATCGCGAGCACGTCTGGGTGATCGCGGTCGTGGAAGGCGGCGACGCGGAGCTCCGCCGCTTCCGGAGGCCCGACGCGACCAACGCCTCAGACAGGACCCCGAGTCTGGACCCGGCCTCGGACCCGGCCTCGGACCCGACCTCGGACCCGACCTCGGACACGGCCTCAGACACGGCCTCAGACACGGCCTCAGACACGGCCTCGGACACGGCCTCGGACACAACCTCGGACACGGCCTCAGACACGACCTCGGACACGGCCTCGGACACGACCTCGGACACGGCCTCGGACACGACCTCGGACATGGCCTCGGACCCGGCCTCGAACGCCCCGATCCCACAGGCTGCGGCGCTGCGTATCCCTCTCGGCGCGGCGCGTCCCACGTGGCTCCGCCCCGGAGAGGCGCTCTGGTGGGCCGAGGGCGAGGAGCACCGTTGGGCGAACGGGGAGGTCCGTCGGCGCGTCGCGACCGAGCCCGAAGCGTGGGGACATCGCGGCGCGCTGCGTTGGGAGCTGCGCGAGGACCTCACGCTCCTGCACGACGATGGTCGGCGGTGGGTGTTGCCTCGACCGCCGAGCGAGGGGAGCGCCGGCGGCTGGGAGGTCCAGGTCGCCACGGGGCCAGCCGGAGCGGGCGTGGTGGTGCGCGACGCGCGCGGCGTCCTGCACGCGGCGCGCTGCGCAGCCGCCTGCGGAGCGTGGGTGGCGGTCGCCGGGTCCGAGGACGCGCCCAGGCGCGTGCCGCGGCGTCACGTCGCGGCGGCGTTCCTCGGGGACGCGCTGGTCATCGCCTACGCGCGCGGACCCGCGCAGGCCGTGGTCGTGCGCCGCCTGGGAGCGCGGCTCGAGCCGCCGAGCGTGCCCGCCCCGTGCTTCCGCGAGGGGGAGGTGCGCGACGCGCCCGCGGGGATGTGTGGGGCTCCGATCATCGCAGGCGACGAGACGCGCGTGATCGTCGGCGCGCGAGAGGGCGAGGACGTGCTCGTCGTCGAGAGCGAGGACGGCGCGGCCTTCTGCTCGCTCCGCGGGCTCCGCTGAGACCCCGGGCAGCGTGTCCCATCCGGGGGTCTGCCATCCAAGGTCTGCCATCCAAGGTCTGCCCTCTGGCGTCGCGTGTCGTCGCGGGCCGCGCGGTGCCATTCGTGTCCTTTGTGTGACGCGAAGGTGTCGGTATGCTGGGTCGAGGTCGCTCGTCGCGGCCGAGAGGCTTCGGCTCCCGATGATTCGTTCGCTCTTGTTCGTGCTCGCCCTGACGTTCATCGCCTGCGGAGGTGACGACGACCACGTGGCCCTGGATGCGGGCGCCGACGCGGGCCGCCGTGACGCCGGGCCTCCCGTGGTCCTCCAGGTCTTCACCTACACCCCCGACGGCTGCGACTACGAGGTCTCGACGCCCGAGGTCCAAGACCCCGGGCTCGGGGACGAGGTGATCGGCGAGGGCGCGCCCGACCACGTGCACACGAGCTTCGCGGGGCCTTCGTGGTCGAGCTTCGCGGTCAATTGGCGCACCGATCGCGAGACCCTCGCGAGCGCGCTGCTCTATGGGACCGATGAGGACGCCGTGCGCGCGGCGGAGGGGCCGGGCGAAGGCGTGGCATCCCAGCGCGGTCACACCTTCCTCGTGGCGAGCGCCTTCGACCCGACGGGGACCCGCTTGCACGAGGTGCACGTCTGCGCGCTCGAGCCGAGCACGACCTACTACTACAAGGTCGGTGGGCCTGGCCGCTGGAGCGAGGTCTACGACTACGCGACCGCGCCCGCGCTCGGGACGACCGAGGCCTGGTCGTTCGCCATCACGGGCGACGCCCGCAACAACCGCGACAACGCGTGGCCGCTCAGCCAGCGGCGCATCATGAACCGCGGGGTCGACCTGCAGATCTTCAGCGGCGACGCGGTCTTCTTGGGCGCGTTGCAGCGCGACTGGGAGCTCTTCTTCGGGGCACGCGCCGACGAC
The DNA here is from genome assembly GCA_019637115.1 of Myxococcales bacterium. Lineage (GTDB taxonomy): Bacteria > Myxococcota_A > Polyangia > Polyangiales > Houyiibacteriaceae > JACKEH01. The sequence continues at coordinate 15,987 of JAHBWH010000172.1, read as the reverse complement.
TTCGAGGTCACGGAGCTGCTCGCGCGCGTGGCGTTCATGCCGACCAACGGCAACCACGAGGGGCTCGCCGTGAACTACCTCGCGCAGTTCGCGCTCCCGCAGGAGGTCTCCCCGGGTGAGCGCGGTCAGGGGGAGGAGTGGTACTCCTTCGACTTCGGCAACGCGCACTTCGTCGTCCTCAACGACACCGTGCTCGACCAGGACGTGATCGCAGGCGCGCAGGGCACATGGCTGCGCGAGGATCTCGCGGCGGTCGATCGGGAGCGAACGCCCTGGATCTTCGCGATGCACCACCGACCGTTCTACACGTGCGAGTCGAACCACCGCCCCGATCTCGGCCTGCGGGCGGCGTGGCAGCCGATCTTCGACGAGCACGAGGTCGACGTCGTCTTCAACGGGCACAACCACGTCTACGAGCGCTCGCGCCCCATCCGCGGCGTGGACGGCGGTGAGCCGCGGCTCGCCGCCGAGGGGCCCGACGCCGTCCCCGTGATGACCCGCGCGGGCGAGGGCAGCGGCGGTCCGAGCGGGACGCTCTACGTCGTCGCCGCGGCCGTCGGCGCGCCGCTCTACGACGCGAGCGCGGCGTGCGAGTTCACCCACGTCGCGACCTCGGAGACGAACTACGGCGTCGTCGAGATCGAGGATCGAACGCTGACGATCACAATCCGCAACGTGATGACCGACGCGCTCATCGACACGTTCAGCTACTCGAAGTAGCGCCAGACCCCAGTCGAGCGCGCCGCGCTCGGTTGGGGCCTCGGCCTGCTCTCGAGGGGCTTTCGAACACGGCGCGACTGATCCGAGGGCGAGGCGCCCGTGCCCCCCTGCTCGAGTCTCGGCACGAACTCCGGTGCGCGAGCTGACGCGAACGCGAGTCGACCCTGACCCGACTCCAGGTCACGTCAGGTCCTCAGACCGACTCACCCCGCCGGATCCGATCGCGGAGCGCGACGGTCGCGGGCTCGGGCGGCGCGTCGAGTCGCTGGGCGAGCCGCGCGACGAACCACTCGTGGTGCTGCAGCGCGCGCTCGCGCTGCCCAGCACGCGCGTAGCAGCGCATGAGCTGCCGGTGCCCTTCCTCTCGGAACTCGTCGGCGCGGGTCAGTCGCTCGAGCAGCTCCACGGCGCCCCCTACGTCGCCGCGTTGGAGCCGGAGGTCCGCGGCGGCCGCGAGCACGTCGTGGTGCATGCGCCGCAGTCGCTGGTGCAGATCGAGGGACCAGTCTCCCACGTTCTGGCCATCGAACAGATCGCCGCGGTACAGCGCGAGCGCGTCGTCGAGCTCGCGCCACGGCTCTTCGCTCGCGCGGACGGCGCGCAGCGCGCGCACTGCGAGAGTCTCGAACCGTGCGGCGTCGAACTCAGGGTCGAGCGCAGGGTTGAGGCGATAGCGCTCACCGTCGAGGTGCACGACGTCGGCACGCTCGATCGTCTTGCGGAGTCGGTGCAGCAGCACGTGGAAGCTGTTCTTGATCTGCGCCGTCGACGCGTCGGGCCAGAACACGAGCCCGATCTGCTCACGGGTCCGTCCCGCTGGGTGACACGCGAGATGGAGCAGGAGCTCCTTCGCCTTGCCGGAGGTCCACGCGTCGGCGTCGAGCCGGCGGCCTCCGCACTCGATCTCGAGCGGGCCGAGCGCGCGCACGACGAGCTGGGGTGCGCGCGCCAGGGACGTCGCCACGACCGGCGCGGTCGCGACCGGTTCGCGGCCCGCGAGCGCGCGATCGAGCGCCGCCTCGAGAGAGAGGCGCTTGCCCGCGGCCCACCCCGCGTCGAAGTCCGCCGGCGTCATCGCGGCGCGCAGCGTCTCGAGCCGCGGCGTGAAGTAGGCGCGATCGGCCGGCATCGTGCCGGCGCCGATCCGCTCGCGGATCGCCTCGCCTGCGCCGAACATGGTCGTCGCCTCGGTGTACGCGCCGCGCTCGCAGGCGACGACGCCGAGCATCTCGAGCCCGCGCGCCAGGAACAGGTGCTGAGGATCAGCGCGAAGCGCAGCGAGTGAGTCGAGGAACAACCTCGCAGCGCGGTCGAGATCGCCCGCCCTGAGGACTGCGGACCCGAGCATCTGGAGCGCGATCCCGAGCTCACGCGGCAAGCCGAAGCGACGAGCAGCGGCGACGCCCTCCTCCGTCGCGTGCAGCGCGCGATCGATCGAGCCCTGCGCCGTGTACAGCGCACCGAGGAGGAGCCACGCCAGACGCAGGCCGTAGAGATCGTCGTTCTCGGCAAACCAGGCCAGCGCTTCGCGGACCAGCGTCTCCCCCTCGCTGCGGCCTTGCGAGACGAACACCAGGCCGAGGTAGTTGCGCGCGTAGGCGAGCAGCCTCGCATCACCGTGCGCCTCCGCGATCGCCACTGCCTCTTCGAGCCAGACGCGGGCCGGCGCTGCATCGTCTTGGAGCGACGCGATCACACCGGCGGCGAAGAGCGCCGACGCCCGCGCGCGCGTCGGCGAAGCGGCCACCGGGAGCGCGAGCGCCGACTCGCTCCATCGCCGCCCCTCGGACCAGAAGCCGGTCGAGAACCAGAACCAGCACAGCCGGCCCACGAGCTCGAGGAAGCGCTCCGGGTCCGCCTCACGGCTCCACGCGAGCGCGTGGCGCACGTTGTCGATGTCGCGCTCCAGCCGTTCCAGCCAGATGGGCCGAGCCTGCGTCACGAGGTGCGGCTCGGCGGCCGCCGCCAGCGCGGCGAAGCACGCGGCGTGGCGGTGCTGCAGCGTCGCGGTGTCGCCTCGGCCGGCGAGCCGCTCGGCGGCGTACTGACGGACGGTCTCCAGCAGCGCGTAGCGCGCCGCACCGTGCGCTTCGCGCATCACGACGAGGGACCGGTCGACCAGCATGCCGAGCACGTCGAGGACCTCCGCAGCGGCACCCTCGTCCGCGCACACCGCCTCGGCAGCGTCGAGCGTGAAGCCCCCGCGGAACACCGACAATCGGTCGAGCAGGGCCTGCTCGGGCGCCGAGAGCAGCGCGTAGCTCCAGTCGATCGTCGCGCGGAGTGTTTTGTGACGCGGGACCGCCGTCCGCGCGCGCGAGGTCAGCAGCCGGAAACTGTCGTCGAGTCGCGCGAGGATCTGCTCGGGCGCGAGCAGCTTCACTCGCGCCGCGGCGAGCTCGATGGCGAGCGGCAGCCCGTCGAGGCGGCTGCAGATCTCGGCGATGGTGGGGGTGTTGCCGGGACTGAGCGCGAACGCGGGCGCGGCGTCACGAGCTCGCTCGACGAAGAGCTGCGTCGCGTCGGTTGCGGCGAGGGAGGGCACCATCCACGCGCGCTCGCCGGCGATCCCGAGCGGCTCGCGACTCGTGGCGAGCACCGAGACCCCAGGGCACCCGCGGAGCAGCGCGTCGACCCACTGCGCAGCGGCGTCGATCAGGTGCTCGCAATTGTCGAGCACGAGGAGCACCGAGCGGTCGCGCCAGCGCGCGACGAGCGCCCCGGTTGCCCCGGCGCCGCGCTCGTCGCGCACGCCGAGCTGCTCCGCCACCGCGTGGGCGAGCAACGAGGGGTCCGAGACGCCCGCGAGCTCCGCCCAGGCGACCTCCCGCTCCTCCTCGTGCGCGAGCTGCGCGGCAGCCTCGATCGCGAGGCGTGTCTTGCCGCTGCCGCCCGCGCCGGTCAGCGTCACGAGCCGCATCTCTCCGAGTAGCCGCCGCACCTCGGCGACCTCGGCCGCGCGGCCGACGAACCTGCTGAGCTGGACCGGCAAGTCGGGGACGAGCGGCTGGGTCATGCGCAAGCCGCGAGGGTACCACCGGCGCGGGCGGGCGGAACGCCGGGCTGCTTCCGCGCGCTCGTTCCCGTGACCGCGCTCGTGCTCGTTCGTCGTACACGAGTCACTCGCGATCGGCGTGCAGGAAGCTCACGATCTGCGCTTCTGCCGCAGCGGCGCGCGTCGCCAGGTCGCTCGCCGGGTCGATACGCACGCAGAGGAGACCCGCGTCGGTGCCGTCGTGCGCGGCGCGCGCGAGCACGACGATCGCACCCACACGATCCGGCTCCTGCATCGAGAAGGCGAGGCTCGGGAGCCCGAGCGGCTCGTCGGCGACGATCGCCGGCCGCACCAGGCCGAGTCCCTCGATCAGGTCCCGCAGCCAGCTCGTCGGCTCGACGCCGGGCGGCGGGGTCGGCGCGATCACCCGATTGCGGCTGGCGAGGCGCTCGAAGAGCTGCGCCCCGAGCGGGTCGGCGATCCCGTCGGCGAACAAAAGGAGGATCGACGGGCCCTTCCCGGCGCGGTGATAGCAGGTCTCGATCACGCCGGTGCGTAGCACCGGCGGGCCGTCGGGCAGCGAAGGTCGATCGCTCATCCGACGAACTCTAGCGAGCCCCGCTTACGCGGCGATTAATCGCGCATCGCGGAGCCCGGGCTAAGCGGGCCGTAAGCGGGCGCCGCCACGATGCTCTTCCGCGCGGCGACGACACACGCCGCGATCCATGGACGACTCGCCCGGAGGCCAAAATGATGCGCACGAAGACGACTTGCTTGCTCTCGATCCTGATCGCCGCCGGGTGCGGCGGTGGCAACGGCGGGAGCGTCCCCGATGGAGGCGGGGGCGACGCCGGCGCCATCGAGCTGAGCCTCGCCGAGTACGCCGACCAGCTCGCCGCCGCCACCTGCGCGCAGGCCGTCGGCTGCTGCGCACCGATCGAGCTCCACTACCAGTTCGCGTTCGCCGATCCTCCGGTCACCGACCGGGCGAGCTGCGAGGCGTACCTCAGGGGATTCCTCGACCTCGAGACATTCATCCGCCCCTCGATCGAGGGGGGCCGCGCCACCTTCGACGGTGCGCGCGCCGCCGAGTGCGTCTCCACGCTACGGGCGCTCTCCTGCGACGAGTACAGCGCACGCGTCACGTTCATGGGCGATGCGCCGCTCGGCTGTCGTCCGATCACCGGGCTCGTCGCCGCGGGCGGCGCGTGCGCCGCGCCGTGGGAGTGCGCGAGCGGCTACTGCGAGGGCGTGGGGGCCAGCGGCGAGGGTACGTGCGCGCCGCTGCCCGACGCCGGCGCGGAGTGCCCGACCGGCCAGTGCGCAGAGGGTCTTCACTGCGACCCTGACGGAACGTGCGCGACGCGCAAGGCCGACGGGGAGGCGTGCACGACCGACGGCGAGTGCGCATCGAACGGCTGCTCTGCGGAGCTGGGCAACCCCGGCGTCTGCAACGCGCCCTCGATGTGCGATGGCGATCTCACGAACGACGACCACGAGGTGTACGGCACCTGTTCGGTGCAGGATTCGATTGATCGTGACTTGTCGATCGACTGCCGCCTCGGGACCTCGGGCATCTGGGAGTGCGAGTGTGCCAGCGACGGCGTCGAGACCTCCTGCTCTCCTGGCGCGTGGGACGAGGTGGGGCTGTCTGGTGTGTGCGAAGATTGGGGGTGCTGCGGCTTCTGACGCGGGGTTGTGCGTCGGAATGCTCTCCCCCGCGCGCTGCGATCGGCTGTGATGGCCCGCGCGGGCGAGGGCAGCGACCGTCGTCGGGCCCGATCAGAGCGCGAGGGGGCCGGCGTCGACGCGCTGCGCGACGCGGTCGTAGTTGCCAAAGCGCGTCCCCGCGATGCCGAAGGCCTGCGCGAGGGTCACTGCCAGGTTGTGGTTGCCCGGCTGGCTCGCGTTGCCGTACGAGCTCGTCGGGTTCTGGGCGTAGTTCACGTGCCGGCCGAGCCGCGCACCGCCCGCGTTCCCCGCGATCACGATCGGGAGGTTATCCGCGTTGTGCCCGCCGCCGTGGCCGAAGTCGCTGATCCAGAGCACGAGCGTGTGGTCGAGCGCGGTGCCGTCACCCTCGTCGATCTGGTCGAGGCGCTGCAGGAGCCTCGCGAAGAGGCTCCCGTGCCATTGGTTGATCGCGGTGAACGCGCGCCGCGCGTAGTCGAGCCGCTGGTCCGACGCGCGGTGCCAGGCGCCATGGTAGTTCTCGCCCGCGAAGGTCCGCGCGAGATCCGGGTGCGAGACGTGCCCCCAGGCGCCCTCTTCGAGATCGAGCGCCTTGAAGGTGCCGACGTCGGCTTGGTTGCACCCAATCGCGAGCGCGAGCGTGTCGATGAGGAACTCCGCGGCGCGCGCGTGGCTCAGCCCGTCGGTCGCGCCGAGCGAGGGGCTCGAGCAGGCGGGCGCAGAGCTCGGCGGCCGCGTGGTCCCGCCGCCGGTGCCGAGCGCGCGCTCGAGGTCACGGATCTGATCGGCGTGACGCGTGAGGCGCTCGCGGTCCGCCGTCGAGACGCGCGATTGGAGGCGGTTGAACTGCGCGAGCGTCCCGTCGAGCACGCTCCGGCGCCGGATGGCGCCTGCGTCCACCGTGGGGGTGGGGGTCTCGGGGGGGGGCGTCGTCATGCCCGGGAACGCGCGGTCGAGCGCCGCGCGGGGCTGGATGATCGACGGGATGTGCTCGTTGCTGCCCGCCCAGAAGACCTGCGTGTGCTCGTCCGAGAGGGTGCGCGCGCTGGTGCTGGTGGTGCTCCCGCTGATCGCCACGTCGAAGCGACGCGGCGGGCCACCGTCCTGCATGTGGCGCGCGATCACGTGGTCGATCGAGGCCCCGGTGGCGTGGGTGATGCCGTGCTGGTTCGCGACGACGGGCGCACACGTCAGCAGGGAGGGGGCGCCGGGGTGGCCGCCCTCGACCTTCGAGTTCACGCCGGTCACGACGAGCATCTTGGAGGCGAGCCCGGCCGTCGCGACCGGCTGGAGGATGGCGCCCTGCGTGAAGCCCGAGCGCGGGACGAACTCCTCCATGATGAGCCCGTGGCCGTTGAAGAAGACGACGAGCCGCTGTGGCATGCCTGGGGCGGCGGTCCAGGCGCGCGCCCGGGTCGGACGCGCGAGGGACTCGAGGAAGGGGAGGGCCAGGGCCGCGCCGGCCGCACCCTTCAGGAAGCGGCGGCGTCCGCTGCTCACGATCAGATCCTCAGGATTGCGCTTCATCGGGTGGGCTCCACACGGTCCAGGAAGAGGGGCGACGCGATGGTCTCGAGGATGAGGTCGCGGATCGATCGGTCGGCGGCCTCGGCGATGCGCTCGAGCTCGTCGCTCTGCGCGCGGTTGGGGCGGCGGCCCGTGAGCCACTCCGACCACTTCGCCGCGTAGCAGAGCTGCACCTCGGGGGCGCGCGCCAGCTCCGCGAGCAGCTCGGCCGAGCTCTCGTAGACGATCGGCGCCGAGAGGAACGTCGCGTCCAGGCGCCCTGCCGGGTCGATGGGCACGCCGTCGGGGTACGCGGTGCGGAAGGCGCCGATGGCGTCGAACGACTCGAACGCGAGCCCCAACGGGTCGATCGTGTCGTGGCAGGTCGAGCATTGCGGCTTGGACGCGCGGTCCGAGACGCCGAGGAGCTTGCCCGACGACGCCTCCGGGGGGATGGCGACCGCCTCCTCGATGGCGTTGGGCGGCGCCGCGAGCGTGCGGCAGAGGAGGTGCTCGATCACCGCGACGCCGCGGTGGATGAGCGACGACTCGCCGCGCCCGGCGGTGGACGCCAAGAAGAGGGGGCGGGTGAGGATGCCGGCCCGCTCGGGCCCGAGCTCGCGCCAGACCCAGTCGTCATCGCCCGATGACATCGGGGACAGGCCGTAGAGCTGCTCGAGGCGGCGGTTGACGTAGGCGTCGCGGCTCGCGAAGACGGTGCCGATCTCGTGGCCGTCGAGGACCGCGCGCGTCACGAAGGCGTCGAGCTCGGTCTCGAGGTCGCGGGCGAGCGCGGCGTCGAAGGTCGGGTAGAGCGTGCGGTCCTTGTCGAGCTGCGAGGCGCTCGCGAGGTTCAGCCAGTCGCGGTGGAAGCGCGTCACGGTCGCCTCGGAGCGAGGGTCGTCGAGCATCACCTCGGCCACCTCGCGCACCGCGCGGGACGAAGTCAGCGACTCGGTGCGCTCCCGGAGCCAAGCGTCGGGCATCGTGCCCCAGAGGCCGTAGGCGAGGTGGCTCGCGATGGCGTGCGGGGCGAGCTGCGTCCCGCCTGGCACGGTCTCGGCCGAGACGTACCAGAAGTCCGGGCTGACGATCGCGAGCTCCCAGAGCGCGCGCACGCCGTCCACCGGCGTCGCCTCGCGGGCGACCTCGATGTAGATCGACTCGAGGCGCGCCCGCTCGTCGGCGTCGAGGGGGCGACGGAACGCGAGCCGCATCAGGTTCGTGGCGAAGCCGCTGACGCAGCCGTCCCAGCTCGGGCCAGGCGTGCAGCCGAGCGAGCGCTCGACGTTCGCGGTGGCGAGCGCCGAGATCGACTCGGCCCACTCCACGATGCCCTGCACGAGCCCGAAACTCAGGTGCCCCGTCTCGAGGGCGTTCTGGAAGCCATGGCGGTGGTCAGGCGTCGGCAGCGGGGCCGCCGGGATCGCGGCCGTGACGCCGTGCTCGGCGAGCAGGTCCCGCACCGTCGCCTCGGCCTCGAGGGGAGAGAGGCGGCGGAGGGCGCTCTCGGGGACCAGGCCACCGACGTCGCCACCCCAGCGCGAGCGGCTGGGATCGTTCGCGAAGGGGTCGTCGATCTGGCCTTCACAGGCGAGCGCCGAGAGCGCGAGGGGGAGGACGAGCCGGAGCACGTTTCGTCGCATGCTTCGGGAGGTACCATCATCTTCGCAGACCGGCTCAACTTCCTGAAGATGTGTCGGCCCGCGTGCGATGATGTAGGACGTGGTCCGCGAGCGTCCCTCGCGTGGGATGGCGCCGCGACGAGTCACGGCGGCGGCGCGAGTTGCCGGCTGCGCGAGCCGCCGGCCCCGCCTACGCCACGGACCAAACGTTGCGCTCGAAGAACGCGCGCCGCACGCCCGGCTCGAGCGCCGCGAGATCGAGCACGACGAAGAAGTCGATGACCTTGAACGCGAGGTCCAGCGCGGGTCGACTGCAGATCTTTGCGCCGAGGCCGAGGTAGCTCTGGACGAGCGGCGGGAGCTCGGTCGTGGGGGCGCGCCCGAGATCGTCGCTCACCCGATCGTCGCAGCGCAGCGCGGGCAGCGGTTCGAGACGGATCGAGGGGTGCACCTGGCCTTGCGCGAGCAGGGCGTCCTCGAGGAGGTGGCCGACCGCTGGATCGGTGCCGGGGATGGAGGCGCAACCGAAGAGGAAGCGCTTGTCGTTCCAGCTGAGGTAGCGGGCGAGACCCTTCCAGAGGAGGTGGATCACGCGCCCGTTCCGGTGGTCGGCCGCGACGCAGGCGCGCCCGACCTCGGCGCCACGCGCGAGGATCTCGGTCGGGAGGGCCGCGAAGTCGAACTCCGTCTGCGAGTAGAACCCGCCTCGCGCCGCCGCTTGGGGCGCGGTCATGAAGCGATACGTGCCGACGACCTCGCCGCTCGCGCGGTCTTCGACGAGCAGGTGGTGGGCGTAGGCGTCGAACTCGTCCTCGTCGCGACCGAGCAGATACGCGCTGTCGAGGCCCTCGTGGAGCTCGAGGTTGAAGACCTCGAAGCGCAGGCGCTGCACGCGGGCGAGATCGGCCTCGGTTGATGCGAAGCGCAAGCGGTACTTGCCGGAGACGAGCTCGCCGGGTGGGACTCCTTCGGCGTGGGTCGGGTAGCTCGCCGAGGCGACGCGCGGCAGGTCGAAGTAGGGGCTCGGGGTAGGTTGCGTCATGACGACCTCCGTGCGCGGCGTCGCGCGTGAGGGGTTCGGAGGCTGGCGACCGCTCGACAGCCGCTGGCAGCGTCCGGGTCGTTCGGAACGCGGACGTGCCCCGCGCGTGTCGGGACGATGGAGTCGCGGGGGCGTCACGCGCGCGTCGCCATCCCTTCGCGAGGTTCACGCGCCTGCCGCGCGCCGGCGGCGCGGTGGCGGTGCGCTGCGCCGCGGTCGAGATCGCGTGTGCCGGCGCTGTATCAACTCGCATCCCGCAGAGGGGATCGCGGGCGGCGAGGGAGCTCAGTCGGCGTACCAGCGCTCGAAGGCCGCCGCGGTCAGCCGCTCGCGGACGGGCGGCTCGGGGAATGCCCAGCGGCGCGGGCTCGCCGTCGCGCGGTGCAGGAAGTCGAAGAGCGGCAGGTGGCGGCGCAGCGTGCGTCTGAGTCGATGTGGCTTCATCGGGTTGAAGCCGCCGAGCACGCTGAAGGCTTGTCTCGGGTTCTTCCGAAGCCAGAGCCAGCTGCCCATCTCGAGCGTGAGCGGCAAGAACACGCGCGCCGCGCCGTCGCCTCCATCGGCGAGCCGATCAGCGTGGCGATCGTGGAGGTAGTCCCAGAGGTCGCCGTGCACCGTGTAGTTCCGGGCCTGCGGCTCGAGCCGGTAGACGTGGTTGGGCAAGGTCTCGTCGAGCAAACGCTCGAGCGCGTAGATCTCGGCGAGGTTCGGGAAGGGCCGGCGCGTGCGCGCGTAGGGGAACCAGAGCCGGTCCTCGAACCCGAAGCCGCTGTGGACGTCGATCGCGATCGCGAGCGGCGCCTCGAAGAGCTCGCGCTCGATGAAGCGACAGAGCGCCTCGGACTCGCGCTGCATGGGCGTCTCGGGGGCGCCCATATACCAAGGCAGGCGCGGCGAGAGCTGCTGCCCACCGACGAGGAAGCTCGCGCGTCCGTCCGGGTGCGGCGGCGCGTTGCGCATCAGGTCGACGCCCGCGCCGTTCGCGCGGGTCCGGAGGAGCGTCCCGACGGGGTTGACGAGCGGCACGAAGACGATGCGGGCGCGCTCGAGGGACCGTTGCATCACCTCGTCCCAGCGGAGGAGCTCCACGAGCGTGTGCAGGTAGGCGAGCACCACCTGCGCGCCGATGCGCTCGAGCCCGTGAACGCCGCCCACGAGCGCCAACGTGGGCAGGGTGCGATCGGTCGAGCCGAGCACCACGCCGTGCACGGGCAGGCGCTGACCTCGGTGCTCGACGCGGGTCAGGACCTCGACGCGGGCCTCGTCGCCGAGGCGGTCGAGGATGTCGTGGAGCTGCTCGAGCTCGCGCAGGCGCGGCGCGCTCATCGGGGCGGCTCGTGGCTCACGCCTCGCAGAGGCACGCGGCGACCTGGTGGCGCGCCGTCTCCGCGAGCTCCTCGGCGCGCGCGTACGCGCTCGGCGTCATCGGGTCGCCGAAGGTGAGGTGAACGCGCGTGTGGCTTCGAGCGCTGGTGCGCAGGTAGTGCGGGAGGAAGGGCTCGTCGCCCACCCAGCAGGGCTCGGCGCTCTCGTAGCGCAGGGTGATGGGGACGACGGGGGCCTCGGCGATGCGCGCGAGCCCGAAGACGCCGCGCTTGAAGGGCAACACGCGATCGCCGAGCGTCGTCGTGCCCTCGGGGAACGCGAAGATCGAGGTCCCCTCGCGCAGCGTGCGAAGGGCGCTCCGCAGCACGCGAGCGCCGCTCATGGCGTCGCCGCGCTCGACGAAGAGCACCCCGAGCTCGCGCATCAGCTCGCCGAGCAAGGGCCACTCGGCGACCTCGCGTTTGGCGATCGGGAGCGCCGGCGCGTGGGCCAGCACCGCGATGGCGTCGATGTAGCTCAGGTGATTGGCGACGAGGACCGCCGCCTCCGGCGGGCGAGGGCCACGCACGACCACGTCGATCCCGTGAACGGCGCCCATCTGCTCCGCCATCCAGGCGAGCCGCCGCGCCCGTCCCCGCGCCGACATCGGCGTCTTGCGGGCCGAGCGTGTCAGGTGCGTGGCGGACTCGAGCAGGAACACGCTCGCGCGGGTGACGCCGCGGACCGCCGCAGGGCCGCGGGTGAGCTGCGTGATGCGTCGAATCAGGTGCGGCGCGGGAGGGGGGGGCGCCGAGAGCCCCATCCATGACGTTGCCATGCGTCGCAGCGTGCATCGCTTGCGAAGCTCCCTCGTGCCCGTTTCGCAACGACCTCGTGCGTCATCGACCCGTCACAGGGACGTCGCGAGCCCGACATCCCACCTGGAGGTCCACCGTCTATCTTCCGGCGCGGGGGCTCGGGAAGAAGGTTCGGGAGTCGATGATGGCGCGGTGGTGCGGGTTCGTGTTGGCGGTGGTGGTGCTCGGGACCGCCGCTGGCGCTTCGGCGGACATTCGGGTCTGGGAGCGTGGACGAGACGCGGAGACGGAGGAGGTCTCGGACCCTCGCGCGCACCGGTTCCTCGACCTCACCGCCTTCGCGCAGCCAGGCGTCATCTTTCGGTTCTCCGACGAGTTCGCCCGCGGCGACAACCAGGTGCTGCTGCAGCGCGCGCGGCTCGGGATGAACGCGATGCTCGTGTGGTGGCTCCGCATGCGCATCGAGCTCGAGATGGCCGGCTCGACGCCAGCGCTCCAGGATGCGTTTCTCGAGCTGCGACCGCATCAGGCGTTCAACATCGCGATCGGGCAGATGATCGTGCCCTTCCTCCACGCCTACCGGTTCAACGAGCTGAACCTCGGCTTCATCGATCGGCCGGTGTACACGCCCCTCGCGGCCGCCGAGCGGCCCTTCTTGCGTTACCTCTCGCCGCGTGACGTGGGCGTGATGGTGACTGGGCGGATCGGCGACGTCACCGAGGGCGCGACGAGCCCCGTCTTCGAGTACGCGGTCGGCGCGTTCGTCGGGGGGCGCGAGAACATCACCATCAACAACAACGACCACTGGCTCTACGCGCTCCGCCTGAAGCTCCACGTCCTCGGCGTGCCGGAGGGCAACGACGCCGAGAGTGACCTGGCGCGCAACGAGCGCCCCCGCCTCGCGGTGGCTGGTGGGCTGTACTCCAATTGCGACGACCGTCGGAACTGGAACCGCGGCTTCACGGGCGACGCCGAGCTCCGCTGGCAGGGCCTCTACGCGAGCGCGGCCTTCGTCTGGTTCAAGAACGGCCGCGCCGTGAACGGCCGCATGGGTTACGACGACTGCGCGCCCGAGACCGACCGCAACGATCCGAGCCGCACGCTGCCCTTCTACAAATTCGTCTCGCTCGGGGCCCACTTCCAGGTCGGCTACGTGTTGCCCCACGCGCTCTTCCCGATCCCGAACCAGGCGCTCGAGCTTCAGGCCCGCTTCGACTGGACGAACCCGAACTCTCCCTTCGACCGCGGGCGTCCGATCCTCGGTGGCGGGACGGATCACCCGGACTACGCGCCGCCTTCCGCGCTCAACGACTCCGACAACCCCGCGAGCCGTTACCGGCTCACTTTTGGGCTCAGCTACTACCCGACCGGGAAGCAGACGCTGCGCCTGCAGATCAACTACGCGCACGTCCGCGAGCTCGAGGACGTGGTGACGCCCGACGGCGCGCTGCAGGGCGTGAAGAACGACATGCTGTGGCTCCAGATCACGGCCGGCTTGTGAGAGGTGTGCCCATGAAGCGAGGGATGTGGACGGTGGCGGTCGCGGTGCTCTCCCTCGGCTGTGAAGACACGGGCTTTCGTCCCAACGAGGACGCCGGCGCCGAGGACGGAGGCGGCACGCCGCGGGACGCGGCGACGCCGCCTGCGCTCCGGGTGCTGACCTACACACCCGAGGGATGCGACTACACGGTGTCGACCCCGGAGGTGCGCGACCCCGAGATCGGCCCCGACGAGGACGGCGCAGGCACCCCCGACCACGTCCACGTCAGCTTCGCCGCCGACGCCTCGACGACCTTCGCCATCAACTGGCGCAGCGTGCGAGAAACCAAGGCGAGCTTCGTGCTCTACGGGACCGACGAGGCGGCGGTCGTGGCCGCGGAGGGCCCGGGTGAGGGTGTCCTCCAGCAGCGCGGTCACACCTTTGAGATGGCGAGCGCGCTCGACCGAGTGGGCACCCGCATCCACGAGGCGCACGTCTGTGGGCTCTCGCCGAGCACCACCTACTACTACAAAGTCGGCGGCCCCGGCGGGTGGAGCCAGGTCTACGACTACGCGACCGCGCCGGTGCTCGGGACCGCCGAGCGGTGGTCCTTCGCGGTGACGGGCGACTCGCGAAACAACCGCGACAACGCGTGGCCGCTCAGCCAGCAGCGCCTGCTGAACCTCGGCGTCGACCTGCAGGTCTTCAGCGGCGACGCCGTGTTCATTGGCGCGATCCAGCTCGACTGGGAGGCGTTCTTCCAGGCCACCGCGGACGGCTTCACGATCTCGGACCACCTCGCGCGCGTCCCCTTCATGCCCGCGAACGGCAACCACGACGGCCTCGCGGTGAACTACCTCGCGCAGTTCGCGCTGCCGCAGGAGCTCTCGGCGGGGGAGCGAGGCCAGGGCGAGGAGTGGTACTCGTTCGACTACGGCAACGCGCATTTCGTCGTGCTCAACGACACGGTGCTCGACACCGCCGTCTACGCGGGCGCGCAGGGGCGCTGGCTGCGGGAGGATCTCGCGGCGGTCGACCGCACCCGCACCCCTTGGGTGTTCGCGGTTCACCACCGGCCGTTCTACACTTGCGAGTCCAACCACCGCCCGGATCTCGACCTCCGCGCGGCGTGGCAGCCGATCTTCGACCAATACGAAGTGGACATCGTCTTCAATGGCCACAACCACGTCTACGAGCGCTCGACCCCGATCCGAGGCCTGGAAGGGGGCACCCCCATCATCGCCATGTCCGGGGAGCGTGGCGTCCCCATCGCCGCGACGCCCGGTGTCGGCAGCGGTCGCCCGAGCGGGACGCTCTACATCGTGGCGGCTGGCGTCGGCGCGCCGCTCTACAACGTGAGCACGGCATGCCCCTTCACGCAGGACGCGCGCGCCGAGACGAACTACGGGGTCGTCGACATCGAGGGCCGCGACATCCGGATCACGATCCGAAACGTGCTCACGAACGTCGTCATCGACGAGTTCAGCTACTCGAAGTGATCGGCTCGCGCGCGGTCGTGCGGCTCGCGGCCGCGTGCGTCGTCGCATGGTCTGGTGGGTGGTCTGGCACGTGGTCTGGCGCATGGTCCGGCGGGCTGGCCGCCGCGCAGACGGAGGAGTCGTCGGTCGGAGCCGAGGAGGCTCCGCGCCGCGAGGAGGCGCGGCAGGCGCTCGCGGACGGGCAGCGCGCCGAAGAGAGCCTCCGGTACGCCGACGCCGTCGCCGCCTACGAGCGGGTGATCGCGCTGGCGCCGACGTCGCGCGCGGCGCGCACGGCGCGCCGTCGCCTCGAGTGGATCGCCGAGCGCAGCGACGGTGATTACGAGGCCCTGCAGTCGCTCGAGGCGGCGCGCCGACGTCCACAGGACGCAGCGTCGCTCGCGGCGTTCGAGCGCGAGGCAACAGCGCTGCGCCCCGGCCCGGTCCGACGCGAGGCGTACGCGCTCCTCGCGCACGGCTGGGCGCAGCTCGGAGAGACCTCGCGCTCGGAGGCGGCCTTCGTGGTCTGGGCGGACGATCCGACCACGCCGCCGGACGAGCGCTTGCGCGCCGTGGCGTCGCGTGCGCGCATGCTGGCCGAGCACGAGCG
Source organism: Myxococcales bacterium (assembly GCA_019637115.1). Classification (GTDB taxonomy): domain Bacteria; phylum Myxococcota_A; class Polyangia; order Polyangiales; family Houyiibacteriaceae; genus JACKEH01. The sequence goes on along the minus strand of JAHBWH010000172.1, from coordinate 716 downwards.
GCTCGCCGAGGCGCGCGGCGTCTTGTCGGCGGAGGGGCTCGAGGGCGCGGAGATCGGCGCAGAGATCGCCACCATGGGGCGCGCCGCGATCGGTCGACCGCTCGCGCTCGCCGCGCTCGCCTTCGCCGCCCTCGTGCTCGTGATCGCGACGCGAGGCCGCTTCGCGGATCCTCGGCATCTGCGCGCGCTCGCGCGCCCGGGCGTGTGGCTCCTCGGCGCGTGGCTCGTCGTCTTCCCCTTCGCCTTCGCCACCCTCTACGACCCCGCGACGACCGACACCTTCACGAGCCTCGGCGTGTCGATCCTGGGGCTCTTCGTGGTCGCGATGCTCGCGGCCCGCGCGCTCGACGGCGAGGCGCGTTGGCGCCGAGCGAGCTGCGCGGGCGCGATCCTCGTCGCCCACCTCGCCGTGGGTTATCTGGTGCTCCTCGGGTCGGGATCGACCCTCGGGATCGGGACATGAGCCACGCGAGAGACGACAGCATCGACGAGATTGGCGACGACGACGCGACGGGCGAGGTGCTGGAGGTGCACTTCGGTCGCGCGGCGAGCTGCTCGTCGGTCGGGAGCGTGATCGACTTCCTCTTCGTCTCGACCGTCGCGGGCGCGGCGTTGGTCTCGAGCCTGGCGGTGCTCTTGGCGCGCGAGGGGAAGAAGCGCGACTCGGACTCGGACTCGGACTCGGACTCGGACACGGACTCGGACTCGGACTCGGA
>JAHBWH010000171.1 GCA_019637115.1 Myxococcales bacterium | reverse complement strand
CGCGATCCGCGGCGTCTTCGGCGCCAGCATCGAGCGGCGCGTCGAGCGGCGCCATCCGCGCCGCGTCGAGGCCACGGGCATCGGCGGTGCCGATCGGCGCACCGGGCGCTCGGGCCGAGCGAGCAGCCGATGAGGCCGCGTCGCGCAGCCTGCGCTCGGCGACGCCGGTGCGAGTGGCAGATGGCGGCCTCGACCTCGCCTCGGGGGCAGCCTCGCCGACGGTCGCGCGGGAGCTCGCGGCGCTGCGCGGTCAGGGCTCACCGCTCGACCCGGAGAGCCGGCGCTTCTTCGAGGCGCGCTACGGAGAGGATCTGGGGGCCGTGCGCGTCCACGCCGGGCCCGACGCGGAGCGCCTCGCGCGAGGCCTCGGCGCGCGCGCGCTGACGCTCGGCGACGACATCGTCTTCGCGCGAGGCGCGTACCGTCCGAGCGAGCCCGTGGGGCGCGCGCTCCTGGCGCACGAGCTGGCGCACGTGGTGCAGGCACGTCGCGAGGAGGCGCCGGTGATCCGCCGCGCGTTGCCGACGGGAAGGGAGGCGATGCAGAAGGCGGAGCTGCTCCCGACCAGCGTCGGGCGGCTCACTGGCGCCGGGCCGGCACGAACGATCCTCGTCGACCAGATTCGCATCCCTGCCTTCAAGGCTTCCGCGCACCGCGGGACGCTCTACGATGGCCGCGCGGCCGAGGGGAAGCTCCGTCGTGTCGGGCCGTTTCGCCGCGGCAGCCCCCGCCAGGTGTCGGTCTGGCAGCGGGATCTCGCGACGCGCGAGCTCGATCGCGAGGAGGGGACGGGGCTCGCGCGCCTCTCCGAGCTGCTGGAGGAGAAGATCCGCCGCGCCTACGCGCTCGACGCGCTGCCGGCGGATCCCTGGGTGATCGAGATCCCGGCGCGAACCGGCGGCGTGGAGCATCACCGCGGGCGCGTCTCGACCTTGGCGCGGCTACTGCGGCGACCGATGTGGGGGATTCGGCAAGGGCAGGTCTTCCCCGCCGAGATGCAGGTCGACCACATCGTGGAGCTGCAGCTCGGCAACTGGGGGCGCCAGGATCGTTGGGCGAACACGGTGGAGAACATGGAGCTGCTCGCGGATGACGTGAACGGCCCATCGGGTAGCAACGTGCTCGCCGAGATCGAGCGGGTGGCGGCGCGATTCATCGAGGCGTGGTGGGCCGCGGTCGATCCGTCTCGCGTGCGGAGCGCGTCCGACGACGACGTGCGCGCGCTGCTCGACCAGCGCTCGTTCACGTTCTCGGCTGCGGTAGGATCCACGGCGCTCGGAGGGCAGATCGGAAGCGAGAGCTTCTGGACGCTCGAGGCGATCGGGCGCGGCGAGCACATGGGCCCCGTCCGCGTCGCGGACCCTTCGTACACGGGGGCCGTCGGCGAGGTCCGTGTGTTGCTCACGGATCGGACGCGCGAGATCGTGAAGTCGTTCGTGTGGTCGCATACGGACACCGAGTCTCCGGTGCCGACCGCGGAGGCGTGGTGGGCTGGGGAGGGGGGAGCCTCCCGGCTCGGGCCCATCGCCTTCGTTCGCAAGAGCTTCGCGACGGCCGACGAGAACGCCGAGGCGACGCCGCAGCTCGGCTCACTCTGGGTGAACGTGCTCGAGGCCAACCCGAAGTGGAAGCCGCTCGCGGAGCCCGTGGAGCTTCCGGTGCGACGGCTCGAGGGGGCGCGCTACGCGGGCGTGCTGGACGTCGAGCCTTTGCTCACGGCCTTCCCGGGGCTCGAGGTGAAGGGGCTCTCGACGATTCGCGTCGACTCCGTCTCGTTCGACCCGACGACGGGGCTGCGCGCCCACGGCGTCGTCGAGCCGGACTATGCGAGCGGTGAGACCTCGCTCGTCGGTGAGGGGGACGCCGGCAACCCGACGTTCCGCATCGACGGCGGCGTGGACACGATCGAAGGCTCCGTGCCCGCCGAGGCGCTCGATCCCCCCGGCCCCATCCGGGTCACGGGCTCGGACCTCGCGTTCTCGAGCGACGACGGCGGCGTGCGCGTCGACGGCGGGGTCGACGTGGAGATCCGCGATCTCGCGACGGGCCGCGTGGAGGCCAGCCTCGGACCGCAGGGCTTCCGGCTCGCGGGGCGGCTCGACGCCGAGACCACGTACTTCCGCCGTGCGACGGTGCGGCTCGCCTACGACACCGAGCAGGGGATGTCTGGGGGCGCGGAGCTCGAGCTCGAGACGAGTCGCCTGCCCGGCATTCGGTCCGGCACCGTGTCGATCGCGGTCGAGAACGACGCGTGGACCGTGGGCGGGAGCGCTCGCTTCCGCGCGCTCGGGGTCGACGCGCAGATCGGCGTGAGCTGGAGCGAGAACGACGGCCTGACGATCGCGGGGCGCGTCCCCATCCCCGACGGCCGCATCCCTGGCGTACGCGGCGCGTACCTCGAGGGGCGCGTCACGCGCACGCCCGAGGGGGAGCTGCGCTTCGGGGCGGCCGGGCACGGTGAGCCGGCGATCCGAGGTCTCTCGGGTAGCGTGGACGTGAGCTGGGACCAGGGCGTCTTCCGCGTGGATGGCTCGGTGGGCGCGCAGCACCGGAACCTGAGCGGCAGCGTCCGGCTCGGGGTGACCAACCAAGGGCTCGACGAGGACGGCCAGCCCACCGGAGAGCCAGGCGACCGACTCTCGCTCTTCGGAGGCGGGCGGCTCGACGTCAGGTTCGGGCGTTACCTGCGCGGGAGCGCGGACGTCGAGATCACACCCACGGGTGAGATGCAGGTGCGGGGCGCGATCGGTCTCGCCGATCAGGTCGAGCTCTTCCCGCGACGCGAGGTCAGTCGGCGGCTCTTCGGGCTCGACCTCGAGATCCCGATCGCCGGCATCGTGGTGCTCGGTCGCGGCTTCGGCGTGTTCGCGTTCATCGGCGGCGGGCTCGACGCGAGCGCGGGCTTCGGCCCCGCGGTGCTACGCGACACCGAGGTCTCCGTGACCTTCAACCCCGCGCGCCCCGAAGACACCGTGGTCGAGGGGTCGGCCGAGCTCGCGGTGCCAGCGGATGCGGGGCTGCGGCTCTTCATTCGGGCGGGCATCGGCGGCAGCTTGCTCATCGCCGACGTGCGCGGCGGCATCGAGGTGGGCGGCGCGCTCGGCGTCGAGGCCGAGGCGCGCGCGCGGCTCGACGTGCGCTGGACCCCCAACGAAGGGCTCCACCTGCGGGCGCTCGCGGAGGCGATCGCGCGGCCGGTGCTGCGACTCGACGTCACCGGCTTCGCGGAGGTCAACGTCGCGGTCCTCGGGACGGTCTGGGACACCCGCTACCAGATCGCGGCCCACCAAATCGGCTCCGGCTTCGAGCTCGGCGTCCGGCTGCCGCTCGAGGTCGCGGAGGGCCAGCCCTTCTCGCTTTCGTTCGACGACGTAGAGCTGATCGCACCCGACCTCGGGCTCGAGGAGATCTTGCATGCGCTCTTGAACCGCGACTGAACCCCGCGGAGCCACGCTGCGGACGCGGTCACCACGGCACGGAGCGGTAGTCCTCGGGGAGCTCGCCGCGACTGAACCCCGCGAAGCCACGCTGCGGACGCGGTCACCACGGCACGGAGCGGTAGTCCTTGAGGAACTTGCCGAAGACGTGCTCGCCCGTCGTGACCCCGTCGAAGATCGGATCGAGGATGCGCGCGGCGCCGTCGACGATGTCGAGCGGCGGCGAGAAGGCGTGCTCGGCCTTCTTGCGGGTGGCGATGGCGACCGGGTCTTCGTCCGTGACCCAGCCGGTGTCGACCGCGTTCATGTAGATGCCGTCCTTGGCGTAGTCCTGCGCCGAGGTACGCGTCATCATGTTGAGCGCCGCCTTCGCCATGTTGGTGTGCGGGTGCTTGTCGGTCTTGTAGGTGCGGTGGAATTGGCCCTCGACCGCCGACACGTTGACGATGTGTTTGTCGAAGGTGCGCTCGCGAAGCATCAGCGGCTTGAGCTTGCCGTTCATCACGAAGGGCGCGATCGCGTTGACGAGGAAGACCTCGAAGAGCTCGGGCGTGGGCACGTCCGCCAGCGTGTAGCGCCAGCTGTTGCGGTCGCGCAGGTCGACCTGTTGTTCGTCGGCGTCGAGCGTGCCTTCGGGGAAGAGCGTCTCGCTCGCGTCGAGGTCTTCGGCGAGGAGCGCGAGCTGGCTGAGCTGCGGGGCGGCGTGCATGCCGACGGCGCGCGCGTCGATGCCGTCGGCCTTCGCGGCGACGAGCGCCCCGCGGAAGGCTTCGTGGCCCTCGACGAGCGGCTTCAGCTCGCTCGGCAGGGCGGCGAAGGGTGCGTCCTCGAGCGGCAGCAGGTGTCGGTACCAGCCCGAGGGCCGGCGCACGGTCTGGCAGGCGTTGTGCACGACGAAGTCGAGGCGCGAGAAGCGGCGCTCGAGCTCCCCGGCGAAGACCTCGACGCTCGGCGTGTGGCGCAGGTCGAGCCCGAAGACGTGCAGGCGATCGCGCCAGGCGTCGAAGTCGTCCTCCTTCGCGTAGCGGCGCGCGGCGTCGCGGGGGAAGCGCGTCGTGACGACGAGCTCGGCGCCCGCGCGCAAGAGCATGATGCCCGCCTGGTAGCCGATCTTCACGCGGCCGCCGGTCAGGAGCGCGACGCGCCCGCGCAGGTCGGCGCTCTGATGGCGCTTGTCCCAGTTCAGCTCGGCGCAGCTCGGGCAGAGCTGGTCGTAGAAGAAGTGGAGCTGCGTGAAGCTCTGCTTGCAGACGTAGCAGCCGCGCAGCCCCTCGAGCTCGACGGGCACCCAGCCCTCCGGCGGGCCGGGCGCGCGCGGCCGCACCTCGCCTCCGCCCTCGAGCTTCGCCGGGAGTGCGGCGAGGCCGCCCCCGCCCGGCAGAGTCGGCGTGGTGAAGACGACCTCACGGCGCTTCTCGCGGATTCCCGTGCCCTCGAGCGCCGCCTCGCGCTTGGCGCGTCGCGCGAGCTTGCGCTGTTGGCGGAACGCGCGGTCGAGCGTGCGTGTCTCGCCCTTGGTCGGCCGCGAGACGCGCCCCGCGGCGATGAGGAAGCGGCGGCGCGAGGGCTCGGAGAGCTGCGCGAGCAGGCCGCGATCGGCGACCAAACGCTCGAGGAGGAGCGTGACCTCGTCGATCTCGGCGTCCGCGAGCTCCCCCATCGAGGTGCCCGTGTCCATCTCATCGGGATCGGCGTCGGCGGCATCGGCGGCATCGGCGGCGGTGTCGCCGTCGGCGACGGTCTCGGCACGAGTGCCAGCGCGGGCGACGGCGCCGGCGGCCGCGTTGGCTTCCTGGGTGGAAGGGTGGATCGGAGCGGACGGAAGGGTCGCGTCGTCGTCGGCGAGGTCTCGGGGGTCGGTCACAGCCGGCCAGGTGTAGGCGAGCGGGGCCCGGGCGACCAGTCCGCCGCCCGATCGACCCTCATCCGGGGGCACCATCGGATCACAACATCCCAATCGAGCAACGTCTCGAACGGCGCTCGCGAATCGGCGATTCCTGACATGGCCCGGGGCGGCCTTCCGTGGACGGGGGGACCTCGTTAGGATTCCAGTCGTGCTGAACAGCGTGGAGCTGGTGCTGGTGAGCGCGCCCGATCCTCGCGTGGCGTCCGAGTTCTACGTCACGCGCCTCGGCTTCCGTTCGTTGGATGTCGACGAGACGGGGGCGACGGTGCAGCTCGGCGCCATGCAGATCGTCATCCAGCGCGGCGCCGCGCCAGCCGGCCCTGGTCCGGTCGTCCACGTGCGCGTCCCGATGGAGACGCTCGAGCGTGTCTGGGAGGAGGACCGCCGCGCCGATCCCGGCCGCGCGGGGCCTCGCCTCATCGCGGGGGGCTCGTTCGAGTACCGGACGATCGATCCGGCGGGCAACGTCGTGCGGCTCAAGACGCAGGTCCCTAGCAGCATGCCGGGGACGGGGGCGCGGCTGAGGGAGGAATGAGCTCCCGGCCGGCTGAGCGTGACCGCGTCTTCGAGGCCCTGACGTCTGACGATCCGCTCGCCCCGCGCCGCGCCGAGGCGCGCGCACGCGCGGAGGCCGGCGACGCCGAAGCGCTGCTCGACTACGTCGTCCTCTCCGTCCTCGCCGCGGACGCAGAGGAGGTCACACGCGCGCTGCGGCGCGCTCGCGGGGCACGCGGCGTCGACGCCGCTGTGGCCGCCGCCACGACCTTCGCGGCGTTTCGCGCGGGCGACCTCGCGCGCGCGGTCGTCGCGGGGACCGGCCAGTCTGCGCCGACCACCGTGATTCTCCGACGGCTCGCGCGGGCGATGAACGGCGGGGACGCGCTCGACGACGGCGCGCTCGGCCAAGGCCTGCCACCGTCCGCCCTCGTCGCCTGGGCGGAGGCGGAGCTCGCGCTGCTGGCGGGCGACGCTGCGCGCGCCAGCCGGTGGCTCACCGACCTGCGCGCGACCGGGCTGCTCGCGTGCCTCGTCGAGCAGCAGCGCGCGCGCGCGTCGCTGCTCGGAGGCGACGTCGAGCGCGCGCGGGACGCGCTCTCGGCGGCGGTGTGGCGGCTCGTGCGCCTCGGCGCGCCCGACGAGCTCGGCCGCGCCTACATATGCATGGCCGAGGTCGAGGCGGAGGACACCCTCGCCGAAGGGGATCCCCGCGACCGCGCGGCGTCGTGGCTCGCGCAGGCGCACCCCCTCGTCCAGGCCTCGGGGACGCCCGCCGACGAGGCGCGGCTGCGGGCGCTCTTTCGCCGCTTCGGCCGGCGCGCGATCGACCGCCTCGTCGATCGCGATCTGGTCACGCGGATCGAGCGCGTGCGACATGCGCGCGTCGCGCTCCGCGATCGACGCGCGGCGCTCGAGGAGGCGCGATCGCTCGCGGGGCCGAACCTCGAGCTCGGGGTGCTCGAGCGCGACCTCGACGTCGCGCTCGAGGAGCTCGAGGCGGCCGAGGAGGCGCTGATCGCGGCGCTCGAGGGGGTCGTGGTCGATCGGGAGCGGACGAGCCGCCTCGTGCAGGCCGCGCGGCGCCTCTACGCGCTCGATGGCGTCCGTGAGATCGACGAGGCCTTGCCGCGCCTCGTCCTGGAGCTCGATGGCGGGGTCGGCGCCGCGCTGCTCGCGATCCGCGCCGAGGCGCCGGGGGCGCGCGCGAGCGATCGCGGCCAGCGCGTCGCCGTGCTCGCGACCCACGGGGAGGTCGGGCTCGGTAAGGGGCTCGAGCTCGGGTCGCTCGAGGACGAGCTGCACGGGGCCGCGCGCACCGCGCGCGTTCGCTTCGTCGAGAGCGGCGACGCGCAGCTCGCGTTGTTGCCCATCGTCACCGCCAAGCGCGAGCTCGTCTTGCTCGTCGTGCGGCGGGGGGATCGTGGCGCGGCGGGGGCGGAGGCGTCCGAGCGCTCCGCCCTCTTCACGAGCATCGCCGCCGCGGTCTACGACCGCGCCGCCAGCGCGGCGGCCCTCCGCGAGGCGGCGGAGCGAGACGCCGCGGTCCTCGAGACCATCTGGGAGGGCATCCTCGCGCTCGACGTCGAGGGGAGGGTGCGCTCGATCAATGGCGCGGCGGTCGCGCTGCTCGGCGCGACGCGGGACCAGCTCGTCGGCCGCACGCTCGACGCGCGGCCAGGGCTCGCGCCGCTCGCCGCCGCCGTCCTGCGCGAGGCCGAGGACGAGCCCGTGACGCTCTCGAGGGTCGAGCTGCTCGTGCGGGCGCGCCGGCATCCGGGGGGCACGGTGGTGACGCTGCGCGAGCTCGGCAGCGCGCAGCAGCTCGCGCAGCGGCTCGTGGGGACGGCGGCGCGCTTCAGCTTCGAGGACCTCGTCGGCGAGGACGAGGGCTTCCGCCGGGTGCTCGCCGACGCCCGCCGCGCCGCGCTCGCAGACGTGCCGGTCCTGATCACGGGCGAGAGCGGCACGGGCAAGGAGCTGCTCGCGCAGGCGATCCACAACGCGTCGCCTCGCGCGCGCGAGCCCTTCGTCGGCATCAACGTCGCCGCCATCCCGCGCGAGCTCCTCGAGAGCGAGCTCTTCGGCTACGAGAGCGGCGCGTTCACGGGGGCGCGCGCGCGCGGCCAAGCCGGGCGGTTCGAGCTCGCGGGGCGAGGCACGCTCTTGCTCGACGAGATCGGCGACATGCCGATCGACATGCAGGCCAAGATGCTCCGCGTGTTGCAGGAGCGCGTCGTGCAAAGGCTCGGCGGCGCGCGCGCCGTGCCCATCCACGCGCGCGTGCTGGCGACGACCCACCGCGAGCTCGAGCGCGCAGTGGACGAGGGGACGTTCCGCCTCGACCTCTACTATCGCCTCCGGGTCGTGCACCTGCGGCTGCCCTCGCTCCGGGAGCGTCGGTCGGACATCCCGCGCCTCGTCGAGCACCACCTCGGGCTCTACACGAGCCGCGCGGGGCGGTCGCCCGTGAGGGTGGCGCCCGCGGCGATGCACGCGCTGATGGCCTACCACTGGCCAGGCAACATCCGCGAGCTGACGAACCTGCTCGAGGGGGCCGCGAGCCTCCTGCCGCTCGACGTGGACGTCATCGAGGACATCCCGCTGCGCGGGCCCCGCGTGAGCGCCCCGCCTCCAAGCGCGCCTGCGAGCGCACCGCCGGATGCGATGGTGGTTCGGCCACTCGAAGAGCACGAGCGCGAGATCTTCGCCCACGCGCTCGACGTCTTCGAGGGCAACGTGGCGGCCGCCGCGAAGGCGCTCGGGGTCGCGCGGGGGACGTTTTACGCGAAGATTCGGCGGTTCGGGCTGCGGTAGGCGGCTTTGGGGGTGGGGCGCGTCGGGGTGTCCGGGGTCGGGGTCCGGTCCGTGGTCCGTGGTTCGTGGTCCGTGGTCCGTGGTCCGTGGTCCGTGGTTCGTGGTCCGTGGTTCGTGGTCCGTGGTTCGTGGTTCGTGGTTCGTGGTTCGTGGTTCGTGGTTCGTGGTCCGTGGTCCGTGGTCCGTGGTCCGTGGTCCGTGGTTCGTGGTCCGTGGTTCGTGGTCCGTGGTCCGTGCTCCGTCGTGCTCCGGGGCTCGGGGCCGGCCGTTCGGGGTTGCGGGTGGGCACGGGCAGGGGCAGGGGCAGGGGATTCGGGACTCGCGGGATCTGGAGTGCCGCGGGGGGGGCTGCTACACCGCGGCGCGTGGCGAGCGCCTTCGAAGAGGACATCCTGGTCTCGATCCGTCGTATGACGCGTGCGATCGATCTGCACAGCCGCCAGCTCGCGAAGGTGCACGAGCTGACGGGGCCACAGCTCGTCTGCCTGCGCGCCATCGCGCGGTCCGAGGTCACGGACGGGATCACACCCACCGCGCTCGCGAAGTCCGTCTCGCTCAGCCAGGCGACGGTGACCGGCATCCTCGATCGCCTCGAGCAGCGCGGCCTCTTGCGGCGGGAGCGCTCGAGCGCGGACAAGCGCGTCGTGCACCTGCGGGTGACGCCCGCGGGCGCCGCGCTCGTCGGTGAAGCTCCCTCGCCCCTCTCGGAGCGCTTCCGACGGCAGCTCGCGTCGCTGCCCGCGTCCGAGCAGGCCGTCATCGACCGCGTCCTCCGGAAGGTCGTCGAGATGATGGAGGCGGGGGACGTCGACGCCTCTCCGATGCTCACCACCGGCGACGTGACCGCCGACCCGCGCGCGGTCTCGGCCTTCTTCGGCGACGCCGACGAGGCTGCCGCTCCGCCCGCCGATCCCGACGGCACCGCCGGCGCTTGACGCGCTGCGTCGTTTTTCCCGTTTCTCCCGCGGACCCGAGGGGTTGCGCGGTGACGCGCGATTGACTTCCGCGACCCTTCCACCTATCACCCGCTCCGGGATGGCCGCGGCGCGCCCGACGAGGCGCCCTCGCCAGAGCCCCAGGAGCGAACTCGATGAGCTGGATCGCGATGACGCTGGTGCTGGTGAGCACCATCTCCTTCTTCTCTTGGTCGGCGCTGCGGCGGACGCGGCAGGTCATGCTGGGCAAGCCCGACCCGCGCTTCGAGTGGAGCCCCGAGCAGTTCTTGCAGCGCACCAAGAAGGTCCTGCTCGTCGCGCTCGGCCAGGAGAAGATGTGGCGCAAGAAGGGCTACGCGCTCGCGGGCTTCGCCCACATCGTCATCTTCGCGGCCTTCAACGTCCTGCTCCTCAACTCGATCCTCCTCTGGGGTCGGGGCTTCGTCTACGACTGGGACTTCTTCTTCGGGATCCTCAGCACCGAGCACGTCGTCGGCCAGCTCTACAGCTTCGCCAAGGAGCTCGCGGCCGCGGGCGCGATGACCGGCGCGCTCGCGTTCTGGTGGCTGCGTCTGTCGAAGAAGGGGCGCGACAGCGCCGATCCGAAGGAGGTCGGTGATCGCCCCCGCATGACGCTCGGCCTCGAGCCGAACGTCATCCTCGCGATCATCTTCACGATGATGTTCGCCGACTTCCTCTACGTCGGCGGCCACCTGGCGCTGGCGAGCCAGGCGACGGGTCAGGCGGTCGAGTGGGCGTGGTACGAGCCCTTCGGCTCGGCGCTCGCGCTCGCGTTCTCGGGCATGAGCGAGGAGACGCTCAAGGTCCTCGAGCACGCCGGCTTCTGGTGGCACGCGGCGTGGGTCCTGCTCTTCCTCCACATCCTCCCCTACACGAAGCACTTCCACATCATCACGGTGATGCCGAACGTCTTCGCGTACGACATGAGGCCGAACGCGCTGCCCAAGGTCGACGACATCGAGGGCAAGCTCGAGCGCGACGAGTCGCTCGGCATCAAGACGATCCGCGACCTCAACTACACGCAGATCCTCGACCTCTACACGTGCACCGAGTGCGGCCGCTGCAGCGACAACTGCCCCGCCTACATCACGGACAAGAAGCTCTCGCCCAAGCACCTCACGCTCGCGCTCCGCGACCACCTCTACGGGAGCGAGTACGCGACGTTCGGTCGCACCGACGACGTCGGGCATCCGACGGACGGTCCGCGCCCGGCTGCACCCGAGCTCGCCCCCGAGGGCGAGGCGGAGGAGCTGCACACGTACCCGAAGGCCCCCGAGGGCGCCTACTTCTTCCAGACGGCGGCGGACATCGACCTCTTGCCGAATGTCCTGCACCCCGACGTCATCTGGAGCTGCACCTCGTGCCGCGCGTGCGAAGAGCAGTGCCCGGTGATGATCAGCTACGTCGACAAGATCGTCGAGATGCGCCGCGAAGAGGTGCTCGTGAAGGGCGAGTTCCCCCACGACCTGCAGCGCGCCTTCAACGGCATCGAGCGCAACCGCAACCCGTGGAACGTCTCGAACATGGACCGCGCCGACTGGACGAAGGGGCTCGACGTGCCGCTCCTCGCCGATCGTCCCGACGCCGAGGTGCTCTACTGGGTCGGGTGCGCCGCGAGCTTCGACGACCGCGCCAAGCGCGTCGCGCGCAGCGTGGTCGAGCTCTTGCAGACGGCGGGCGTCGACTTCGCCATCCTCGGCACCGAGGAGACGTGCACCGGCGACCCCGCGCGCCGCGCGGGCAACGAGTTCCTCTTCCAGACCATGGCGGAGGGCAACGTCGAGACGCTCAACGGCTACGGCGCCGACAAGAAGACGATCCTCACCGCGTGTCCGCACTGCTTCAACACGCTGAAGAACGAGTACCCGGACTTCGGCGGGCATTACGACGTCGTGCACCACACGGACTACCTGCAGGGCCTCCTCGTCGCGGGGAAGCTCCAGCCGAGCAAGCCCGTGAAGGCGAAGGTGACCTTCCACGACAGCTGCTACCTCGGCCGCTACAACCAGGTCTACGAGTCGCCGCGTCAGGTCTCGAAGGCGATCGAGGGCGTCGAGCTCGTCGAGGTGGAGTACTGGAACAAGCAGCAGGGCCTCTGCTGCGGCGCCGGTGGCGCGCAGTACTTCATGGAGGAGACCGGCGGCACGCGCGTGAACAAGAAGCGCACGCTGCAGCTCCTCGGGACCGGCGCGGACACGGTCGCGTCCGCGTGCCCGTTCTGCATGACGATGCTCACCGACGGCCTCAAGGGCGAGGACGAAGAGGACATCAAGCAGCTCGACGTCGCCGAGCTGCTCGCGCAGGCGGTCGAGCTGCGAAAGCCCCAGACCCTCGCGGACGCCGCGGAGTAATCCCGTCCAAGAGTCCCCTGCCCTTGCCCTTGCCCTTGCCCTTGCCCCAGCGAGCCCACGCCTTGGTCCACGCGACGTGAGGCAGCGACCTCAAACCCCCCTCGCGCCGCGCCAGACACGACTCCGATCCCCTGCCCTCGTCCACGTGAGGGCAGGGTGCGAGTTCCCCCAGGCCCCAAGCCAGCTCGCTCGGCTGCTGGACGCAAGCTCCCTGCGCTTTCCCGAGAACGCGCGCCTTCGGACCAGCGCCGCGCCGCTCGCCTGGCTTCATCCTCCACGCCGCGACCCCCGGCGACGGTGAGCGATGGTGCGCGCTCCGAGGCCTCCACGTTGACCTCGGAGCGCCGGCTCGGCAGGCTGCGCGCGTGCTCCCCATTTTCCTGCAGGCGTCCAGCTCGCCGCCCCTCCCGAGCGGCTACGGCGCAGCCCTCTTGCAGACCCTCGTCAGCCTCGTCGCCGTCTGCTTGTTGGCGTGGCTCCTCCTCCGCTGGGGGGCGCGCAAGGGCCTCGGCGTCGGCGGGCGGGGAGGGCGCATCCGCGTGATCGAGCGCGTCGCGCTCGACGCGCGCCGCTCCCTCTATCTCGTCGAGGTCGGCGGGAAGGTCCTGCTCGTCGGCACGGGCGACGCCGCGTCCCCCAGCCTGCTCACGGAGCTCGACCCCGAGGCGATCCCGAGCGCGCCAGCGGAGCGCCGGAGCGCCTTCGCGAGCGTGCTGCAGCGGGCGCGACCGAGGTCGACCGCCGAGCCGGCCCCCGCCGAGACGACACCACCGCCGAGCGACGGCTGAGAGCCGGGCACCCGGCGCAGGTCATCTCAGCTGGTCGCCCCGAGCAGCTCACCCGGAGCAGCTCACCCGGAGCAGCTCACTCGGAGCAGCTCACCCGGAGCAGCTCACCCGGAGCAGCTCACCCGGAGCAGCTCACCCGGAGCAGCTCACCCGGAGCAGCTCACCCGGAGCAGCTCACCCGGAGCAGCTCACCGAGAGCGGGCGGAGCGAATCGTCCGGACCAGGCCGCAGGACTCGAACACTGAGTCCTCAGCGTGGCAGCTTCGCGTCGAAGAACGCCTTCAGCTTGATCAGGTTCTTCTCTTCGCGGCTGAACGAGGGAGACTCGTACGTCTTCGCGAAGCCGCGGACGTCCGAGAGCAGCTCCTTGCGGACGTCGTCGTTGCCGACGACGTCGGGCACGGAGCGACCGCGGGCGGCGCCGTTGCGCAGGCCCTTCACGTAGCTCTCGAGGCGCGCGTAGTCGCCGCCGAGGAACTCTCGGACGGTGTCCGCCTCGTTCGCGAGCGAGGACAGGGTCTTGAGCTTCTCGGTCGCGACGGGGCCGGTGTCCGCCGCGATCGCGAGGTCGGCCGCCACCCGGAGCACGAAGGCGTCGTCGAGGTAGCCGATGTCATCGATCCCGTCGGGGATCAGATCGAGCGACTTGAAGAGATAGTTGATGCCCCCCGCGATCGCCTCGCGCGCTGGGGTCGGCATCTCGCTCTCGTCGAGGAGCGCCGCGAGCGCCTCGGCGTCTTGGCCGAGGTTGCGGAGCCAGCCCGGGAAGATGTCGAGGTACTTCGGATCGTTGTCGCTCATCGCTCTCGTTCTCCAGCGGGCAACGCCCGGCCGTGGATCCTCGCGGCGGCGTCGGTTCACGCGGGTGCCCCGGACGTCGCCCCTTCGGGCGCCGATGATAGGCACGGGTGCGGGCGCCGATCAACGCCCCGGGCGCTGGCGGACCGCGGAAACCATCGAGCGGCGGTCGGGGACGTCGAGCACGTAGCGGCGCTTTACCGAGGCGCGATCTTGGCCGCGTTTCACCGAGGCGCGCTTCACCAAGGCGCGATCTGGGCGGCGCTTCACCGAGGCGCGATCTGGGCGGCGCTTCACCGAGGCGCGATCTGGGCGGCGCTTCACCAAGGCGCGATCTGGGCGGCGCTTCACCGAGGCGCGATCTCGGCCGCGAGCCCCGACATCCCCGCGCGGGCGAGCGCGTCGGCCAGCAGGCGGGTCGACTCCGCCCGATCCGCGGACTCCGAAGGGATCTGCGCGATCACCTCGAGCGCGCCCGAGACGTCCCCGAGCGCGAGGCGGGCGCGCGCCAGCGAGACGCGGGCCTCGACCTCCCCGAGCGCGAGCGCGGACTCGGCGAGCGGCGCGGCGAGGTCCGGTCGGTCGACGGCGAGGTAGAGCTCGGCGTGCGCGGCGGCGCCGCCGAGCTCGTCGGAGGGAGTGACGCGCAGCGCGCCCTCGACCTCGTCCTGCAGGCCCGCCGCGAGCTCGGCGCGAAGGCGCAGGGCGGCGTCGACCCCGGGTCGACGCGCGAGGTAGGCGGCGAGCGCAGGGCGTCCTCCGTCCAGGGCGAGCCGGACGGCAGCCTCCACCTCGGCCTGGCGTGTGGGCACCAGCCGGGAGAGCGCCTCGAGGGCCTCCTCGGCCGCGATCGGATCCCCGAGTGTGAGCGCCAGCGTGAGCCGCGCACGCGCGGCGCCGGGGTGACCGCTCACGCGGCGGAGCACCACGAGCGCGCGCGACGAGGCGCCACGCCGCGCGAGCAGCTCGCCCAGGCGGCCCAGCGCGGCGTCCGACTCGGGGGCGCGCTCGACCGCGGTGACCGCCGCGTCGAGCGCGCCGTCGCCGTCGCCGCGACGCTCGGCGATCCGGCTGCGCGCGAGCGCGACGGCCTCGCTCTCGGGGTCGAGCGCCTCGGCCTCCGCGAGCGTCGCGTCGGCGCGCTCGACCCGACCGACGCGGTCGAAGGCCTCGGCGAGCCGCGCGGCGACGAGCGCGTCATCGCTCGGCCCGAGGCGCGCGCGGGCGTAGCCCTCGATCGCGGCCTCGTCGTCCCCGCGCGCCGCGGCGAGCTCGGCGCGGAGGAAGTGCTCGTAGGCGTAGGGGGACACGAAGGGGCCCGGACGCCGCTCCCCGCCGAGCACGCGCACGACCGTCGTCGGCCGCGCGGTGTGGCAGGCCGAGAGGGCGACGAGCGCGAGCAAGCCACCGACGATGGCGCGCAGCGCCGGCGCCATCGTCCGTCGCGGACCCGGACCTCGAACCAGCCCCGAACGACCCGGACCCCGACCCGGACCCGGCTGCACCCTCGCCAGCGTCCGAACGTCATCGCCGTGATCGGAGGGTGATCGCAATCGTCGTGGCGTCATCGCCCTCATCGCCGTCATCGGAGCGTCATCGCGAGGCGCAGCGATCGGTGAAGCCAGGGCGGCATACGACGGTCACGCTCGTCTCGCCGCCGGCGGCGAGCGGCCAAGCCAAGAGCCGCGGGCTGCTCTCGGCGATCGACTCGGTGCCTTGGTAGAAGAGCACGCGGAGCGACGGATCGCGGGTGTGTCCGTCGCTGCTCGCTTCGGCCTGCAGGGGCACGTGCAGCCGGAAGGAGCCAGCGCCCATCGTGGCGTTGCGCTCGATCCAGCCCCGGCGGAGGGTCAGCACCCACTCGCCGACGGCGCTCACCCGCGCCTCGACGTCACCGCCTTCGAACGACCGCGGGTCCATCGGCGCGAAGCCGCCGTCGGCCGCCTGCGGGCTGACGACGATCTGCACGGCGTCGACCGCGTCGAGCGCGATCGCGGCGCCCGCGACACTGCCGTCGTCGGCGACGATCTGCATGACGAAGGGCAGCGCGCCGTCGTCCCCGCAGCTCGCGAGCAGCGCGAGCGAGAGCAACGCCCGCTTCACGGCGACCTCCCGGGGATCGGCGGGACGGGGAAGCCCTCTTGCACGCTCGAGCCGCCCGCGGCGACCGCGACGGCGACGATCGTCGCCACCACGACGACGGCGCCGACGCCCGCCCACAGCCACCAGCGCTTCCAGAGCGGCGTCGCCGCAGAGGCGGTGGTCCACGTGGGATCGTCGTCGGGGACGCGGGCGGCATCGGTGGCGGGTGGCAGCCGCACGTCGACGCGGAGCCCCGCCTCGGTCAGCTCGAAGCGCCGCGTCGAGGCCTCGTACCCAGGCGCGGAGACGGTGAGCTCGTGGCTGCCGGGCTCGAGCTCGAGCGGCGCGAGCGGCGCCTCTCCGACCGGCGCCCCGTCGACCAGGACGCGCGCGCCATCGACGTTGATGGCGACGAGCACGGTCGGCAGGACCCGCGGGGGAGGGGGCGGCGTGGGAGCGGTCTCGACGAGATCGTCCGCTTCGTCCGCGGGCGCCTGGGCTGCCACGCTCGGGCCGAGGCCGGCGACGAAGAGCGCGAGCGCGATCAGTGGGGGGCGTACCCTCATCGGGCCGCAGCCTACCACGCCCTCTCCGTGATGCTGGGGGCGCCGAGGTGGGGGCGTTCATCGGGCTGGAGCTTGCCCGCGCCCTTCATGATGCCGGGCCGGGGGCCGACTTGGGGGCCTGCGCTCGTTGGGCCGGAGCCTGGCGGGCCAGCTTGGTGATGTCGGGGCCACCCGAACGCAAAGCGCGTGGGGTGTCGAGCGGGGAGAGCATCCCTTCGAACCCGCCGGGGTGGCTGCGCGCTGGCTTCCCACTCGGGAAGCCATGAGGCGGCGGCCGTAGGCTGCGTCGATCGACGAGGTGCGAGCCGTGGTCCGGGCGGAAGCGAGGTTTCGAGGCGGTTGGGGTCCACCGACCGCGACCGCGGACGCCTCGGAGACACCCATGGGCTCTTTCGCGTTTGACAGCCTCGCGCGCCGGGGCTAGTTTCCCGCCTCCCCGCGGCAGGAAGCGGGGGAACGGGGCGTAGCGCAGTTTGGTAGCGCGCACGGTTCGGGACCGTGAGGTCGAAGGTTCAAATCCTTTCGCCCCGACCATTTCTTTCCCGGCGCCAAGGCCGTTCGGTCCGGGAGAGCCCAACTCCCGAGAGGGTCCCCTGGCGAGCCGAAAAAGAACAGCCGACGCCGAGATCGAGAGCGCCACGCCGGCAGCTCCCGCTCGGGGTCGTGCCACCTCGGGGGCTCGCCCTCGTCCAAGCGCGAAGACTCCCAACGCAAAGGCGGAGTCCGGCGCGAGCGGCGAGAGCGCGTCCTCCGCGAAAGGTGACGCGATGAGCAAGGCGAAGCCCCTGCAACCCGTGCGAGTGCTCGTCGTCGACGACGACGACGAGATCTGCGCCTTCATGGAGACCCTGCTCACGCGGGATGGATACTCCGTCAAGACGCTCTCGGACCCGGTGAGGGCGGCGGACGAGGTCAAGACGGGCGGGTTCCACCTCGTCGTCCTCGACTTGATGATGCCCAAGCTCGATGGCCTGCAGGTCCTCGAGCAGATTCGCAAGGTCGACGACGATGTCGCCGTCGTGATCTTCACGGGCTACCCGAGCCTCGATACGGCGGTGCGCTCGATGAAGCTCGACGCCGTGGGCTACCTGAAGAAGCCCTTCAACCCGGACGAGTTCCGCGAGGTCGTCGATCGCGTCGTCGCCAAGAAGGGTCTGCTCCGCACGCCGGAGGAGAAGCTCCATCGCGTCATCGGCGAGACGATCCGGGCGCTCCGCAAAGAGCGCGCGCTCACGCTCAAGCAGATGGCGGTGCGCACCGGGCTCAGCGTGTCTCTGCTCAGCCAGATCGAGCGCGCCGAGTCGAGCGCGTCGATCAGCTCGCTCTTCAAGGTCGCGACCGCCCTCGACGTGCCGATCAAGCAGCTCTTCGGCGAGTTCTGAGGCCGCGTCGCTCGGGCGAGCGCCCGCGTCGCTCGAGCGAGCTCCCGCGTCGCTCGGGCGAGCTCCCGCGTCGCTCGGGCGAGCTCCCGCGTCGCTCGGGCGAGCGCTCGCGTCGCTCGGGCGAGCTCCCGCGTCGCTCGGGCGAGCTCCCGCGTCGCTCGGGCGAGCGCTCGCCTCGCTCGGGCGAGCTCCCGCGTCGCTCGGGCGAGCGCAGGCAGGCTCAGGGGGGCCGCGTCCACGCGATCACCCGGTAGGCGTCGCAGCCGTCCAGCCACGGACCGAGCGCGAGCGAACCATCCGGGAGCGTCGAGAGCTCGCCGTCGTGGGCGCCCACGACGCGCCCCAGCTCGAGGGGCTGGCGCGCGAACGCGGGCGTGTGCGCCTCGAACGCCTCCGCGACCTCGGCGCTCTCGGCCGCGAGCGGTGAGCAGACGGCGGAGACGAGCGCGCCGCCCGGGCGCACGAGGGGCGCGACGCGACGCAAGATCGCGAGCTGGGTGGCGGCGAGGGCGGCGACGTGCGTCGGGTCGACGCGGAGCAAGATCTCCGGCCGGCGGCGCAGGGTCCCGAGCCCGCTACAGGGCGCATCGACCAGGACCCGATCGAAGCCGCCGCGCGCCCGCGCCGCGGGGTGGCTGCCGAGGCCCCCGTCGCCGATGGTCCAGTCGATCGCGAACGTCTCGACGGGCGCGTCGACCTGGAGCCGCGCGAAGCTCTCTTCACCTCGCTCGAGGCGTGGCTCGTGCAAGTCCGCCGCGATCACCCGGCCCGAGAGGCCGACGGCGTGCGCGAGCTGCGCGGTCTTGCCGCCGTGGCCAGCGCAGGCGTCGAGCACGAGCTCGCCAGGGCGCGCGCCGACCAGCGCGCCGATGAGCTGCGATCCCTGCTCTTGTACGGTGAACGCCCCCTCGTCGTAGCCCGGGAGGGTGCGCGGATCGCCAGCTCGCCACACGTGCAGACAAGCCGGCGCGACCCCGAACGCGATCTCGGCTTCCGGCCGCGCCGCACGCAGGCGCTCCGCGAGCGCGTCGCGCGGGACGAGCGCGCGGAGATCGACCGGCATCCCGCGCGCCGACTCCGCGGCGTCGAGCGGGAGCGCGAGGGCCTGCGCGGCGCGGGCCTCGCCGAGCGACGCGCCGAGCGCCTCCGCGATCCAAGCGGGCGCGACGACGTGGGTGGGGGGCGCGGCGTGCGCCGGTCGCGGGATCTTGCGGAGCACGGCGTTCGCGACGCCCGAGAGCTTCCCGCGCTCGCGGCGGATGTGCCCGACGCACTCGTTCACCGCCGCCGACACGGGGATCCGCGGCAGGTGGAGGATCTGGTAGGCGGCGACGCGCATCGCGGCGCGCGCCCAAGGGTCCAGCCGCTCGGGGCGAGGTAGGTGTGCGTCGAGCGCGGCGTCGAGCGCGGGCAGGACACGGAGCGTCCCGTAGACGAGGCCCGTCGCGAGCGCGGCGTCGCGCGCGTCGAGCTG
>JAHBWH010000170.1 GCA_019637115.1 Myxococcales bacterium | reverse complement strand
CTGTCTCTAAACTAGTTGAGTTGGGTAGTATGCCATCGGTTTGACGGTCGTTCCGGTCCTGGAATTACCCGGGGCCCGAGCCGTCCTGTGGCTTTTAGAGGAGAAGTTCTATAGCCCGTCCCCCTATCGACCTGGCGCCAAGCCGCGACGGCCCGCGCGTCAATCACGAAATTCGGCTGCCGCAAGTCCGCCTCGTCGGCGCGGACGGTGAAATGATCGGCGTCGTGTCGATCCGCGAGGCGCTGGAGCGCGCCGAGCAGGACGCGCGGGCGCTGCGCGCAGGGCGCGGCGCCGCCCGACGCGCGGCGGCGGCCGTGGCCTACAGCGAGGCGATGCAGACGCTCGAGGCACGCCTCGACGAGCTCGCCCCGCTGGACGCGCCGCTCACGCTGCTGGCCGAGGGAGGCTCCGACGTCGATCGGGTCGCGCAGCGCGCGCACGAGCGCGGACCACGCGCCGAGGGCCCCTTCGTGGTCGCCGACTGCGCCGCGATGACGCCGGAGGACGCCGAGCTCGCGCTCTTCGGCGACGACACGCGCCCGGGCTGGCTGCGCCTCGCGGCGGGCGGGACGTTGCTCCTCGCGGACGTGCCCGCGCTCCCCCTGCCCACGCAGCACACGCTCGCCGAGGCCCTCGCGCAGCGCCAGGGCCGCGCCGCGAACGGCGCGCCCTACCCCCTCGAGCTCCGCCTCATGGCCACGACCCGACTGCCACTCGAGCCGCTCGCAGCCGCGGACGCCTTCGACGCCGAGCTCACGCGCTGGCTCACGCGGCTCGTCGTCGAGGTGCCGCCCCTCCGCGCGCGACGCGACGACCTGCCCTCGCTCGTGCTCTTGGCGCTCGACCGCGCGTGCCGCGTCTTCGGCCGCGCGCCGCTCGGGATCGAGCAATCGGCGATCGACGCGCTGCTCGCGCACGACTGGCCCGGCAACCTCCGCGAGCTCCAGCACGTGATCGACCGCGCCGTCGCGCGCGCGACGGGACCGAAGGTCCGCCGCGCCGACCTCCCGGCCCTCCCCGGCGTCGCCGAGCAGCTCCCGAGCGATCCCCTCGACGGCACCTACGAAGACGTCGAGCGCCGCGTCTGCGAGCGGGCGCTCGCGCTCGCGGCGGGCAACAAGAGCGAGGCCGCCCGCGCGCTCGGCCTCAAGCGCTCCACCTTCCTCGACAAGCTCCGCCGCCTCGGCCTCGACGTCCCCGACCGCAAGCCGACCGCGCAGGCGTAGGCGACTGGGACCAAGCGGCGCTCACCCTCCGAGCCAGCTGATCTCGTACACGCACTCTCCGTCACCGAGCGCCGGGCTGCTGATGAGGTTCACCTCCACGTCGGAGGCGCCGAAGCGGTCGAGGCCTCGGTCGAGGAAGCCGATCAAGAAGACGTGGAACGAGAGCGACGGCTCGCCCTGCTCGTCCAGCTCGAGCCGCCCGTAGCCTCGGCCCATCCGTCCGACGCGCAGCTCGACGCCTTCGACGAGCGCGCCCAGCACGCGCGGCATCTCCGCCAGCAGGAGCTCGGGCGGCGGCGCGGGCGGGCGCACCTCGCGCATCACGTCGAACGCGCCCTCCGCGGCGGCGCGGCCACATTGGACGACGAGGTGCAGGTCGTCGCGGCCGAGCTGCGCGTCGATCGCCTGCATCAGCGCCGTGACGGCGTCGAAGGGGATGCGGTCCTCCGCCGCCACGCCGTACCGGAAGACCTCCGAGGGCCCCGGCGGCAGGCTGCCGAGCAGCTCGGTCAGCGCGCGCTCGCCGAAGCGGCGCGACACGAAGCGGAGCACCGCGAGCGCCACGGAGCCGGCGAAGGTGCGCGTGAGGTCGAGGCGCGGCGCGACGATCGTCGCGCCCGGGAGGGCGCCCGCGTCGACCGGCTCGGTCCGGTCGGCCATCAGCGCGCCGTGGAGCGGCGGCGCTGGGATCGTCGGCTCCTTGTAGTGCGTGTCGGTCGAGCGGAGGATGCTCGCGCTCGTCTCGACGGGCGCCTCCTCGATCTCGAGCGAGAGCGAGTCGCTCTCCGCGGGTGCCGGCGCCGGCGTGGACGCCTGCTCGGCGCGCACCTGCTGCTCCCGCTCGCGCCGCTCCTGCCGATACTTCCGGCGCAGCTCGAGGAGCTCGGCGGCGTCGTCGGACGAGATGACGCGCTGCTGCTGCGTCTCGCGCGCCTTCAGGCGCAGCAGGTCCATCGTGAACGAGTCGCTGGGCAGCGCCTCGCGCGGGATGATGCGCCCCCCGAAGGGCACGAGCGCGGCGGCGAGCTCCTCCGCGGACGCCCACCGCTCTTGTCGCTCCTTCGCGAGCGATCGCTCGATCACGAACTCGAGGCCCTTCGGGATGTCGGCGCGGATGTGGCGGAGCTTCGGCGGCGGGTCCGTGCGGACCTTGCGCGCGAGCTCGCGGAAGGTCGGCGCGTCGAAGGGCCGGCGCCCCGCGAGCATCTCGAAGAGCACGACGCCGATCGAGTAGACGTCGAGGCGCGGATCACGGCTCTCGTCGCCGCGGAGCCGCTCGGGCGCGGCGTACGCGGGCGTGCCGACGAGCGTCCGCGCGGGCGTGAGCGTCTTGCCGTCCTCGATGCGCTGCGAGGGCTGTACGAGGGCCGCGAAGCCGAAGTCGCAGACCTTCACGAAGTCGTTGTCGCCGAGCATCGCGATCAACATCAGGTTCGCGGGCTTCAGGTCGCGGTGGAGGATCCCGCGATCGTGCGCCGCCGCGAGCCCCGCGAGGCTGTGGGTCGCGATGTTCACCGCCCGCGCGATCGTGAGCTGGCGCTCCTCGGCGATGAGCTCGCTGAGGGCGCGCCCGCGGAGGTACTCCATCACCAGAAAGGGCCGCCCCTTCTCGTAGCCGAAGTCGAGGATGTCGATGATGTTCGGGTGCCCGATCGCGGCCGCCGAGCGCGCCTCGCGGACGAAGCGCTCGACCGCCGAGGGGTTGTCGGCGGTCGCTGGGTGGAGGAGCTTGATCGCGACGAAGCGGCGGAGGACCTGGTCGGCCGCCTTGTACACGGCGCCCATGCCCCCATCCCCGAGCATGCGCACGAGGTGGTAGCGTCCCTGAAGCGTGGTCCCGACGAGGCCGGGCTCGGGCTCTCGACGTCTGGACTCCTCGGACTCGGCCACGGGCGGATCATCCTTCGCCTGGGGCCCCGACCGCAAGCAGTGCGGCACCGGACACGGATCCCGAGGGGGCAAGTCCGTGGGGCTGGCGTAGGATGCGCACGTGCGGGAGCCGAGGGATCGGGACATCGACGGGGACGCGCAGGCGGCGCAGGACGAGTCGCGGGCGATCGACACGGGCGTGCTGGTCGCCGCGGGCGTGATCCTGACGCTCATGCTGGGGGCCGCCGTCGTGGGTGTCCTGCACCTGCGAGGCGGGTTCGCGGGCTCGTCCACGAGCGACGCGGAGGCCGCCGAGCGCCCAATCGAGCCCGTCACGCCGACCCCCGTCGGCCCCTCGAGCGACACGACGCAGTCCAGCGGCGTAGACCCCGCCGCCGCCTTGGACGCGATGCGCGCGCGCTACCAGCCGGGCCCGCACGTCGAGGTCGTGGGCCTGCTCCCCTCGGGGTTGATGCGCCTGCGTCAGCTCGCCTCCACGGGCGGGCGAACGATCGACAACCCGTGGGTCGTCGCGGGCGGGGAGCTCCGCGCGGGCGCCGCCCCCGCAAGCGCCGCCTCCTCGGGCCCGACCCTGCGCCTCGGCGCCGGCGAGAGCGCCCGCGATCGGCTCACGGTGATCCCGGGCGCGCCCGCGCGCGTCGGCCTGGTCGCCGAGGGCCGCGGCGCCCACGCGGTGACGGGCCTGCTCGTCCGCTTCGTGGACTACCCCGGGCACTTCTTCGTGCCCGCCACGATCGACACCGAGCTCGGCGCCCTGCGGGTCGCCGGCGTCGAGGATACCGAGCTGCAGTTCGGCGTCGACGCGCCCGTCCTGCCGAGCGGCCTGCCCCTCGAGCCCGGCAAGGATCTGCTGACGGCGATCGAGGTCGCGGCGGTCGACGAGCACGGCAACCTCTCGACGTGGGTGCGGCGCGACCTGCGCGTCTTGCCGCTCGGCACGGGGGACGTCGAGGTCACGCTCTCGATGACCGAGGCGACCGACCTCGACCTCTACGTCGCCGATCCGAACGGCGCGGTCGTCTACTACGGCAACCGCGACGTGCTCAGCGGAGGCCACCTCGACCTCGACGCGAACGCGGGTTGCGGCAGCAACATGGGGGTGAACCACGAGCACGTCTTCTGGCCGCGCGGCCGCGCGCCGGCCGGGACCTATCAAGCGCGCGTGGCGAACTACTCGAGCTGCATCGACGGACGCCCCGTCGACTACCGCGTCACCGTGCGCAATTGCGGCGAGACGGCGGTGTTTCGAGGGCGCTTCGAGGGACGCGGCGAGTCCCGCACGTGCACGGATCACCCTGGCGCCGATCGCGACTGGTGTCAGCAGGTCGTCACGTTCGAGGTGACCCCCTGCGGCCCCTGATCGTGTGCGCCGAACAGTTGCGTTCGCGTGTCGTGAGGCTACCGTCCCCCTCCCCCGCCGCCTGGAGACGACCGTGGCCAAGTTCATCGACGAGCTGAAGCGAACCCATACCTGCGGACAGCTGCGCGCCGAGCACGTGAACCAAGACGTCGTGCTCTTCGGCTGGGTGCAGAGCCGCCGGGACCACGGGGGCTGCATCTTCATCGATCTCCGCGACCGCGACGGCATCACGCAGGTCGTCTTCGATCCGGCGACCGACTTCCCCGAGGCGGACCGCTGCCGCAGCGAGTGGGTCATCGGCGTGCGCGGCAAGGTCCGCGACCGCGGCGCGAAGCCCGACGGCACCTCGCTCCACAACCCACGCCTCGCCACCGGCGCCGTCGAGGTCGTCGCGAGCGAGATCGAGATCTTCAACAAGGCGCAGACGCCGCCCTTCCTCATCGAGGACGACATCGACACCGGCGAGGACAAGCGGCTCGAGTACCGCTACCTCGACCTCCGGCGACCGCAGCTGCAGCGCAACCTGATGCTGCGCTCGCGCCTCAACCACACCACGCGCTCGTACTTCCACGAGAACGGCTTCATCGAGGTCGAGACGCCCTTCCTCGTGAAGTACACGCCCGGCGGCGCGCGCAACTTCCTCGTCCCCTCGCGGCTCTACCCCGGCAGCTGCTACGCGCTCGCCGAGAGCCCGCAGGTCTACAAGCAGATGCTCATGGTCGCGGGCTACGACCGCTACTACCAGATCGTCCGCTGCTTCCGCGACGAGGACCTGCGTATCGATCGCCAGCCGGAGTTCACGCAGATCGACGTCGAGATGTCGTTCATCGATCAGGACGACCTCTTCACGATGCTCGAGGGCCTCGTCTTCCGCCTCTGGAAGGAAGGCCTCGGCGTCGACCTCCGCGAGCGCTACCCCGACGGCAAGTTCCCGCGCCTGCGCTTCGAGGAGTCGATGCGGCGCTTCGGCAACGACAAGCCCGACCTGCGCTTCGGCCTCGAGCACGTCGAGCTCACGCAGCTCGTCGTCGAGCACGGCGGCGGCGGCGTGCCGCTCCTCGAGCCGCTCGCGAAGAAGTTCGCGTCGGGCGAGTACCGCGTGGAGCTGCCCAAGGAGATCGTGAAGGCGATCCGCGTCCCCGCCGAGCACACGCTCTCGCGCAAGGACACCGACGACCTCGAGAAGCTCTGCAAGCAGATGGGCGCGGGTGGACTCGCGCGCGCCAAGGTCGGCGCCGAGGGCGAGTGGACCCAGTCGCCCTTCGCCAAGACGATCACGAGCGAGCTGCGCGACGCGATCAACGCCGCGTGTGACGCGCAGAGCGGCGATCTGCTGCTCTTCCAGTTCGGCGCCGAGGCCAAGGTCCAGACGGTGATGGCGAACCTCCGCCTGCACCTCGGCAAGAAGCTCGGCCTCATCCCCGACGTCGGCACGGACGCGGACTGGAACTTCCTCTGGGTCGTCGAGCCGCCGCTCTTCGAGGCCAACGACGACGGCACCTGGGCGGCTGCGCACCACGTCTTCACGCGCCCCCACGACGAGGACGTCGACAAGCTCGGCACCGATCCGGGCCTCGTGAAGTGCTACCGCTACGACCTCGTGCTCAACGGCTTCGAGATCGCCGGCGGCTCGATCCGCCTGCACCAGCCCGAGGTCCAGAAGAAGGTCTTCGAGGTGATCGGCCTGTCCGAAGAGGAGGCCCGCGAGAAGTTCGGGTTCTTCCTCGACGCCCTCACCTACGGCGCCCCGCCGCACGGCGGCATCGCCTTCGGCATGGACCGCGTCGCGATGCTCGCCTGCCAGACCGAGTCGATCCGGGACGTCATCGCCTTCCCGAAGACGCAGCGCGCGAACGACCAGCTCACGGGGGCGCCGACCCGCGTCGACCCCAAGCAGCTGGCCGAGCTGCACGTGAAGGCGATCGAGCCGCCCAAATGAGCAGCGCCGCGTGAGCGGTGGCGCTCCGCCGCGATCGCGAACTACGTTCGTTCGCCGTCCATCGATTCGGTATCGCACCCTCGTCCGGGGACCTGAGCGATACCGATCGATGGCAGGCCTGGAAGCCACCCCAACACGCGGCTATCCACAGCGCGCGGCCTTCGTGGGGCGCTTCCCGACCAAGCGCGCATCCCGTTGATATCCATGACGTTTCCGGCCCCGTGCCGCCTTCACGTGGTGCTTGACAGGAGAGTTTTCCACAGCGTTCCCACAAGACCGCACGAGGTCTCGCGGGCCCCGATCGTTCGGTCACCAGGCGTGGAGGCGCGGTCGAGACCGCGGCTCAGGTCGCGCGGAGATGCGTCGGTCCCCGAGCGCGGAGGGGCGCGCGTGAGCGACGATCAGTCCTCGCCCTCGGCGGGAGGGGTCCACGCGGTCTGCGCGAGCTCACCTTCGTCGAGGCCGAGCCAGATGCGCAGCTGCTTGAACATGAACTCCATGCCCTCGCGGCTCGAGAGGTCGACCCGGTAGGTGTTGATGATCCGCACGCTCTCCTTGAGCCACAGATCCCACGCCTCCTTCGAGACGCGCTCGAAGATTTCTTGGCCCAGCGCGTTCGGGAAGGGAGGCTTCGCCAGGGCGGGGAGGCTCTGCTTGAGCTTCACGCAATCGACGACGCGGTTCGGATCGGCTTCGGGCATCGGGCCCCTCATAGGACGCGCGGCGCGGGGCCGCCAGGGGGTTATTCGAGCACGAGCGTCGCGGGCACCGAGGCCTGGAACTCGGCGGACGTGCGGAGCGCCACGTCGACCTCCCAGCCGTCGCGCACCATCTGGTTGCGGCTCTCGCTCCGCACGGTGAAGAGGGTGTTGCCGGCGCCCAGCGCCGCCAGGACGCCCGCGGGCACGTCACCGCCCCCTGCGCCCGGCGCGAAGCGACACTCCGCGGTCGGGTTGACGTCGCTCACACGACCGAAGGCGATCAGCGAGACGACGACGTCTCCCGGCGACACGCCGCTCCAATCGATCGTGAGGTCCGACGCCATCGGGGTCGCGGCCTCGGTCGGCCCCGTGACGGTGACCACCTCGGTGCTCGTGAGGTTGAGCGAGAGGCGGGGCACCGCGTCGCCCGTGCTCGTGATCATCACGGGGCTGCTCTCCGTCCAGAGCGCGGTCGCGCCCGCGATGACCGGGTAGGTGCCGTCCTCGTTCGGCACGAGATCGATCGCGGGGATGATCGCCCCGCCGAAGGTGATCGTCCCCGTGTGGGGCGCGGCCGGCGGGACCCCAGCGTCCTCGGGCATGCCCGCGTCCTCGACCATCATGGGCGGCGGGCACGTCGTGACCCGGCAGGGGCCCATCGTCGTCGTCGTGCAGGCGCTGGCCGCCGCGCGGAAGAAGCTGGCCGAGACCGAGTGCGAGCCCGGCTGGCTCATGACCACGACCGAGCCGAACCCGACGATCGACGGTCCCGCGTCCATCGGCGCGTCCACCTCGGCGTCCGCGGGCCCGGCGTCGAGGCCGGCCTCGTCACCCGCGTCGAGCACGCCGGCGTCGGTCCCGATGGCGACGCATCGCTCGTCGGCGCTGCAGAGCTGCCCGAGGGGGCAGTCGGTGTCGATGACGCACTCCGGGCCGCGATTACAGCCGGTGACCAGGGCGGGGACGAGCGCCGCGAGGAGAAGTTGCCGCACGCCCGGGAAGATACCTCAGCCGACGGCCCGAACGAAGGAAGTCTTCGTCGGTCGCGCGGCGCCCGGCATGGCGATGGGGCAGAGGCAGGGGCACGGGCAGGGGTCTGGTTGCGCTGAATTTACTGGAGCGAGCTCGGGGTGACGCTGGACAGCTCCGTGAAGCCAATCCGGTACGGCGCGTTCTCGCCCTGCGAGTAGGACCCCACCCAGATGCGGTACTGGCCCGGCGGGAACGCCCCGCCCACGACGGGGTTCGTGCCCTCGGTGTCGTCGTCGCAGAGGAAGGTGCCGTCGGGACGGCGCACGACGAGCGTGGTGTCGGCGTCGGAGCGCACCATGATGCGCAGGCTCGAGAACGCGCCCGTGGCGGTGAAGATGTGGTCGGGGCGCGAGGAGATGTGGCCCGCGCACGAAGGGTTGACGGTGTTCGCCGCGATGGAGCCACCCGACGTGCCCTGCTTGACGTGCGGGTCGGGCACGAAGCCGGGGTTGAGCGAGACGGGCTCGAAGTTCCCCGCGGGGCCCGAGACGTCGAGGCCAGCCGCCGAGCCCACGACGGCGCCCACGTTCGCTCCGACCGCCGCGCCGCCGCCGAGGGTGGACGGCATCGTGCTGCCGAGCTCGCTCAGCCCGAGCGTGTAGGGGATGCTCTCGCCGCGCGTATAAGAGCCGACCCAGATCTTGTAGGTCCCCGGCGGGAAACCGCCGGCCACGACGGGATCGCGGTTCTCGGTGTCGTCGTCGCAGGCGTAGCTCCCGTCGGGGCGCTGCACGACGAGCGTCGTGTCCTGCCCGGCGCCGTTGACGACGACGCGGAGGTTCGAGAAGGGCGCCGACGCGACGAAGAGGTGGTCGGGCTGTTGGCTGATCCAGCCACGACACGCGGGGCTCAGCGTGCTCGCGTCGATCGAGCCGCCCGAGGTGCCGCGCGACACGTTCGGGTCGGGCATGAACCCCGGCGCGAGCGTGATCGTGCCGAAGTTACTCCCGCCGGCGCCGGGCTGCGGGATGGCCACGCCGACCGGCTGCGGCACCTGGCCGGGCACCTGACCGGGCACCTGGCCCGCGACGCCGACCGGCTGCGGGATCGCCGCCTGGGGCGGCGGCGGAGGCGGCGCCTCTTGCCCGCAGCCGAGGAGCGTCAGGCCGACGAGCGGCAGACCGACGAGCGCCAGGGTCCAGCGCGAGATCACGGGCAGCGGGGTTCGTCCTTGTCGCATCGCGGCTCTCCTCGGCCGACGAGGATGCGCAAACGCCGCTCAGCGCGCGAGAGAAAAGAGGATCTGTAGCATCCGATAGGTCAGCCCCCAGACGATGCGCCCCTCGACGTCGTAGGCGGGGAAGCGGACCTTGCCGCCCGGGTGCTCGTGGAGATAGTGCGCGTCACGTTCGCCGCGGACGAGCGGCGAGAGCGGCGCCCAGACCGCCTCGGCCACCTCGCGGTTGGGGACGGCGAGCGTGGGCGCGTCCCCCTGCACCTCGAAGACGAAGGGCCGGACCACGAGGCCTGGGCGGTGGGTCTCGACGTCGTCGAGGCGCCCGAGCAGCCTCGCCCCCGAGAGGTCGAGCCCGAGCTCCTCGCGCGTCTCGCGCAGCGCCGTCTCGCGCAGGTCCCGATCCGCGGGCTCGTGGCGCCCGCCCGGCAGCGCCATATGGCCCGACCAAGGGTCGCCCTCTCGCTCGGCGCGACGGATCAAGAGCACCTCGGGCCCGAAGCCCGCGTCGCGCAAGATCGCCGCGACCGCGGCGCGCTCATGCGCCTCGCGCTCTTCGGGGGAGCGAGCCTCCAGGGCGCGCCGGACGGCGTCGAGATCCATCCCGGCTCGATAGTGACGCGCGTGCGCGGGGTCAATCGCGCGGCGCGAGGGCCGTGTGGTACAAACCGGCCGATGCGACGCGCACTGGTCACAGGCGGCTGCGGTTTCCTCGGCAGCCACATCGTCCGAAGCCTGCTCGAGCGCGGCGTCGCGGTGAGGGCGCTCGCGCTCCCGAACGAGCGCACCGACAACGTCGAGGGCCTCGAGGTCGAGATCGTCCGCGGCGACGTGCGGTCGCCCGAGGACTGCGCGCGCGCCGTCGAGGGCTGCGACACGGTCTTCCACGCCGCGGCCATCTACCAGGCCTACGCGCCCGACCCGACGCGCATGTACGAGGTCAACGACCGCGGGACCTTCCACGTGCTCGAGGCCTCGCGCCGCGCGGGCGTCGAGCGAGTCGTCTACACCGCGAGCATCGTCTCGCTCGGCCGCCCCGAGCCCGGCACCCTCGGCGACGAGACGACCCGCTACGACGCCTGGGATCTCGACTTCCCCTACAGCCGCGCGAAATACCACTCGCGCGAGATCGCGGAGTGCTTCGGGGCGTGGGGGCTCGACGTGCGCGTCGTCTGCCCCGGCATGATCTTCGGGCCGGGCGACATCGCGCCCACGCCGAGCGGCAAGCTCATCCTCGAGACGATGAAGAAGGGCACGCCGCCCATCTACGTCGACGGCGGCGCGAGCTTCGTCGACGTCCGCGACGCCGCCGAGGTGCACGTCCTGGCGGTCGAGAAGGGCCGGGCGGGCGAGCGCTACCTCGCCACGGCCCACAACCTCTCGAACCACGAGTTCTTGCTCGCCGCGTGTCGCGCCGTCGGCGTCGAGCGCCGCTACTACAAGCTGCCGCTCCCGGCCGCGCGCGCGGTCGTGATGGCGATGGAGGCGCAGGCCAAGCGCACCGGCACCGAGCCCCCGCTCGCGCGCGTCTTCTTCGAGTACAGCCTCAAGCCGAGCTTCTTCGACAACGCCAAGAGCGTCCGCGAGCTCGGCGCGACCTACCGCGACGTCGAGACGAGCATCCGCGACGCCGTCGCGTGGTTCAAGGCGCGCGGGATGGTCTGACGCTCGGCGCGCGTGCGAAGGAGCTGTACTCAGGGCTGATAACGCGCGAGGACCAGGTCCATGAACGCCGGGATGCCCTCGCCGAAGCGGAGGCTGATCGCGTTCGCGACGCCCGCGACCTGCATCGCGTTCGCGAGGCCATCGCCATATTCGGTCTCGGCGCCCCACACCACCGGCAGCACGTTGTCGGGCAACCCCCGGAAGACCGCGGCGATCGAGCCGCGCTCCATCGCGGGCGGCGCCGTCGCGTCGACGACGACGAGCAGCGGCGAGCGCTGGAAGACCGCCTTGCGGACCTCGGCCTCGCCGTCGACGGTGACGACGTTCACGCGCGAGGCGCCGAGCGCGACGTGCAGCCGCTCGGCGAAGTCGCCCGTCGACGAGACGGAGAGCACCGACACCGGCTCGCGCCAGACCGTCGGCATCACCATCGTCAGCGAGGGCTCCGCGTCGATGTCGACGTCGATCGGGATGTCGGTGCCCGTCACGTCGCCGCGCACCAGCACCTGATCGAGACGCGCGAGCACGACGCCGCGCGCCTCTCCACCCACCAGATCCTCGACGATCTGCGCGAGCGGGCCGTGGCAGAAGGCGAGCACCTCTTGCTGCGAGCGGGGCACGCTGCCCACGGCCTGCAGGGCCTCGAACATCAGCTGGGTCGCGAGCTCGGGCGAGAACGCGCCCTCGAGGACCTCTCGCACGATGTGCACTTCCTGTTGGGCCCGCGGCTGCAGCACGTTCGTAGGATGACACAGCGTTCACCGCCAGAGTGAACGAATCCCGTACGCCCTCCCCACGCGCTCCTCGCCGCTCCCCCGAGGGCTGTCGCCGACGGCTCGCGCGGCGCGCCAGTCCCCCTTCCGCCGTCGATTTCCGCACGAAGGCGCGTTGCCCGGCCCGCCCCCGCGGAATAGGGTCCGCGCCGCCATGATTCCCCGCTACACCCCGCGTGATTTCGAGGCCCTCTGGAGCGCCGAGCGCCGCTTCCAGGCCTGGTTCGACATCGAGCTCGCCGCTTGCGAGGCCATGGAGCGCGCCGGCCTGGTGCCCGAGGGCACCGCCGCGAAGGTCCGCCCCTTCCGCGACCGCCTCGACGCGGCCCGCATCGACGAGATCGAGCGCACCACGCGCCACGACGTCATCGCGTTCCTGACGCACGTCGAGGAGCTTGCGGGCGAGCCCGCGCGCTGGCTGCACCGAGGCATGACCTCGAGCGACGTCCTGGACAGCGCGCTGGCGCTGCAGATGACCGAGGCGGTCGACTCGCTCCTCGCGCGCATGGACGGCCTGCTCGAGGCCTTCCGCGGCCGCATCCAGGAGCACCGCAAGACGCCGGCGATGGGCCGGAGTCACGGCATCCACGCCGAGCCCGTGAGCTTCGGGCTCATCCTGGCGGGCCACTACGCCGAGCTCAAGCGCGGTCGCGATCGCCTCGCCGCGGTGCGGCCCGAGATCGCCGTCGGCAAGATCGCCGGCGCCGTCGGCAGCTACGCGCACCTGACGCCGACGATCGAAGCCGAGGCGCTCGGGGCGCTCGGGCTGACGCCCGAGACGGCGGCGACGCAGGTCGTCGCGCGCGATCGCCACGCGATGCTGCACGCCGTGCTCGGCGTCGTGGCGGCGGGCATCGAGCGCTTCGCCACCAACGTCCGCCACTGGCAGCGCACCGAGGTCGGCGAGGCCGAGGAGCACTTCAAGGTCGGCCAGAAGGGCTCGTCCGCGATGCCCCACAAGCGCAACCCGGTGCTCACCGAGAACCTCTGCGGCCTCGCGCGCGTCGTCCGCGCCGCGGTCACGCCCGGGCTCGAGAACGTCGCCCTCTGGCACGAGCGCGACATCAGCCACTCGTCGGTCGAGCGCATGCTGCTGCCCGACGCGACCGCGACGCTCGCCTTCATGCTCGACCGCTGCACGAGCGTCATCCGCGACCTCGTCGTCTACCCCGAGAAGCTCCGCGCGAACCTCGAGCGCACGGGCGGCCTCTGGGCCAGCGAGGGCGTGCTGCTCGCGCTCGTCGGCAAGGGCCTCGGCCGCCAGGAGGCCTACGTGCTCGTCCAGCGCAACGCGATGAAGGCCTTCGCGGGCGAGGGCGACTTCCGCGCGCTCCTGAAGGCCGACGCGGACGTCGCCTCGCGCCTCGGCGCCGACGTCATCGACGCCCAGTTCGACCTCGAGCACGCGCTCGCCAAGGTCGACGCCATCATCGACCGCGTCCTCGCCTGAGCCCGACGAGAGCCCACCTCATGACCGTCTCCGACGAAACCCTCCGCCAAGGCCTCCGCTGCGTCGTCGAGCACAGCGACCTGCCCGAGCTCGGCGCCAAATACGAAGGCAAGGTCCGCGACAACTACACGAAGGACGGCCGGCGCGTCCTCGTCGTCACCGACCGCATCAGCGCCTTCGACCGCGTGCTCGGCACCCTGCCCTTCAAGGGCCAGGTGCTCAACCAGCTCGCGGCGTGGTGGTTCGACGAGACGGCCTCGATCGCGCCCAACCACGTGATCGACGTCCCCGACCCGAACGTGATGGTCGCGGTCGAGTGCGAGCCGCTGCCGGTCGAGCTCGTCATGCGCGCGTACATCACGGGCGTGACCTCGACGAGCATCTGGACCCACTACGAGCGCGGCGAGCGCGTCTTCTGCGGCCACCGGCTGCCCGACGGCCTGCGCAAGCACCAGCGCCTGCCCGAGCCGCTGCTCACGCCGAGCACCAAGGCCGACAAGGGCGACCACGACGTCAGCGTCTCGCGCGACGAGCTGCTCGCGAGCGGCAAGATCTCGGCGCGCGACTTCGACGCCGCCGCCGAGATCGCGCACGCGGTCTTCGCGCACGGCCAGAAGGTCTGCGCCGAGCGCGGGCTCATCCTCGTCGACACCAAATACGAGATGGGCAAGACGAAGGACGGCACGATCGTGCTGATCGACGAGATCCACACGCCGGACTCGAGCCGCTTCTGGTACGGCGCGAGCTACGCCGAGCGCTTCCACGAAGGCGCCGACCCCGAGTCGTTCGACAAGGAGTACGTGCGGCGCTGGCTCAAGGAGGTCGGCTACTCCGGCGACGGACCGACGCCGCCCTTGCCCGACGACGTCCGCGTCGAGGCGTCGCGCCGCTACATCGAGGCCTGCGACGCCATCCGCGGCGTGCCCTTCGAGCCGAACCTCGAGGAGCCGCAGGCGCGCATGCGACGGAACCTCGGCCTTGCGTGATCGCCGCAGCAAAGGCGGCTCGTCGCGCGGGGGCGCGCGGGGCGGCTCCTCGTCGAGGGGACCGAGCCGCTCGCGCAAGGACATGCAGCTCTGCGGCGAGGTCCGCCGGACGCTCGAGCTCGCGCTGAGCGAGAGCACCGACCCGCGCCTGCACGGCGCGTGGGTGCCCGAGGTGCTCCCCGCCCCCGACGCCGGCCGGCTCTTGGTGGTGGTCGAGGTGCCGGCCGACGCCGACGCGGACGCGGTGCGCGAGCTGCTGGGCATGGCCGCGGGGCAGCTCCGGGCTGAGATCGCGGCGTCCATTCAGCGGCGGCGTACGCCGGACCTGACGTTTCAGGTGCGGGTGCGGGCAGAGCGGGCGTTGGGTGAGGTCGCGGGTGGCGGCGGAGACGGGGACGACGGCGACGACGGCGACGACGGCGACGACGGCGACCTCGACGATTGAGGTGTGCGTGGGGCTGGGGGCGCGCTCTCGGCGGACCGCCGACTGGGGGCAGGGGCAGGGGCAGGGGACGGCGTGGTACCACTGCGGGCATGACGATTGACCACGCGGCCATGCTTCAGGGCATGCGCAAGGGCTGGGACGCGGCGATGGGGCTGCGTTGGGTGAAGGCTACGCTCGACGAGCTCGTCGCCGAGATTGAGATCGGCGACGTCCACCGGCAGCAATACGGGCTCGTGCACGGCGGCGTGCACGCGGGGCTCATCGAGGTGCTCTGCTCTGCAGGCGCGGCGATGAACGCGATGGCGCGCGGGCAAGGGGGCGCGGTCGGGCTCGAGAACCACACGAGCTTCGTGCGCGCGGCGCGCGAGGGCACGATCCGCGGCGTCGCCCGTCCGATCGAGCGCGGCCGGCGCACGCAGGTCTGGGAGGCCGAGGTCCGCGACGGCGACGGTCAGCTCCTCGCCACCGGCCGCGTACGCCTGCTCTGCCTCGAGGCCGGCGAGCAGGTCGCGAAGAAGCCCGCGATGGCGAGCCCAGGAGGGGCCGACCGTGGCTGAAGCGGGCGCCGAGCCTGAGGTGCGGACCGTCGACGCGCGGAGCGTGAAGACCCCACCCGAACCAGAACCAGCGGCGACCGCCGAGGCGACCGCGCCCGCCGCCCGGTCGATGCAGGACGCGCCGCGAGGCGAGCGCGGCAACACTTGGACCCGCGACCACCTCGCGAACGAGCGCACGCTGCTCGCTTGGCTCCGCACGGCGCTCGCCTTCATGGCCTTCGGCCTCGCGACCGCGAAGCTCGGCATGCTCCTCGGGCTCTACGCGGCGGAGTACCCACACCTCGCGGCGTCCCTACCGAGCCCACCCGTCTCGCGCTTCGTCGGCGCCGCGCTCATCGCAGCGGGCGCGGTGCTCGCCGTCCTCGGTGCGCGCCGCACGCGCCACTGGTCCGCCGAGGTCGCGGGCAGCCCGCCCCGCTCGGGGGCGCTCGACATCGCCCTCGGCATCACGCTGGTGACCGGGATCGCGCTCCTCCTGTACGTCCTGCTGTGACGGCCGACGCTCAATCGCTCCGAGCGAAGAGCCGTGCGATACGCGCCTCTACTGCCTCACGGACCGCTGGCTCGACGGACGTGGTGGCCAAGCGCTGGTCGAGCACCTCTCGCGTCACCATCCGATGGTCGACGAGCCCCCGCAGGAAGCGTTGATCCTTCTCGCGCCAGGGGACGAGCTTCGAGATCGCGAGGTCATGAACCTCCAAACAGAGCCCAGCGGCACCTCGCGTGTTGGGGTTCTTCACCATGACGAGCCGAGCTTCCCAACCGAGGGGAAGTACGGCGGTGCGTTCTCCGACCCCCTGAGCGTAGTACCCATACGTGTCGTGAAACGGAGAGAGCTCGCCGATGGTTCCGTCGATGAGATCCGCACGCTCGGGGAAGTTTCTCGGGTAGACGTCGGCCTCATTGGATACGACCAGCACCTCCGGCGCATCGGGGAACTGGCCCAAGATGGCCTGACTGCCGATGACCACGATCTCGTCGTCATCGGCGATGTCGGCGGCGGCGCGGATGAGGTGCTCGAGCTGGTGGCGCTTCATGGCTCGCTCAGCTCGGCCCTCGCGCGCTTCCAGAGCGCCCACCGCTCCCTGGCCCCCAACGCGCCCGCGAAAGGGCTCACTTGCCGGAGGGCGCGCGCGGCCTCGCTCTGGTCGGCCAGCGTCCGGAG
Source organism: Myxococcales bacterium (assembly GCA_019637115.1). GTDB lineage: Bacteria > Myxococcota_A > Polyangia > Polyangiales > Houyiibacteriaceae > JACKEH01. The sequence continues at coordinate 2,707 of JAHBWH010000170.1, read as the reverse complement.
CAGCTCCTCGAGCGGTCCCTCCAGCAGCGCGACCCACGCGGCGGCGTAGGGCTTGGCGACCGCACCCGTCGCCGCCCAGCCACGAGCCCGCTGCAGCGCCCGCTCGACGATGGTCGGGTCGGTGGGGATGCGAGCGGCGATCTCGGCGTGGAGCCTGATGCTCGTCTCTTCTGCGAGGCGGTGCCGATCCACCCCCACAACGTACCACGGCGCCCCCGGAGCGACTGCTCGCGGGGGCGCCGGTCATCGGTCACGTCGGGAGCCGTCAGCGCCGAACGAGCACCGCGTCGTCGCGGCTCGCGAAGAGCGCGTCGACCACCACGGAGGCGGGCGCCACGTGCATCGCCCGCACCGCCACCCGACCCCGCGATCCCGCGAGCGCGGCGCGGAGCCCGTCGACGTCGTGCTTCCAGCCGTTCGCCTCGCGACGGCGCGGCAGCTCCAGCAGAGCTCCGGACGAGCGCACGCTGTACCCGCCGAGGCGGACGTAGACCTCGGTGCCGCCCGCGAGCTCCTCCTGCCAGCTCAAGCTCCGCAGGCAGAGGCCGCCGCTCCCATCGCGCGCGGCGAGCATCAACGGACGCTGCGCGCGCTGGGCCGAGAAGACCACGCGCCAGAGATCCTGCATCCCGAGGTCGGGGCCCGGCGCGAGCGCCACGCGCACGTCGGCGGGCACGCTCGCGAGCAGCTCGACCACGGCCTCCACCGGCTGCGGCACCGCGACCTGCGCGGCGGGGAGGTCCATCGCCGCGACCTCGGGGAGCAGCGGCGCCCCCAACCCGAAGAGCGCGACGTTGCCCTCGGCGTCGAAGCGCACGCGCGGTAGGTAGGCGTAGCGCACGCTGCCAGCGTCGACCCGAACGATCAGGTCGGCGTCCATCGGTTGACCGCCGCCGTCCACGCGGGTGAAGGCGCCGAGCGCGTCGAAGTGGGCGACCGTGGGCGCGAGCTCGATGGAGGCGAAGACCGCGCGATCGACCAGCGCCGAGCCGGCGAGCGCAGCAGCCAGCGGGTCCCCTTCGGCGCCGGTGCGCTCGATGCGACGGAGCGCCAGGAGCGCCTGCTGCACCGCGGTGATCGCGCGCCGACCGGTGGCGTCGAAGACCGAGAGGGTCCGCGGGCACACCTGCCCCCGACGACAAGGATCCGCGCCCAGCTGGGCGAGCGCCGCGAGGTGATCCCGACCGCTCAACGCGGCCGCGACGGCGTCCGTGTAGAGGACGTCGCGCCGAGGCCCGCCCGGAGGCGTCAGCCCGTTGCGGCCGAGCGCGGAGACCACCGCCAGCGCGTCCTCGACCTCCGGGCGGTACGGGTCGATGTTCACCGCGCCCAGGGCGTCGATGATCGCGCGAGGCAGCTCTTCGGGCGTGGTCCCGAACGAGCGGGCGAGCCTCGCCTCGAGCTCCGCCGAACGCGTCCGCCGCGCGATCAGCAGCAGATCGGCGCTGGCGACCGCACGCAAGTAGAGCGCGTCGTTGATCTGCCGACGCCGCTGGCCGGCGCTGGCGTAGCGCGCCAGCCGATCGACGACGTCGACGCTGGCGGCGCGATACGGGACGAGGTCACGACGAAGCCGCAGCAACTGCGCGTCTTCTTGCGGCGCGTCCGCGTGGGCCAGGCGAGCGGGCGTCAGCCCGTCCACGCCGAGGAGGATCACGAGCGAGAGCAGGATCGAGGTGCGGTGCATGCACGACGCCATCGCAAGCCTCGTGCCGACCCCTTGCACTACGAAAAACTCGGGCGAAGCAGCCAACGCGCTCGTCGCTGGACCATGGCGTGGGTCGATGCGACCACCGCTGCGGTCCGAACGCCCTCTCGCGGCGCCCTCCCCTCGGATCCGGCCAGCGCTCGTGGCCCCCGCCAGCGCCCACGACTCGCGCGGAACCGGTCGAACATCCGATACAAAGCTCAATTTCGCGGAGTTTTCACCCCACGGACGCACTTCGCGGGCTCGGTCAGCCGAGGACGTCGTCGATGGACCCGGCGACGAGGATGCGCTCGGCGAAGCCATCCAGCTCCTCGACCGACGCGCTCCGGACCCGCTCGACCACCGCCTCAGGCAACGCGCCAAACTTCAGGTGGACCTGCTTGAGGACAAGCCGCGCCTGCCCCTCAGCTTCCGCCTTCCCCTCGGCCTTGCCCTCGCCGAAGTACTTCCGCGCGAACTCGCTCTGGTACTCGTAGCCCTTCGTTTCCATGAAGCTCTCCAGCGCACGCCGCGCCGCCTCGTTCAGACTCGCGCGGACCAGGTCGAACATCCGACAAGAAGGCCGATTTCTCGGGATTTTCGCCACTTCGGATGCGCGTCCGCGGGATCGATCGGCCGGTCGACCCGAGGGGCGCACCTCCGCGGGATCGGTCAGCCGAGGACGTCGTCGATGGACTCGGCGAAGAGGATGCGCTCGGCGAAGCCATCTAGCTCCTCGACCGACGCGCTCCGGACCCGCTCGACCACGGCCTCGGGCACCCCACCGAACTTCAGCTGGAGCTGCTTGAGCACGACTTCAGCCTTGCCCTTCGCCTCGCCCTCAGCCTCGCCTTCCGCCTTCCCCTCGGCCTTACCCTCGCCGAAGTACTTCCGCGCGAACTCGCTCTGGTACTCGTAGCCCTTCGTTTCCATGAAGCTCTCCAGCGCACGCCGCGCCGCCTCGTTCAGGCTCGCGCGGACCAGGTCATGATAGATGAGCGCCTTCGCGTCGTCGAAGGT
>JAHBWH010000017.1 GCA_019637115.1 Myxococcales bacterium | reverse complement strand
CTCCCTCACCTCGAGGTCGGCCGCGCGCTTCGCGCGGGCGGCCTCGAGGTGACTGGTTCGCTCTACCGCTCGTGGTGTGGGGGCCATCCCTCCCGCGCCGCATCTCGGCTGCGCTTCAACTCCCGCGATGGGGTGAACGCGTACGACCGCCGCGCGACCTTCCCGCACTGGCTGACGCGAGGGCGGACGCGAAGGCCTCACTGCGCTCGGCGTCGCCGAGGCCCAATAGACGCCGACGGACGACGTCGCCAGCGCGTGGGCGTTCGAGGGATCAGGCCGAGGGATCGACCACGCGCCCGACGAAGAGCACCGCGCCGGTCTCCACGTCGCGGATGAAGAAGAGGAAGGGACGCGTGGCCGCGACCTCCTGCGGCACGCTCACGCGCCCGACGATCACCGCCGTCGCGGCGGCGGCCTCGGTGCCTTTCTCGTTCACCCTCACGAAGCCCTCGTGCAGCACGTCGGTGATCGCAAGGCCCGTCTCGGGCGTGAGGTTCGAGAAGTCCGCGAGCTCGAAGGCGCTCGCCATCCCCATCGCCGAGAGCATCTCCCGCAGGCTGAGCTTCGAGCGCATCTCGAAGCGCGGCATCGTGACCGAGATCTCCGCGCTCACCAGCCCGTCGACGATCCGATCGAGCGCCTCGGCGTCGAGCTGGGCCTCGAAGGCCGTGAGATCGTCGGGCACGACGAGGACCATGCTCACCTCGTCGCCCGCGTACGGGATCTCCGCCGCGATCCACCCTTCGCCCGTGTGGATGCGGCTGGCGACCTGGCCACGCATGAGCGGGACGTCGACCGACGTTCCGTCGAGGCGCTCGAAGGCGCCGACCTGGGTCGACTCCTCGCGGAAGGCGTCCTTCCACGCGGCGTTGAAATAGACAGCGTTCGTGAGCACGAGGACCGTGTCGGGTGTGACGGCCCCACGCGGGATGAGCTCGTCGATGCGATCCTCCGTCACGTCGGCCACCCAACGGTTGATCGCCGCGCGCGAGGGCTCCGTCTCCGTGACGAAGTCGAGCAGGCTGAGGCCCGCTCCGTAGTAGCGCGCCATGTCGTCCAGGTAGGTGTCGCGGACGGCGAAGCCTCGCTGCGCAAAGAGCGCGTTGACGACGCGAAGCCGAAAGGGGGAGCCGTCCGCGCCGCGCTGCCCGCGTCCGCGGCTCTCGAGCCGCTGGTCGAGCGTGTTGAAGGCCTGGTGGAGGACCTCCGGCGCTTGCGCGAAGCGCAGCGTCTCGCGCATCTCTTGCGCCGTCTCTCCGGCCGCCCCCGCGTACGTCATCGCGAGCGCCGTCGAGATGCTGTGCGGCGAATAGAAGAGGTTCTCGCCCGGCGGCAGCTCGGCGTGGAGGCCGACGGCGAACGTCGCGTTGTTGCGCGTGAGCGCGCGGACCTCGCTCAGATCGCTGCTCTGGCTCAGCCGCTCGACCGACGAGCGCAGGTACTCGCCAGGCGGCTCGGGGTCGTCGGACCCACAAGCGAAGCCGAGCGCGGTCAAACCCAGGACAAGCCAACAACGAGGATGCATGACGCGAGCGCATGCAACTCACGCGCCGCACAACCCACACCTCGGCGTCGCGCGGCCGGGACCTCTGCCACCGCGCACGACTTCGTCGCACGTCTCGAGTGAGCGGCCGCAACGAATCCAGACGCGCGCCCCGAGCCGCTGGCTCGTCAGCGGTCCCGCCAGGCGTCCTCCACGGCGCCTCCGGCCGCCGAGCCTGCCATCACTCCGGATCGTAGGCGCAGCGAAAGCCGAAGATCGCGAGCTGGGTGTGACGGCCGCCGCCCTCGCGTGGCCCGAGCTCGTCTCCGCTGCTGATGGTGCGCGTCTGGCTCGCGGGTGTGCCGTCGACCGGGTAGCTCCACATATGGCCCCCCCGCGCGACCCGGACCGGTCGCTCGCCGACCGGCCCCGTGAGGCAGAGCGGGTTCGTCAGCGTCCCGAGCTCGGGCCAGCAGTTCTCGTCCCCGAGCAGGCGGTGGATGTCGGCCGTCATCTCGGCGACGTTGCCGCCGAGGTCGTAGAGCCCATTGACGTCGGGCGGGCAGCGCCCCACCGGCCGGGTCGGCGTGGGGCCAGGCTCGCCGCCGAACCACGCATGGCTGCAGGTCGTGCTCACCGGCAGCGCCGGCGCCTCGTTCCCCCACGGGTACGCGCGTCCGGGGTCGGGACCCCGCGCCGCCCACTCCCACTCGGCCTCGGTGGGGAGCCGGCCGCCATCCCAGATGCAGAACGCCTGCGCGAGCGACCACGGCAGGCAATGCATCGGCCGCGCGTCGAGCGCGATCTCGGCGGGCGGGGCGACCCACGGCGTCGACGGCCAGGTGACGCATTGGTGGCCCACGTCCTCAGCCGTCGGCAGCCGGCCGCCGTCGAGCTCGGCGGGCCGGACCTCGATCACACGACCGTTCGGGTAACGGACGCTGCGGGGCGCGAGAGGCTGGTCGGCGAGGAACCGCCGAAAGCGCGCGATGGTCACCTCGAAACGATCGAGCGCGAAGGGGCCCACCGTCACGCGCGTGGAGGTCGATCCGAAGTGGTACGTCCCGCCGGTGAAGGGCACCACGCTCGCGTCGCCGCAGCCGGCGATCCACGGCTCGTCGCGGCAGGTCCGGGAGAGCACGCGGGCCGGCGTCCCGCCGTCCATGGGCAATCCGGCGTCATTCGAGCATCGCTCGTCGATCCGTCCGTCGCAGTCGTCGTCGATCCCGTTGCAGCGCTCGGGGGCGCCCGGGTAGACCGCGGGGTCGCGATCGTCGCAGTCGGCGCGCGCGCTCTCGACGCCGGGGCAGGCCGCGTCGGGGAAGCCATCGCCGTCGTCGTCCTCGCCGTCGTTGACGCCGAGGAGGTACGTCGTGCGCGGATCGCAGTCGTCGTCGATGGCGTTGCAACGCTCGATCTCGCCTGGATTACGGCGCGGGTCGGCGTCGTCGCAGTCGCGCCCGAGCAAACGATAACCCGGGACGGGCACGTCCGAGGCGATCGTCCCGCTGGCCGCGTGCCCGAAGCCGTCGCCGTCACGGTCGCGGTACCAGGTCACGGCTTCGACGCCCTCGTCGATGAGCTCATCGCAGTCGTTGTCCTTCCCGTCGCGGATCTCGACGTGGGCGCCGTGGACGGTAGGGTCGGCGTCGTCGCAGTCGATGCTCGTCGTGGAGATCGAAGGCCACCCCGGGCACCCCGAGATCGGCGCGCGTGGATCGCCGTGCAGGTCGTGGTCGCGATCCGCGAAACCCTCCGTCGCCACCTCTTCGTCGACGAGCCCGTCGCAGTCGTTGTCGCGGCCGTCGCAGACCTCGGGCGCGGCCGGGTTCGTCGCGCGACGCGTGTCGTCGCAGTCGTCGCCGCAGCGGAGCGCGCCGTCCGGCCCGACGTTGCAACAGCTCGCGTCGTCGAAGCCGTCGCCGTCGAGATCCCGTCGCCCGAAGGTCGAGGGGTCGCAGTCCTCGTCGCGGTGGTCGGGGTCGCAGACCTCGAGGTTGCCGGGGAAGCGGTTCGGGTCGGCGTCGTCGCAGTCGTCGCCACCACACTCGACCGCGACGTGGCCATCGCCATCCGCGTCGGGGAGCGAGCATGGCGCGCCGCAGGTTCGGACGCGCTCGTCGCACGCCGCCCCGGCGCCACAGCGGCTCGACCCAGCCACGCAGCCCCGGGCGTCGGCGCCGACCTCACCCGGCTCGCATCGCTCGTCGCCGTTGCAGAAGAGGCCATCGTCGCAGTCGCGCGCCCCCTCGCAGAGACCCATCGCGTCGGTGGAAGCGTCGTCGTCTCCCGGATCGCCACCGCACGCGGAGAGGCTCGCGAGGACGAGCAACCAAGGAAGGGGACTACGCAGGGCGTCGGGTAGGCGTCGGGACATCACGCGACCTCTCTCGGGAGACCCATGGGAACGGGCCGATCGACCCGCCTTCATTCCACGAAGTCGTCGAACGGCAATCGCCAAAAGAGGGAACCGCGCTCACGATCTCGCCACCGCGCGACGCTGCCTCCTCCCACCCGATCCCACGATCGCGTCCACCACCGCACACGCACGCGCCGCGCCCGAGCGGACGGAGGTCGAGCGGAGCTTGGTGACCCTTCGACGACAAGCTTCCCTCGAGCGCGAGCTCGCGCGCCGCCGGCCCGATCCGGCGGGCATGGGCCTCGGGCCCCTCGACGCCATCGTGAAGTTCGAGGTCCCGTCGAGCGGCATCATCGAGAACCTCGGGTTCTGGACCTACGGCCGCCTCGGAGCGCTCGACATCCGCCGATCGTGCGACGGCCCGAGCCTGCACTGCGTCGTCGCGCCGAACCCGGAGATTCGGGACGTCTACCTGCCCGCCGAGGGCGAGACGGTCTACGCCATCTTGCACGCCTTCACGGGGACGACGGATGGAACTGGCGACTACTCGATGTGGTACCGGCCGCACGTCCCGTGAACATGATCGCGGGTGGCGTCGGTCGGGGTGGCGTCAGTCGCCGAGCTCGAAGACGAGCGACAGATAGGGCCCGCTCTTGCCCTGCTTCTGGAACGCACGCACCACGTAGGCGACGTCGTCGCCGACGACGTCCCCCACCCAGACAGGCGCGGCGCCGCCCTTGGAGGAGGGTGACTCGCCCGCCTCGAGCGTCCCCTTGAACGCGTCGGGCGGGTAGGTGTTCCCCGTCCGCGTCGGCGCGAGCGTGAGCGTGAGCTGCTCATCGCGCCGCCAGCCCTGGACGTCGTAGGTCGCGCCCTCGAGCGTGCACTCCCCGCGCAGATCCGGTTGGCTCGGCTTCCGCTTCTCCTTGTTGTCGAAGAGGTTGCCTCGATTGCGCGTGTGCTGCTCGCTCGCCATGGCGCGCAGTGAAGCACGAACGGCGTCCCCCGGCCCGTGCTCACTTCCCCCGGGTCGCACGGCCCAAGCGCGCGGTCCCATCTCAATCCGGGCAGCCGACGCAATGGCCCTCTTGGGCCCGTCCCCCACGTGAGAGGGTCATCTCGAGCAGATCGATGGTCGTGCAGCGTTCGTAGGGCGGCGTGAAGAGCTCGGTGCAGTTTGCGCCCTCGACCCGCGCGACCGTGCCGACCTGATAGCGGGGGAAGTCCGAGCGCTCGCCGTAGAGCATCGTGCGCCACTCGACGTCGTCGTACGAGACGCTCACTTCGGAGGGGCACCCCTCGCCACGGCTGCCGTCCGGCCAGACGCCGTCGACGGAAGCCGTCGCCGTGAGTCGAACCCCGTTGGCTCCGACCGCCGACGACGTCAGGCCGAGCCGCACGGGGAAGAGCGCCGTGGGGCCGCATGCCAAGCGAACCGACGCCACCTCGAGCGGCCCCGAGGGCCCGAGCTGGAAGATCTTCAACGTCGGCGGCCTCGTCGCGGTGTCCGGTGACTCGAACGAGAGCGTGGCCGCATACCCGCGCCGGCCGCCCGTCGTCGCGCTCAGGCCGTGGTCGTCCGGGCTCTGGCTGACCTCACGGGTCGGTGCGATGACGACCGACCACGATCGGGCGGGCGGCGCCCCCTTGCAGGTCGTGCCGTGGGTCGACGAGGTAGTGCAAGGGACCACGATCTCGGCCCGCGCCTCGACGGTGAAGTCTGCTCGACCCCAGTCCAACGGGTTCGCGCCGAGGTTCGCGAAGATCCCCCGTGAAGCGTCGCGGTCCAGCGCGTTGATGAGCCGGGTGATCGCGCCGCCGCGTGGCGTGCAAGGCGCGGGGGGCGACGTCGAGTAGGTGCAGCACGCGGTGGGCGCGCACGCGTGGAGGCCCGCCGTCGACGAGTGATAGTGGCGCGAGCAGTTCGGCCGACCGCGCCCCTCGTCGATGCGGCCGTCGCAGTCGTCGTCGAGGTGGTTGCAGGTCTCGGCCGACGGCGCGATGCCCGTGCAGGTCGACCACGTCGCTTCGCCGCCCACGAGCTCACACGTGCGCGTGCCGAGCGTGCAGACCCCGACGCTCGCGCCGCAGCGGTCGTCGACCGCGCCCGGCGTGCACGCGCAGCCCTCGTCGACGTGGCCGTCGCAGTCGTCGTCGAGCCCGTTGCACACCTCCTCGAGCGGCGTGGTGGAGCCGATGCACGTCGCCCAGCCCGTCTCGGTGCAGAGCTGCGTGCCCGCGCGGCACACGCCGATGCCCGCGCGCTCGGTATCACAGACCCGCGAGTCCCCCGTGAACGCGGTGCTCCCGTCGTCGCGCCCGCACGGGCACCCCTCGTCGACGAGGCCGTTGCAGTTGTTGTCGATGCCATCACAGCGCTCGGTCGCCGCCGGGTGGATGTTCGCGTTCATGTCGTCGCAGTCCCCCGGCAGCACCGAATAACCGGGTGGCGCCGAGCAGGCCAGGACCGACGTCTCGGTCACGCCGTAGCTGTCACCGTCGCGATCGCGGTAGTAGTGCTCGTTCGGGTTCTCGTCGACGCGCCCGTCGCAGTCGTTGTCGATCGCGTCGCAGATGTCCTGCGCCCCCGGACGGACCGAGGGGTCGCGGTCGTCGCAGTCGTCCCCACACCGCAGCGAACCATTCGGCTGGAAGTTGCAGCACTCGTCGGAGACGAAGCCATCCATGTCGACGTCGCCTTCGGCTCCTGCGACGGTCGACGGGTCACAGTCCTCGTCGACGTGCGCGGCGTCGCAGACCTCGACCGCGCCCGGATGAATCGCCGGGTTCGTGTCGTCGCAGTCGTCGCCTCCGCACTGCGCGTCGGAGTAGCCGTCGCCGTCGGCGTCCGGGCACTCCCCGTCGCAGGTGCGTGTCGCCTCATCACAGACCGCGCCCGCGGCGCATGGCGGCCTGCCGCCCACACAGCCACGTGCGTTCGCGCCTGCCTCGTCCGGAGCGCAGCGCTCCGCGCCGTTGCAGTAGAGGCCGTCGGCGCACTCCGTGTCCGTGCGACATTCGACGCCTGCGTCCACCGCGCCGTCCTCTCCGCTCGCGTCCGGACTCTCGCCCGATCCACCGCAGGCCGAGAGCACCAAGACCAACGCCCACCAACGCCTCATGCCACCCCCACATCCGCACATCATGCCCACAGCGGCGCTTCGCGCCGAACGAGGCGCTCGTCGACGTCCTCGCGTGGAGGCCGTGCACATTCCGGGCCGCTAGTGCCTCGCCAGAGGAGTCTTGACCGGTTCAGCGCGGAGGTTGGGTCGGGGTCATCGGGCGGGCGAGGATCTTCGACCCGGCCGGGCCGACGGTCTGCACGTGGAGCGCAGAGGGTTGCACTTCGAGTGCAACGTGACAGCCGCTCGTACGTTGCCGTCAGCTCGGCTCGAGCCCTCCGAGGAGGCCGTCGATCGCTGCGTCCAGGCGCCCGCGCGCCTCGAGCAGCGCGTCGCAGACCTCGCGGACCGCCGCGTCGCCGCCGCGCGCCTCGAGCACCCAGTGGACCTCTCGCTGCACTCGCGGGTGCCCGTCCGCGGGCGTCGCCGAGAGGCCGACCGCACGAAGCACCGGCAGATCCAGGACGTCGTCGCCGACGAAGCAGACCTCATCCGCCGAGAGCCCCGTGGCAGCGAGCAGCTCCGAGAGCGCGGCGCGCTTGTCGTCGCGCCCGAGCAGCGCGTGCGGCACACGCAGATCCTGCAAGCGGCGCACGAGCGCGGGAGAGCGCTTCGCGCTGATCACCGCGCTCGGGATCCCCTCGCTCGCGAGGAGCCGGAGGCCGAAGCCGTCTTTGACGTGGAAGGTCTTGAGCGCCTCGCCGTCCGCGCCGTAGAAGAGGCGCCCGTCGGTGAGCACCCCGTCGACGTCGAGGGCCAGCAGCTTCACGCGCGCGGCGCGCTCTCGGAGGGCCTCCGGCAGCATCAGAGCCCTTCGGCGTAGGGCTGGCGCTTCACCACGCGGTCGAGCTCGACGACGACCGAGAGGAGCTCCTCCATGCGCGCCATCGGCCACATATTCGGCCCGTCGCTGAGGGCTTGGCTCGGGTCGGGGTGGGTCTCCATGAAGAGCCCCGCGATGCCGGCCGCGACGGCGGCGCGCGTGAGCACGGGCACGAGCTGCGATTGGCCGCCGCTCGTCGTCCCCTGGCCGCCCGGCTGCTGCACGGAGTGGGTCGCGTCGAAGACGACCGGCGCGCCCGTCTCGCGCATCCACGCGAGCCCGCGCATGTCGCTCACCAGCGTGTTGTAACCGAAGCTCACGCCGCGCTCGCAGACCATCACCTCGTCGTTCCCCGCCGCGCGCAGCTTCTCGACGACGTGCTTCATGTCCCACGGCGCGAGGAACTGACCCTTCTTCACGTTCACCGGCCTGCCGGCCCGGGCGACGCGCTCGATGAAGTTCGTCTGGCGCACGAGGAAGGCCGGCGTCTGGAGGATGTCGACGACCGCGGCGACCTCGGCGAGCGGGGTGTCCTCGTGCACGTCGGTGAGCACGGGCACCCCGAGCCGCTGCTTCACCTTCTCGAGCACCGCGAGCCCCGCCTCGAGCCCGGGCCCACGGAAGCTCCCGCCGCTCGTTCGGTTGGCCTTGTCGAAGCTCGCCTTGAAGACGTAGGGGATCCCCAGCTTCGCGCAGAGGTCACGCATCGTGGTCGCGACCTCGAAGCAGAGCTCCTCGCTCTCGATGACGCAGGGGCCCGCAATCAGGAAAAGCGGTTCTCGGGGCCCGATCTCGTGTCCGGCGATCTTCATGTCGGCCCCAAGCCTGGCAGAACCCACGGCGCGCGCCACGCGCGAGCGAGCTCGTCAGTCCATGGGCACCGCCGCTCTGGTGCGCGCGACGTGCCGTTCGTTCAACGCGCGATCGCGCGTTGCCGGGATCGCGCGAACGTTCGACGCACGCGTGTCGAAGCACACGTGAACACGCGGCCATGCAATGGTGCGCAAGGGTGCGCACGCTCGTTCACGAGTGGTGGAGCGAGCGCGGAGCCAGCGCCGACCCCGCGCGAGCTTCGACGAGACGGGCTCTCCGCGAATCACGGGCGAACGCCGCCGGAACGCGAACCGCACTCTCGCATTGGCACGCTCGGTGCTGTGGCCCCCCGCGATGCAACGCGCCCCTCACCTCGTCCTCGCCCCGCTGCTGCTCGCGGCGGCGCTCGCTCCAACCGTCGCGTCCGCCGACGACACGCGCGACCTCGTCCCGTGGTCGCAACGCCACGCGTTCGATCGTGCGTTCGGGGTCGGCGTGCACGTCGCCGGGCGCGCCGGTTACGCCGAGGCGCTCGGCGGAGGGGCACGTTTGCGCTGGGAGCCGCTCCGGCTGCTCGGCGTCGACGTCTTTGCGGAGGGCTTCTCGGTCCGAGATCCCGACCAGCGCCGCGTCGACATCCCCATCGGCTTCGATCTCGCGGTGCCCATCCGACTCGGCCGCCACCTCCGGCTGCGCCCGCTCGCCGGGATGTGCGCGGTCTTCAGCTTCCGCAACCCGCAGCGCGAGGGTGTGCAGGCGACGCACGACATCCACTTCGGCGTGCACGGAGGCCTGGGCCTCGAGCTCGCGCTCGGACGCTTCGTGAGCCTCGGGCTCGACGTGCGCGGCATCCTCTACTTCGGCCACGAGACGCATGACGGTGGCTGGTCGAGCCACGTGGGAGACCGCCTGACGACCTTCGGTATCGCGCAGGCGAACCTCGGCGTGATGGTCCGACTCTGACGAGGGGGGTCTGACGAGAGGCGCACGACGGTGTTGGCGCGGGCGTCCGTGTCCGTGTCGCGTATTGGCCTCTAGACGCGCACGTGGACCTGGCCGTGGACGCGCACGTGGACGCGCACGCGCACGTGGACGTGGATGTGCACGCGCACGCGCACGCGCACGTGGACGTGGACGTGGACCGTCGTGGACGTGGACGTCGTGGACGTGCACGTCCACGTCGTCCACGTGCACGTGGACGCGCACGCGCACGTGGACGAGAGCCCGCGGAGGCGCGCGGAGCCGACCCGAGACGTCTCGCGCGTTGCGAGCGGATCGCGGCGTGGTAGGGCGCGGCGTGGACCTCCGAGAGAAGCTGGCCGCCGAGCTCCTGCCTACGGGCTGGTCGACCCTCGCCCCCCACTTCGCCCGCGACGCGCTCTTCGTCGTCGCCGAGGGCGTCTCGCTCCTCGACGTCGCCGTCGCGGTGGCCGAGGACCGCTCGGCCGAGGTCGGCGCTTGGCTCGAGGCGGGGCAGCTCGCGAGGCCGAGCGCCGCGCAAGCGCGCGCCTGGGCCGACGCCGGGACCGCGCGCTTCGTCATCGCCATCGTCCAACCCTTCGTGCTCGCTCAGCCGGTCGAGCACTTCGGCTGAGTCGACCGAACGCCGAGGCAACCCTTTTCCGCCGCGCTCGGATCACGCATCCTGCCCCGATGCTTCGTCCGCTCCGTCTGCTTCTCGTCACCGCGTTCCTCCTCGGCTGCGGCGACGATGACGTGACCCCTCCCGCCGACGCCGACACCGACGCGCCCGACGCGCCGATGGCCTGCACGCCGCTCGGGGCCTTCGAGGCCGGCGACGCGGACGGCGCCCTCGATCCGCTCTCGTTGCCTCCGGGGGAGGCCCGCGCCGGGCGCCTCGAGGCGAGCGAGCTGCCCGTCGACCGGATGGGGCTCGCGCGCTGGCGGCCCGGCGACTTCGTGCTCGCGAACGAGCACGTCGCGCTCTTGGTGAGCGCGCGCGACGTCCCGGGCGAGGCCTACGATCCGCACGGCGGACGGCTCGTCGGGGCGGCGCTCGTGGAGGACGGCGCGCTCGTCGCCCCCGCGGACTTCGGCATCGTGATCCTCGCGCTCCAGCGCTTCCTGGTCGCGACCGAGAGCGTGACGGTGATGAACGACGGCACCGACGGCGGCGCGGCGGCGATCCGCGTGGTGGGCCCGCTCGCGCGCCTCGAGGCCTTCGGCACCGTGCTCGACGCGCTCCTCCCTCAGAACCTCGAGGGAGCGCCCGCCGCGCTGGACTACACGCTCGAGCCGGGCGCGCGCCACGCCAGCGTGCGCCTCTCGGTCCGCGCCGGGACCACCCCGCTGCGCGCGCCGATCGGGGCGCTCCAGGCGTTCTTCCAGAGCTACCGCATGCCGGCGTGGAGCCCGGGCACGGGCTTCGTCGCGGCCTCGAGCGCCACGCCGCACGTGATCTTCGACGGCAGCGGCCAGCGGGACCGCGTCGCGACCAGCTACGCCTGGGCCGGCGAGGACGAGCCGCTCACGCCCTTCTTCCAGACTGGCGGCGCCGATCTCTTCGCGTCCGGCGGCTTCCTGCTGGCTCCCTGCGCCGAGGGGAGCATCTCGCTCGGCCGCGTCGTCATCGGGGCCAACCTGCCGGACGTGCAGGCCGCGCTCGCCGACCTCGCGGGCGAGAGCACGACGCGCCTCGCAGGTCGCGTCACGGTCGCGGGCGAGCCGCTCCGCGAAGGCCGCGTCCACGTCACCGCGGGGGAGGGGTCGCACGTCACACGCTTCGACGTCGACGAGGACGGACGCTTCGACGTCCCCGTGGACGCACGCGCCACCGAGCTCTGGGTCTGGCGGCCGAGCTTGCCCCTCGCGGGCCCCTTCCCGATCACCGAGCCCGCGATCGATCTCCCCGCGACGGCGCGCCTACCCGTCGAGGTCCGCGACGCCGACGCCGGCACGTTGCTCCCCGCGCGCGTCGAGCCCTTCGCGCGCGCCGGCACGCCGCTGCCGGTGGCGCCGCCCGAGCTCGGCGAGCGCTCGTTCGGCCAAGGTCGCGCCGCGCTCGTCTACGCGGCGAGCGGCGAGGCGACGCTCGAGGTGGCGCCCGGCGCCTACACGCTCCGGATCTCACGCGGCCCGACCTACGAGATCGTCGAGACCGATCTCGAGCTCGAGGCCGGCGAGGCCTCGCCCTTCCTCGCGGAGCTCGTCCGCGCGATCGTCCAGCCGGGCGTGCTCTGCGGCGATCTGCACGTGCACACCCATCGCTCGGTCGACTCGGCGGATCCTGGCGCGCTGAAGGTCCTCGGCCTCGTGGCCGACGGCGTCGACGTGGTCGTGCGCACCGAGCACGAGTTCGTGAGCGACTTCCAACCCCTGATCGACGACCTCGGCCTCGCGGACTTCGCCCGGGGTTACGGCGGCCTCGAGCTGACGACCTTCGGCTACGGGCACTTCAACGTCTTCCCGCTCGAGCCCGACGCGAACCTCCCGAGCGACGGCGCGATCTCCTGGTACGGCCTGCGCGCGCCCGAGCTCTTCGCGCGAGTCCGCGCGCGCCCCGAGGCGCCGACGCTCATCATCAACCACCCGCGCACGGCCGGGCGCACGCAGGCCTACTTCGCCGACATCGGCTTCGATCCGATCACGGGCAGCGTGCGCGACGCCGATCAATGGGACGAAGAGTTCACGGTCGTCGAGGTCTTCAACAACTCGAACCTCGAGCGCGAACGCGACGCCAACGTGCGCGATTGGTTCGGCCTCTTGAACGCCGGCCGACGGGTCGTCGCGGTCGGCTCGTCCGACAGCCACGGGATCTACGGCTCGCCGGTCGGCTACCCGCGCACCTGCGCCGAGGTCGGCACGGACACGATCCGCGGCCTCGACCCGCGGGTCTTCCAGGCAGCGATCGACGAGGGGCGGAGCGTGATCAGCGGCGGCGTCTTCCTCGACGTGCGCGGCCCCGACGACGTCGGCCCCGGTCGAGAAGCGACCGGAGTCGGTGCCGTCGCGACCTTCGAGGTCGTCGTCCGGGCCGCCGCGCACGTGGCGGTCGACCGCCTCGAGGTGATCGTGGACGGGAACACCGTCGAGATGCTGCCCATCACGCCCGAGGACGCCGACGAGGAGGATCCCGTGGTGCGCGCGCGGGCGACCATCGAGGTCGACGTCGCGCCCGCGGGGAGCTGGGTGATCTTCCACGCCGCCGGCGACACCGCGTACGAGGCCCGCGGCGGCTCGATGCCCTTCGCCGTCAGCAACCCGGTCTGGCTGCGCCGCTGAGGGCGCCCCGCGAGCACGATCGCGCCTGAGACGAGCGCGTACGCGGGACGCGAGGAAGAGCGCGAAGCTCGCGCATGCGGCCGAGCGGTCTGCTCGGGACGGGCGAATTCCAGTGCCGTCGGACGCTGTGTTGCGGCCAAGTAACTTCGCACGAATCCTGCTCGCCGAGTCGATCGGGAGGTGTCATGACTTCGTCGTCGATGACCTCGTTCGATCTCGGAGAGATCATCGCGGACCGTTACCGACTCGAAGGGCGCATCGGGTCGGGCGCCACCAGCGACGTCTTCGTCGCGATGGACATCCGCGATGAGCGTCAGGTGGCGGTGAAGCTCTTGCGCCTGCGCGGACCGCAGGCGACCGAGCGCTTCATCCGCGAGGCGGACGCGCTCCATTTCTTGGAGCACCCCTCCGTGGTGCGGGTGCTCGGACATCATCAGGACCCGCCGCTGCTCGTGATGGAGCTGCTCGTCGGCGAGACCCTCGGCAAGCGGCTCTCGGCGGGTTGGCGACCCAGCGTCGCGGAGGTGCGCCGCATCGCGAGCGCGCTCGCCGAGGCGCTCGCGCACGTCCACGCCCACGGGCTCATCCACCGCGACATCAAGCCCACGAACGTCCTGCTCACGCGCGACCGCGTGGTGCTCTTCGACTTCGGCCTGGTCCGCGGCCTAGCGTCCGTGCTCACGCGACCGGGGCAAGTGCTCGGCACGATCGGCTACCTCGCGCCCGAGGCGATCCTGGGCGCGCATCCGAGCCCCGCGACGGATCTCTACGCCCTGGGCTGCCTGCTCCAAGAGCTGCTCACGGGGAAGGCGCCCACGCCGCATTCGTTCCGCGAGCCGCTCCGGCAGATCGCCGAGCGTGCCCTCCACGAAGCCCCCGTGGCCCTCGACATCGACGACCACGTCCTCGCTCGCGTCGTGCAGTCGTGCCTCGAGCCCGATCCAGCGCGCCGCCCGACCGCCGCGCGCGTCGCGCAGCTCTTGCGCGAGCGCGAGCGTCCCTCCGACCCCGAGCTGCTCCCGCCGGCCCCCTGCTGAGGAGCCGCCGGTCGGTCTGCGTCGACGACGGAGCCCCCATGAACGCCACCGAGCGGTGGTCGACCTTCGCCGAGGCCGACGTCGACGTGCGAGTCCGAGGCGGTAGCCTCAGCGACAGAGCCCCGAGAGCGCGAGGTCGACGGCGCGCGCGCTGAACGTCGACGCCGTCGACGTCGTGGCGGTCACTCCGAACCGATACGAGCGCCCTGCGACCAAGCGGACACCACACGGTGGCTCACCGACACCGCCGCAGCCGCCAACTCGCTCCCAAGCTTGCGACTCGACGGACGTCGCGGCACCGCGACCCGTGCGCTGCTCGACGAGGACGCGGGTCTCGTTCGCGTCGGTCCGCGGCAGGTCGGGCTCGATGGTGACGCGGAGGTCCATCTCGCGATCCGTCCCGACGCTCGCCTCGTGCTCGACGGGATCGTGGGCCGTCGCGCGCAGCGCGCGCGTGAGCACCCTCGCCGGCGCGCCGGGGCGAGCGAGGTGCCACTCGACCGCGAGCCCGTCACGGCCCTGCGGCACGCCGAGGAGCTGGCCCGCGCCGAGCTCGCCAACCACGACGTCGGGCCCCTCGACGACGGCGAACGCCCAGCCGGTGCTCGTCGTGTCGCTCCCGCTCGATCGCTCCACGTTCAACCCGACCCGCGCCGAGAGCCGGTGCCCGAGCGTCTCCGCCTGAGCGAAGAACGCTCCGCCCGTGGGTCCGGCGAGGTATCCCCCTGCGCCCGAAGAGACCCAATGACCGACGGCCGTCGCGCTCGCGCCGAGCGAGAGGGCCTTCTGCTGCGTCGCGACCGCCAGCTCCGCCGCGATGCCGAACCCGGTGTCGTCGCAATAGTCGCAGGTCGACACGGACTCGTTCGAGATCCCGAAGTCTTCCCGGTCCCATCGGCACCCGTCCGTACACACGCGCGTACCCGAGCGTCCGCAGCGGTTCGTGCCCGTCGCGACCTCGCCGCCCACGCACTCGAAGTCCTCGTCGATCGCGCCGTCGCAGTCGTCGTCGACCCCGTTGCAGAGCTCGGCACGAGGGAGGACGGCGCCCACGCACGCGCTCCACTCGGTCCTGGCGTCGCCGCCCCCCTGCGGCTCACACATCTGCAAGCCCGGCCGACAGGCGCCCACCAGCGCTGGGCCGCACGCCATCTCGGCGCCGACCACACACGCGCAGCCCTCGTTGATCGAGCCGTTGCAGTTCTCGTCGAGCGGAGGGTTGCCCCCGACCCCTTCATCACAGATCTCGGTCGCGCCCGGATATACGAAGGCGCGCGTGTCGTCGCAGTCGGTGCAGTTCGTGACGAAGCCCGGTGGGGCGAAGCATGCGACGACGCGGACGAGCGGATCGCCGAATCCGTCGCTGTCCAGGTCACGGCAGAACTCGTTCGTCGGGTTCTCGTCGACGCGGCCGTCGCAGTCGTTGTCGCGCATGTCGCAGATCTCGAGGGCGCCGGGATGAATCGACGGATCGGCGTCGTCGCAGTCGTCGCCACACGAGAGCCGCCCGCTCGGTTGCGGGTTGCAGCAGCCGGTCGAGACGTACCCGTCACCGTCGACGTCGCCTTCGGGACCCGCGAGCGTGCTCGGATCGCAGTCCTCGTCCACGTGGTCGGGGTCGCAGACCTCGGTCGCGGCGGGGTGGATGGCGGGGTCCGCGTCGTCGCAGTCGGTGCCGCCGCACCGTACGTCGGCGAACCCATCACCGTCGGCGTCCGGACACTCTCGGCACGTCCGATCGAGCTCGAAGCAGATCCCTCCGGCGCTGCAGGGAGACTCGCTTGCGGAGACGCAGCCCCGCGCGTCGGCGCTCGCGTTCGACGGATCGCAACGCTCCGCGCCGTTGCAGAACACGCCGTCGTCGCACGCGAGGTCATCCGCGCACGACGCGCCGCCATCGACCTCGGCGTCACGCAGCGCGTCCTCGCCGCCACAAGCCGCCATCGTGACGACGAGGACCACGACGGACGCCCTCACGGGCACATCCCCTCGAGGCGTCCGTTCGGCGGTGGTTGACCCTCGAGGTCGTCGGTCCGGAACCGAATCATCGAGGAGCGAGAGGGCGCGGTCGCGCCCGTGACGCCGAAGCGGTACGTCTGCCCCGCGACGACGCTCGCGCCGCACGCCGGCTCACCGGCGTGGCCGCACGAGAGGTACGTCGTCCACGGGCCCCACGACGTGGTGTAGAAGCGGAACGAGACGCGCATCGCCGTGGTGCCGGTCGCACCTGGGACCTCGGGCGTGAGCTCGAGCCGCAGCCCCGCGCGGTAGGTGAAGTCGGACGCCGAGCGCAGCACGATGTGGTCGGGGAAGCCCGCCGCGCGGAGGACGATCGGGTCGGCGCCGGCCGCGCTGAGCCGACGCAAGACGAGCGAGTCGGCGGTCACGCTCGGGTTGTCGGCGTCGAAGAAGCGCCACTCGACCGCGACGCCGTCCCGATCGCGCGGGACCCCGAGCTGCTCGGCGCCGGCGCCGAGCCACGACGCCGCGCCGGGACCGCCCACCACGACGAGCGCGACGCCGTCGCCTGGAACGACGTTCTGCCCCGGGACATCGACGAAGACCTCGGCCTCGAATCGGATCGGCCCGTAGCCAGCGACGTGATGATGCTCGGAGTACACCGCACCGCGCTTGTTGAAATTCGTGCGCGGGGGCGTCGTCAGGTGGCCTCCCGTGCCGGTCCCCACGAGCTCGCAGCGGGTGGCGTGCCAGCACTCCGAGTTTCCACCGAGCGCCGCCTCGACCTCGTAATATCGCGTCCCGCCCAGCGTCGACTTCGTGAACGCGAAGTCGGCGCTGGCGGTCGCGAACCCCATCTCGGCCGAAAACCCCGTCCCCGTGTCGTCGCAATAGTCGCACGTCGACACGGTCTCTGCGGTGCCGAGGACGGCGGGGCTCCACGCGCACGCGGAGTTGCAGGTACGACTCCCCGCGCGACCACAGGCGTTCGTCCCCGTCTCGACGGTGCCCCGGATGCACGAGAACGTCTCGTCGACCGTACCGTCGCAGTCGTCATCGAGCCCGTTGCAGAGCTCCTCGCGAGGCACGACGGCGTCGACGCAGGAGCTCCACTCGGTGCCCCCCGGCCGCGTCCGACACGTCTGCACGCCCGGCCGACACTCCCCGGTCGACGTCAACGACGCCGGAGGTCCGCAAGGTCGCTCGAGGCCGACCGGAGAGCAGTCGCAACCCTCGTCGGACTCGCCGTTGCAGTTCTCGTCGAGGCCGGGCGTCTCGGACGTCCCGTCACAGATCTCTGGCGCGCCGGGGCGGACGAAGTCTCGTGTGTCGTCGCAGTCGGTGCAGTCGACGACGTAGCCAGGCGGGGCAAAGCACGCCGTCACGCGGACCGCCGGGTCGCCGAATCCGTCCATGTCGGCGTCCCGACAGAACTCGAGGTTCGGGTGCTCGTCGATGACGCCGCTGCAGT
The DNA here is from genome assembly GCA_019637115.1 of Myxococcales bacterium. GTDB lineage: Bacteria > Myxococcota_A > Polyangia > Polyangiales > Houyiibacteriaceae > JACKEH01. The sequence goes on along the minus strand of JAHBWH010000017.1, from coordinate 54,471 downwards.
TGTTGTCCACCCCGTCGCAGATGTCGGGCTGACCTGGGTGGATGGCGGGATCCTCGTCGTCGCAGTCGTCCCCGCAGAGGAGGGCGCCGCTCGGCTGGAAGTTGCAGCATCGGCTCGAGATGTGGCCGTCCGCGTCGAGGTCGCCCTCGGGCCCCGCGAAGGTGCTTGGATCACAGTCCTCGTCGACGTGGAGCGGGTCGCAGACCTCGACGGCTCCCGGATGAATCGAGGGGTCGGCGTCGTCACAATCGTCCCCACCGCAGCGCGCGGACGTGTACCCGTCGCCGTCCGCGTCCGGACATTCGGGGCACCGACGGGCGGCCTCTTCGCACTCGGAGACTGCGCACGGAGCCTCTCCGGGCACGCAGCCTCGCGCGTCGGCGCTCGGCGCCGCGGGGTCACATCGCTCGCTCCCATTGCAGAACCGACCGTCCTGACAGTCGTCATGGCTCTGGCAGGGCCCCGACGGGTTCGCGTCGAACTCGGCGTCGGTTCCGCCGCCATCGGTGCCACCGTCATCGCCGCCGCACGCGAGCATGAGCATCGAGGACAGACAGAGCGTGGGGAGCCACCTCCTCGTCCACCGAGCGCGCTCGGCGGAGGCCTCGCGCGTCCGGCGCGTCTCCCCCGACGCGCGGGTGTCCGGGTCGCGCTGGCTCGCCGCGCGAGCGCGCGACCATCGCTGTTCACGAGCTGCGTTACGGCCGCACCGCGACCCGCTGGACCGAACCACCATCCCCATCATCCCGCGCATGGTACCTCATCGATCCGCCGGCTCACGCCGGGCCACAGCCGGACAGCTGCGCAAGACACATGCCGAGCGGAGAGCACCGCGCGATGGAGCTCTCCGCGAGCGGAAGGCGCACATCGTGTGCAACGCGCTACACTCGAAGTGCAGCGCGGCGTCAGGGCTCGAAGCGCTCGTCCGGGAGCATCCCCGTCCGGAGCGACTCCACGGACTCGAGCTCCGAGCCCGGCGCGAGCTCCTCGAAGTCGTTCGCGGCGGACGGGTCGCCGTACCAATACGAGAGCGTCCGGATGCTCACGTCCGCGAACCACCAATGCCAGAGCTCGAGGTCGAAGACGAGGCCCCGAGAGAAGCGGATCGGATCGAAGGCGTGCCAGCGAACGTTCGAGACCCGCCCGCGGTGGCTCACGTCGGGCCGGCACGCGTTGCCCACGCGATCTGGCGACGCCGAGCTCGTCTGCGCGTGCGTCGGCCGCGCGAAGGCCTCGAGCGAGCAGAAGGCATAACCGAAGTAGTCCTCGGTGCCGGTGCCGAACCACGAGGGGAAGGTCTCGCCGTCGATGTAGATCTTCTCGTCGCCCTCCCCCCACCAGCTGTGCTCGCCGTTGCCGATCTGGTAGACGAGCCCGACGAACGCGCCCTCCCCCGCGATGCCGGCGATGCGCAGATCGCGGCGAGGTTGAGAGCGGCCCAGCCCCTCGTCGCGCCAACGCGCGAAGAAGCGCCACGGGGTCTCGATCGGCGCGTCGACGCGCAGCTCGCCCTCGATCGAGAGCGGCGTCGGCGACTCGACGGTGATCGTCGCCTCCCGCGCGAAGGGCATCGGGAAGCGCGTCACGAGCGTGCCGTCGTCGTCCATCTCCGTCACGAGGGTCTGGAAGGGGACGAGGCCCGGGCCGTGACCGAAGAAGTCGCCGAGCGGCGCCCGCACGGTCTCGACGCCGTCGAACGCGATCGAGAGCACCGCCGCGCGCAGGGTCGCCTCGTCGTAGCGCTCCGGCCGGAGCGTCAGCGCGCGGATCGTCGCGGGGCCCTCGAGGGTGAAGGGCTCCCCCGCGCGCAGCGCGAAGGGCTCGCGTCGGCCGGTCTCGAGGCGACGCGGATCCTCGAGACGCTGCCGGACCTCCTCGCGCACGTCCGCGGAGGCGGCGTGGAGCGCCTCGGACCATGGCTCGACCTCGGTGCCGGCCGTGAAGACGCGGTAGCCGACGTGGAAATAGAGGCCCACCCCCGAGGCAGGCCGCTCGCCCTCGTCGGCCGTGACGCGGAGCCGCTCCGAGAAGGGCACGGGCGCGAGGAAGGTGTACCCCTCGCCAGCGACGTACGCGAAGGGCTCTGGGAAGCGGGGGTCTTCCCCCGAGAGCAGCGCCTCCATCGACGCTTCAATCGCCGGCACGTCGAGGTCGTCGACGTAGATCCGCAAGGTGCCCATGGGGTTCGCGCTCCAGATGCGCGTCAGCACCCCCGGCCCCTCGACGTGAGCCATGACGAGCTCGCGCCGCCCCGCCACACGCACGGTGCCGTGGAAGTTTCCGTGATCTGCGTTCGCAAACCAGCTGGTCAGCGTGAGCTCCGAGGGGTCGTCCGACGCCGGATCGAAGCTCGACGATTGCCACGTGCGCTCACCGCGCGGGGCGGCGAGCTCGTCGAGCGACGCGACCTCTCGCAGGAGCGACACGTAGCTCACCGGCGGCTCGGGCGGCCCCGTCACGCTCGGCGGTGGGGTGTCGTCGCCGCAGGCGAAGGCGAAGAGGAGGGCCAGACAGAGACCGTTCGTGCTGCGCATTCGCCGCGCTCCTTCTCGCGATCGTTCCCGCGCGCGGGATCGACGCCGCACGGTAGCGGTCGGCGGTTCGTCGTCAACGTACGACAGCGTCGCGAACTACGTTACGTCGCTCCCGCGTTGCGGCGCTCCCCTCAGCGAGGCAGGTCGACGTCGAAGCAGTAGTGCCAGGGCCCGGCTCCAGTGCTGCGAACGACCAGATCGAGATCGACGACGCGGCCCGCCAGCGCGCCGGTCCGCAGAGAGAAGGGGCGCCAGATGTATGCTGGCCCCGTCGGCCCGCCGACTTGATCGACCACCTCGCCGTCGACGTAGGCGGTGAGGGAGAGCGCGCCCGCCCCGCGGTTCATGAGCGCGTGGCCCCCCTCGATCGCGTCACCCAACCTCACGCCCGGCACCCGCAACCGGAGGTCGGCGCCCACGACTGGATGCGCCCAGACGCAGCGCCGCACCTCTCCCTCGGTGGGGTGCACCGCTCCTGGGTATGCGAACCACTGGTATTTGCGCCCGACGTAGTTCCAGTCCTCGTCCGAGCATTGGTGCCGGTCACCCTCGCGCTCGCATCGATCTGCTCGGTCGCCTCGGACGAGGTCTACCTGGATGCCCGCGAGCCGGTCGACCAGCGCGCGCGGCGGCGGCCGTGTGAGCGCGACGGCGAGGAACACGAGCGCGACGAGCGTCACCGCCCCTGCCGCGAGCCTGCGAGTCCGCGCACCAAGAAACGCCCCCGCTCGATCGAGACGCGCGGTGACGCCCGCGGGCCAACGCGATCGCGCGAAGAGGAGGCCGAGCGCGAGCATCGCCAACAGGCTGACCACGAGCCCGACGTGCTCAGACGTGCCGCGGACGAACGCGAGGCGCGTCCGCCCATCGGCCGCCGGCACCGAGACGAAGCCCTCGTGGCCAGCCAGCGGTCGGCTCTCGACCTCGAGCGGGGCGCCGTCACGCCAAGCGCGCCAGCCGGAGAAGCTCCCGACGTGCAGGACGAGGCGGTCGCCCGGCGCCGCGCCCGAGACGCGGAGCTCGACGCCCGCGCCCTCCGGCTCGAAGCGCAGCACCTCGACGCGCCCTTCTCCCTCGAGCGTGACGCGCTCGGTGCGCGGCGCGCGGAGCCCGTGCACGTGCAGGCGCCCGAAGCGCTCGAGCGGCTCGGCCCAGGGCTCGGTGAGCGGGGACCTCGCGACCACGTAGCGGACGCCGAGCACGCGGTAGAGCGCAGGGTCGACACGATCGTAGCGGTGCCGGTAGGTGGTCGCGGGCGTGAAGCCCGAGTGGAGCGCCGGCCGGCCGGTGAACGCGATGGCGGCCTTGAGGTCGTGGTCCTCGCTGCCGTCGACGTAGGCGACGCGGTAGAAGTCGGGATCCTCGGCCCGCCGTGCGTCCAGCCACGCGCTGAACGCGCGCAGCTCCCCCTCGAGCGCGACGTCGGTCGCGACGGCGAAGTTGGGGAGGTACGCGCGCGCTTCCGAGAGGAGCGGGAGGACGAGGGGTGCGAACGCGAGCGCCGCGAGCACGACGTAGCGTGTCGGCCACCACGTCGCGCGCGATGTCGACGGCGCGGTCGACCCTGCGACATGCAGCGCCTCGGACGCCAGCGACATCGCCTCGGCTGGTGGGGGCGATGGCTCGGACGTCGCCTCGGATGGTGCGGACGATGGTGCGGACGATGGTGCGGACGATGGTGCGGACGATGGTGCGGACGATGGTGCGGACGATGGTGCGGACGATGGTGCGGACGATGGTGCGGACGATGGTGCGGACGCCCCCACGCGGCCGCGGCGGCCGCCGAAGAGCGCGATCGCGACGAGCACGAAAGCCGCGGGCTTCACCAGATACGCCATCCGTTGGAAGGGGATGCGCATCAGGGACGACGAGTACGCGCCGAGATCGAGCGCCTCGACGAAGGTGCGCGACGAGGCCACGAGCGCCAGGAGCGCGAGCCCCGCGCAGAACACACCGACGGGGATCCGGCGGCGGAACGAGCGCGCCGCGCCGACGATCGCGAGGACCGAGATGAGCGGCGCCCACCCGTAGAGCTCGCCGCGCAGGAGGCGCCGCGCGACCTCCTCCACGGGCACGTAGAGATCGCCGAAGCGCAGGAACCAGTCGCCGCTCGCCACGAAGGGGAAGAGCCACGCCGCGCTGAGCCCCACCCCGAGCCCGACCGCCGCGGCGCACCTCGCCGCCACGCCCGCCCAGCGCTCGGACGACGTCGGCGGCTGGGCTCCGCGCGCGAGCAAGAAGAGCGGCACCGCCACGACGTAGGCCACGATGGCGAAGGGGTGGCAGAGAACGGAGAACGCCGCGGGCAGCGCCGCCCACGCGATGCGCCGCGCGCCGCCCTCGCGCGCGACCCCGTCGAGGAGGCTGAGCGTGTAGAGCACGAACGCCATGCCGAGCGCGAAGGGCCACACGCCCCATTCGATCGTGTAGCTCCAGCCCCCCTCGTTGCCGGCCCCTCGGTCGAGGAGCGCGAGGGCTCCGACCAGGACGCCCGCCGCGCGGCCGAGGTAGACACGGCCGAACGTGTAGTGGGCGTGGACGACGACGGCGTACATCGCGGCGACCGCGATCCCGTAGGTCAGCGTCCACCCGAACGCCCCGAAGGTCGCGAGGTAGAACGTGGAGACCCAGAGGTCTCCGCCGATGGGGTAGTCGTAGCCGGCGGGCCAGCCCGCGAACCAGAGCTCGCTGAAACCATGCAAGCGCCCGCGGCCGAGCGACTCGTGGACGAAGTGCCAAGCGCGCGCGAGGTGGACGGGGTGATCGTGGCCGAGCGGCACCTCGCCGACGAGCACGCCTCGGAACGGGACGAGCGCGGCGAAGACGACCGCGGCACCTGGCGCAGCGCGGACGAGCCGCGGCGCCTGGCGTTCGGCCCGCGCGAGCAGCGCCCGCGCCCACGGCGCGAGCAGCGGGACGGCGAAGGCGAAGGCGGCCAGGCCCCCCGCGACCGCGAGCCACGAGGCGACCACGCCTCGACCAAGCAGCCCCCCGAGGAGGGCGATCGCGAGCGCCACCCCCAGCTCGATGAGTCGTCGGCGACGGTCCATGAGACGCGGACGCTATGGCACCGACCGAACCGAGGGCAACGCACAATCACCGCCGCGCAGGCCGCTAACCGTGGGCGCCCTCGTCATCTGGGCGCCCATACGGAGACGCGCAGCCCGTGGACGAGCCATGGCGATGCGCGACGAAGACGACCCGTCTCGCCGAGGCGTGGGCGGTCAGGGCAACGCGGAGATCCACGCTCGCAGGCGCTCGAGCGCTTCGTCGTCCCGGCGCTGAACGCCCAGCGGTGGCATGGGCCGAAGGCCCGAGGCGTCGTCGCCGCCGGAGAGCGCGATGACGAGCGCGCTCGCGTCCGGGTCCCCTGGCACGACGCGTACGCCGACGCCGCTCGCGCTGCCCTCCGTCGGGTGGTCGAGGGTGTTGTCCAAGAAGACGTCCGGGAGCATCGAGAAGCTCGCGTCCGGGCCGCCGCTGCCGTCGTGGCAATGCGCGCAATTGCCGTAGGCCCAACCGAGCACCTCGCGGAGCGCGTCGTCCTCGACGTCGGCGAGTCCGTCGTCGATCTGCAGCGGCGTGAAGCCGAGGATGCGGCGCGCGCCGGCCTCGTGGCACGCCACGCATTGGATGCGGCTCGGCACCTCGTGCGTGAGCGCCTCGCCGAGGACCCGAATCTCGACCGGCTCCGGCGTGCGCAGGTCGAGGCGCTCGGCGTCGGTGCCCTCTGCGTTCCAGAGGTACGCCGCGTACTCGAGCGCGCCCTCCTCGCCGACGCGGATGACGCGCGTCTCGACGGGGTGACCGCTCGACCCCTCTGGCGCATCCGCGAGGAAGGTCTTGAAGAAGAGGGCTCCCTCCGGGGCGACGTACTCGTCGCCGACGCGGCGGAGCTCACCGCCCGCGTCGAGCACGACGTGGCGGAGCTTGCCCATGCCGTTGGTCCACATCGGGAAGGCCGGCTCGAAGGGCAGCGCGCCCGTCGGGACGTTGTCGAGGACGGGCGCCTCCGGAAAGAGGCCATACTCCGAGAGGCGGTCGGGGAAGCCTTCGACGCGACCGACATCCGTCGGACGCTCCGCGAGCTCGGCGCGCCAGAAGCCGCCAGGCAGGTAGACCGCGTCGCGCACGGAGGTGCACCGGCCGAAGCTCGTGGCGTAGACGTGACCATCCGCGCCGACCTGCCAGCCGCTCGCGCCGACGAGGTGGCCTACCCCCTCGTCGCGGACCAGCGCGCCGGCGTCGTCCACCTCGAGCGCGCGCACGAAGCCCACGCAGGCGTCGCCGTAGAGCACCGCGCCGTCGAGGACGCCGCGGTAAGGGTCGTCGTCGTCGACCGCCGGGTAGCGCAGCCCGACGTAGGCGACCCGCCCCGTGCGGGCGATCGCGAAGGGGTCGTCGGCCAGGAAGGGGTGGTCCGCTCGGTGTGTCCAGTGCACCACCGGGTCCACGACCGGATCGGGGATGTCGGCGCACCCTTCCCCGCATGGCCCCTCGGCCCGCGGCCAGCCGAGGAAGGCGCCCGCGCGATCGACCACGTTCACCTCTTCGACGCGGAAGTTGCCGACGTCGCCGAGGTAGAAGCGCCCCTCCGAGAGCACGCCCTTCCACGGCGAGCGCAGGCCGTAGGCGTAGACGTCCGGGTGGAAGCGCGCGTCGCCGAGCGCGCGCGGGTTGTCGGGCGCCGGGTCGTAACCGCCGTCCGTGCGCGGCACGACGCGGATGATGCTGCCGAGCGGGTCGGCGGGATCCTCTGCGGTCGGCGGGCGCGTCTTGTCGCCGAAGAGCGCCCACAACACGTCGCCGTCGAAGCCGATCGAGCCGACGTTGTGCCACGGGTGGGTTGCCTCGTCGTCCCCGTAGCGGAGCACCTCGACGACGTCGTCGGCCGCGAGCTCGTAGCGCGGCGGCGCGAAGCGGACACGCACGACGCCGCTCTCGTAGCGCGAGAAGCACTGCCCGAGGTACACGTGCCCGCTCTCGACGAAGTCCGGCGCGAAGGTGAGCGAGATGAGGCCGCAGTCGAGGTTGACGAAGACCCCCGGGATCGCGAGCTCGCCGCGCATCGTCGCGCGGCCATCGGCGAGCTCGTAGTGCAGCAGCCGCCCATCGCGCGTCGTGGCGAGGAGCTCGTCGGTCGGCGCCCCGTCGGCGCCCGGGACGAACGCGAAGTCGGTAATCTGCGCTGGCTCGCCCTCCATCATCACGCGGACGAAGCGGAGGTAGCGCGGGGGCGGCTCGACCTCTCCGTCCGGGGCGTCGCGCTCGGAGGCGTCATGCGGCGCGTCCGGGACGCGCGCGTCGAGCGGACCGACGTCGTCGTCCCCACACCCGGCGACCCCCAAGGCCAGAGCCAACCACGCTCCTGCCGCCCCCAACCCGAAGCTCGTTCCTGGTATCCGCGGTCGCTCGCCGACCTCGAATAGGCCTTGGCCTCTTAGGCGGCGCCCCGCCGCGTCGTCACGAACCCACATACACGCACCCATGGCGCGCCCCGCGCGGCGGGGGGCGGCGCCCCCATGGTGCCCCCCTCGCGCGAGGACGCAAGCGTTCGCGGGGTTTGACCCGCAGCGGGCCCCGTGGTTCAACGCGAGGCGCGTATGGAACAGGTCATCTTCGCGAGCCTCGTCAGCCTCCAAACCGGGGCCTCCCCGAGCGCCTCGGGCGGCAACGCCCCGCTCGATCCGTGGGAGCTGATCCTCCACGCCTCCCTCGCGGTGAAGCTCGTCATCATCACGCTCACGGTGATGGGGCTCGTCTGCCTCTTCATCATGGGCGCGAAGTTCGTGCGACTCAGCCAGGCCGCAGCCCGCAGCCGGCGTTTCTTGGCGACGTTCTGGGAGGGCGAAGAGAACGGGTGGAGCACCGAGCGGCTCGAGACGATCTACGCGCGGCTCCGGAGCTTCGACGGCTCGCCGCTCGCGGCGGTCTTCAAGGCCGGCTACGTCGAGCTCGCGCGCGTGATGGGCGCCGGAGGCCAGAGCGACGACCTCGACAGCGTCGAGCGCGCGCTGCAGCGGAGCGCGACGGTCGAGCTGACCACCATGGAGATGATGCTCCCCTTCCTCGCGACCACTGGCGCGACGGCCCCCTTCATCGGCCTCTTCGGGACCGTCTGGGGCATCATGGACTCCTTCCTGAACATCGGCGCGCAGGCGAGCGCCAGCCTCGACGTCGTCGCGCCCGGCATCGCCGAGGCGCTGATCGCGACGGCGATCGGCCTCGTCGCCGCGATCCCCGCCGTGATGGCCTACAACTTCTTCGTCCGGCGCATCCGCGTGCTCGAGAGCGAGCTCGAGACCTTCTCGAAGGACTACCTCAACATCGTGCGCCGGCACTTCCTGCGCTGACTCTCCGAGGAAGATGGAGGACGTGCGATGGGCATGAGCAGCGGAGGCGGGGGCGGCAGAGCCCCGATGGGCGAGATCAACGTGACGCCGCTCGTCGACGTCATGCTCGTCTTGCTCATCATCTTCATGATCGCCGCGCCGATGATGACGACGGGCGTCGAGGTCGACCTGCCCCAGACACGCGCGCCGCGGATGGAGATGGACGAGGAGAAGCTGATCCTCTCGATCGACGCCGACCAGCGGGTCTACCTCGGGGTCGACGAGGTCCCCGCCGACGAGCTCGAGGCGGCGCTCTTGAACAACGCCCGGCTCCAGGAGGAGAGCGAGATCTACGTCCGGGCGGACCGCACGGTGCCCTACGGCTTCGTGCTCCGGGTTTTTTCGACCGTCCGCCAAGCCGGCATCGAGAAGCTGGGTCTCGTCACGGACCCAGCAGGCGGCGCCGCGGAGATCCCCGGCCCGCGCATGCCCCAAGAGTGAGCGCCTGCCCGCCATGTACCGACAGCCCACGCGCATGCACGTCGAGCCGAAGGATTGGACGCCGCCGTCCGCCCTCCACGCGGCTTGGCTGACAGGCGCGGCCATCGTCGGCGGGCTGGGCTTCAGCGGCATCTTCGCGCTCGTGATCGGCGGGATCGCGATCGGCTACGCGTTCTTCGGGGACGTGCTCGCGAGCGTGGCGACGGAGGACGACGCGCCCCCGGTCGTCGAGGAGCGCGAGATCATCGCGGCGCGCTTCGTGAAGCTCGGGCGCGACTTCCAGCAAGAGCTCCCCAACCGCCGCGTCCCAGTCCAGGACACCGCGCCGCCCGACACGACGGCGATCTCGCAGAACCCGCGCGAGCGGCGCGAGATGCCCGACGCCGGCCCGCGCCCGCCGAACCCGATGGACGATCCGATGACGCGGCTGCTCAACCGCGCCGACCTCTTCGCCGAGATCGCCGAGCAGCGCGAGCAAGAGGGCAGCCCGGATGGCATCGAGGAGGGCACGGAGACGACCGCCTCGGCCGGCGACGTCTACGCGGGTCAGCTCTACGTCTTCTTCCGGCGCGGCTGGACGGTCCCCGAGACGATCGCCCGCGACCAGCTCCGCGACCTCAACGTCGACGTGACGATCACGGTCGGCGAGGATCTGCAGATCCAGTCGTTCCGGACCCGCGGCGAGAGCGCCAACGCCGACTTCGACCAGTCGGTGATCGCGCAGATCGAGCGCCTCCGGGCGCAGGGCGTGACCATCCCGGAGCCGCCGCTGCTCGTGCGGCCGGACTACGTGGGCACGCCCTTCACCCTGCGTTTCCGCGGCCGCCACGCCTCCCAGCCTTGAGCCGCCTCCCACCCTCGAGGCACCAGTGAAGCTCGGGGTGGCACGCAGCGTCGAAGGGTGGGATCGTTCGGTCCCTCATGCGGAGCCAATCGATGAAGCGACTCCCTACCCTGCTCGCCCTCGGCGCCGCGATCGCGGCGCTCGCGCTCGTGGTCGTCCCCGGCCGGTCTCAGGACCGCCCCGACGGTGACCAACCCCTGCCCGAGCGCGGCGTCGTCATCGAGATCGACTCGCCGGAGCGGAGCCTCTACAAGATCGCGATCCCGAACCTGCGCGGGAACGCGGCGCTCGGCTCGTCGGGCGCGGAGGTGCTGCGCAACGACCTGACGCTCGTCAGCCTCTTCCAGGTCCTCGACTCGCGCAGCTTCATCGCCGACCTCGAGCGCGAGGGGCTGAACATCACGGCGTCGCCGTGGAGCGCGGTCGGCGCGCAGGGCGTCATCAAGGGGGAGATCCGGGGCAGCGGCAACCAGATCGAGGTCGAGATGCGCCTCTACGAGCTCGCCCGCGGGACCACCGCGACGCTCACGCGCACCTACCGCGGCGGGCAGGGTGAGCTCCGCGGCTTCATGCACCAGTTCGCGAACGAGGTGCTCCGCCAGCTCACGGGCACGGCGGGCTCGTTCGACAGCCGCATGATCTTCGCGCGGCGCGCGGGCCCGGGCCGCAAAGACGTCTACATCGCCGACTGGGACGGGCACAACGTCGGGCGCGTCAGCGACGGCAACGGCGTGAACATGCTCCCCTCGTTCGGGCCGGGGGGCATCTGGTACTCGAAGCTCACCGAGACGGGGATGTTCATCACCCACTCGAACGCGAGCGGGCGCCGCATCATCGACGGCGAAGGCCTCAACATGGGCCCGACGGTCTGCGGGGGCCGCGTCTACTTCACGTCGACCCGCGACGGCAACAGCGAGATCTACAGCGCCGCGACCGACGGCACGGACGTCCGCCGCATCACGCGCCACCCCGCGATCGACGTCAGCCCCTCGTGTGGGCCTGGCGGGCAGATCGCCTTCGTCTCGACGCGCCATGGCAGCCCGCAGATCTTCGTGATGGGCGCCGACGGCAGCGGCGTCCGCCGGGTGACCTTCCGCGGCGAGCACAACCAGACGCCGTCGTGGTGCGCGCGCGGCGACCAGAACCTGCTCGCCTTCACCGGCCGCAGCGGCGGCTTCGACATCTTCACGGTGAACGTCGCGACCCAGCAGTACACGCGGATCACCCAGGGCCAGGGCTCGAACAAGGACCCGGCCTTCTCGCCCGACTGCCGCATGATCGCCTTCGCCTCGTCGCGCGGCGGCATCTTCATCGCAAACCCCGAGGGCGCGAACCAGAACCTGGTGATCCGAGGCGCGGCGGAGACCTTGCGGTGGCGGTGAAAGAAGTCGAGCAGTCCCCTGCCCCTGCCCCTGCCCCCAACACTCTGCCCCACCACCCCCCGTCCCCGACTGCCCCCGACTGCCCGGCGGAGATGTTGCGGTGGCGGTGAAAGAAGTCCTGGTCGACCACATCGCCGAGACCAGGCTCCGCCCTCCCCACAACCGTCCTTGACACCGGCCAGACTGCCGCCAATATTCCGCCTCCCGCTGGCGATGTAGCTCAGGTGGCTAGAGCGGGCGTTTCATACGCGCTAGGTCGTAGGTTCGACTCCTACCATCGCCACCCAACGGAACCGCCGCCCTTCGAGGCGGCGTTTTCATTCCGTCGCGCCGGGGTCGGTCTGCGCCCACGTCGCAACCCTCGTGGGGGCTCACGCGCCGCGAGCCTGCGGGCGCCCGCTCCTGCACCACTCGCTCCACGAGCCCACGTAGAGCGACGCTCCCGGCAGCCCGGCGTGCTCGAGCGCCAGCAGGGTGTGGCAGGCCGTGACCCCCGAGCCGCAGTTCAAGACGAGGCGCTCGGGCGGCACCCCGAACGCCTCGAAGCGCTCCCGGAGCTTCGCTGAGTCGAGGAAGCGCCCGCCCTCGAGGTTGGCGGCGCACGGGAGGTTGACCGCGCCCGCGATGTGACCGGCGACGGGATCGAGCGGCTCGACGCGACCCTCGAAGCGCTCGGGCGCGCGGACGTCGATCACGCGCCACGCAGGGTCGACCCGGCGCAGGTCCACCTCGTCGGCCTCCACCGTGGGCAGCGCCCACCCCTCGGTCCGCGCTGGATAAGGGGGCGCCATCGCGGGCGCCGGGGCGACGTCCGTCGTGGGGAGCGCGTCCCAGGGCCCGTCGAGGACGGCGACGGCCTCGTGCCCCACCGCCCGCAACATCCACCACGCGCGCGCCGCGGCGAGCACCCCACCGCTGGTGTCGTAGATCACGACGGGCGTCTCTGGTCCTATCCCCCAGCGACCGAGCGTCGCGCGGAAGGCGTCGATCGGTGGCAGCGGATGTCGACCCCCCCGCGCAGGATCGTCGGGCGCCGAGAGGTCACGCTCGAGGTCGGCGAAATGCGCCCCGCGTACGTGCGCGGCGTCATACCCCTCACGCGCCTTCGGCCCGCCACGCGCATCGAGCACGCGCACCTCGTCGAGGTTCGCCCTCACCCAATCGACCGTGACCAGCGGAGTCGGCAGCATCGGCGAACGGTACGCCGCTCTCTCCTCCATCCCAAGCTCCTCGACGAGGGGCACGAGCGACGCGCACCACCTCGCAAGGCCCCACCCCGACCGTGAGCCCACCTCGAAGTCTGGGCGCAGGCGCGGCGGCCCAAGAGCGGTGGTCGCGCTCTCCGAGAGCGCGTAGCGTCCGGCGATGATCGGCGCTCGGACCGTCTCGCTCCCTCACCTGGTGCGCATCAAGCCGGGCGCGATCGCGCGCGTCGGGATCTACTTGCGCCGGGAGGGTCACCGGTCCGCGGCGTTCTTCGTCAGCGAGGGCCTTCCCGAGGGCATCGTCACCGCGGTGACGGACGGCGCGGCCGCCGAAGGCGTGAGGTTGGACGGGCCCTCGGCCGTCGTGGACGCGAGCTTCGAGCACGCCGTCGCGCTCTTCGAGGCCCTCCCCGCCGACGTCGGCGCGGTGGTGGGCCTCGGCGGCGGGAAGGCGCTGGACGTCGCGAAGTACGTCGCGTTCCTCGCCCGCCGCCCGTTCTTCGCGGTGCCGACCTCGCTCTCGAACGACGGCTTCGCCAGCCCACAATCGAGCCTGACCGTCCGAGGGCGTCGGCGCGCCTTCGCGAGCCACCTCCCCCAAGCGGTCGTCGTGGACACCGAGGTCTGCGGGCGCGCGCCGCGGCCCCTCTTCTGCTCGGGCGTCGGAGACCTGGTCGCGAAGCTCACCGCCGTCGCGGATTGGAAGCGCGCCTTCCATCACGACGGGACGCCGATCGACGACCTCGCCGCGCTGCTCTCGGACGCGACCGTGATGCAGTTCATCGCGCATCCGAAGGACGACCCAGAGGGGCTCCGTCTGCTCGCGACCGCCCTCATGCTCAACGGCGTGTCGATGGAGCTCGCCGGCTCGTCACGACCCGCGAGCGGCAGCGAGCACCTCGTCTCGCACGCGCTCGACGTGGTCGCCGCGCGCCCCCGGCTGCATGGCCTGCAGGTGGGGCTCGCGACGTATCTGATCAGCCGCCTGCAGGGCGGTCACCACACGGCGCGCATCGCCACCCTCTTCGAGCGCACGGGGGTCTGGGAGACCCTGCGCGCCGATCCCTTCTCGCGCGACGAGTGGCTCCGCGCCACCACGCTCGCGCCGACGCTCAAGCGCGGCTTCCACACCGTCCTCGCCGACGAGGACGCGCCCGCCGCGTTCGCGACGTGGATCGACACGGACCCGCTGCTCGCCGGCTGCTTCGACTGAAAACCGTCGAGGACTCCGCGCGGCGACGCGGGACCGATCGAGCCACCCGTCGACCAAAAGAGGGTTTCGCGACTCGTCGACGCGGTCGGCTCGCGGCCGTCGACGAGGCGAGCCTTGCAGCCCGCCGGTTCGCCAGGAACAATCGCGACCATGAGGGGGCGACTCGTCATCATCTGCTGCGCCGTCGCGTTCGTGACGGCGTGCGGCGACGACCAAGATCCCGAGCGCGCCGCGGCGCTGTGGGATCGGCTCGTCGCCGAGCGCTACACCGAGTGGTCGCGCGCGCCGGGCTACGAGACGCCAGTCCCGAGCCGCAACGCCCACGGCACCGAGGTCATCCTCTACCTCAACGACCAGGCCGAGGAGGACCTCGCGACCCCGGGCCTGCGCGAGTGGTCGGACGGCGCGCTCATCGTCAAGGACGGGTTCCGGCGCGACCGCCTCTGGCTCATCGCCGCGATGGAGAAGCGCGACGGCGAGTGGTTCTGGGCCGAGTGGAAGGCCTCGGGGCGGACGCTCTACTCCGGCGCGCCGACGCTCTGCACGGGCTGCCACGCGATCGGCGACGACTTCGTCAGGGGCCTCTTCTTGCCCGAATGAACTGCCATGCGCGCGCTACCCCTCTCGCTCTCGTGCCTCTTCCTGTCCCTCGCGTGCGCGCCCGAGCTCGGGGTCTGCGACGACGCCGCGGCGCAGCGGGTCGTGTACGACGACGACGGCCTCCCCGCCTACGAGGGGCAGGCCCTCGTGCACGTCTCGTGCGGGCGCGCGCGCTTCTGCCACAGCGCGGCGGCGGAGGGCGCGGACCGCTTCGGTGCGCCGGCGGGGCTCGACTTCGACGTCGCGATCGTCAGCGGAGACGACGAGCCCGCGCTCGCGCGCCTCGCGGCGGGACGCGACCAGATCACCCGCCGCCCACGCGCGATCCTCCACGAGGTGGAGCGCGGAACGATGCCGCCTTGGGGTCGCGCGACCGAGATCCCTCACGCCGACTCCCCACGCTATCGCCGGGCGGACGGCGCTCGACTGGACTACGTCGACTCGCACGAGGGCCTCGAAGCGCTGCGCAACTGGCTCGCGTGCGGCGCCCCCGTCGTCGAGCGCGTCGAAGGTGAGGCGCGTATCGGGGAGGTCGTGCCTCGTCGCTGAGGCGCGATGCACGTCCGACGCGCAGACCGAGATTTGCGGCCCACCTCCGCCGCGCGCTGAGATCCGCGAGCGCGAGCGCTCGTCCGCGACGACGACCCGCGAGCGCTCGACGCGCGGCGAAGTCCGCGACCCGAGAGCGCTCGACGCGCGGCGAAGTCCGCGACCCGCGAGCGCTGGACGCGCGGCGAAGTCCGCGACCCGCGAGCGCTCGACACGCGGCTAAGTCCGCGACCGCGAGCTCACGCGCGGCGAAGTCCGCGACGTGCGGCGAACCCCCTCGGGCGTGGGCCCGCCCCCGAGCGTTCAGTGCGGATGCAGGAAGAGCTCGTAGAGCGTCAGCCCGATCTCTGCCGCGATGAGCGCGACGATGTACCACTCGACGCGCAGGCTCCGCTCGTGGTTGCGCAGGTCGAGGAGCGTCTGCGCCGTGCCCGCGACGAGGACGAGCTTGCGCTCGAGCGCCGCGTGCCGATCCGTCAGCTCGTACTCGTCCTCGAGGCGCTGGTAGAGCCGCTCGAGCGCAGGCGCGTCCCAGAGGACGTCGGGCTTCTCGGAGACCTCGACGCGACCGACGGTCTTGGTCTGCACCAACAACGCCCGGCCGATGTGGCCCGCGAGCTCGCGGCCCCGCAGCTTGCCCTTACCGCCCCGCGCGAGCTCCTTCGCGAGCGGCTCGACGGTCTCGAAGCCCTCGCGGAGCGTCTCCTCGAAGTAATCGAGCACGACGTTCTTCGCGAGCACGTCCGCCACCACCTGCAGGCGCGCGAGGTCGATCGCGCGGACCGCCGCGGCGCCGTCCGGCAGCGTCGTCGCCCCTTCGGCCGCCTCCGCGTCGACCACGAGCGTGAGCTCGTCGCCCCGGGGCGTCTCGAAGGGCTCGGAGACCAGCGCCGCCAGGTGCCGCAGGAAGCTCGCCTCTTCGACCGCGCTCACGCCACAGAGGACGACGACCCCGTACCGGAAGATCACCGCCACGCCTCCCGCGCCCGCTTCGACGACCAAGGGCTGCGTGGCCAACCGGTTGGCCTCGAGCGAGCGCGTGTCGATGCGCTGTCCGAGGTAGAGGGCGCGGACACGGACGCGGTCGAGGGAGAAGAGCGGGATCCCCACGACCAGGAGGTAGCACGAGTCCCTGTCGCCGATAAGGTGCCCTGAAGGACGCCTCCGTGACGGTCGCCGCGTCGGGGCAGCAAGGTTCGGAAATGCGGTCCGCGCTGGAGGCGAACGACCTCGTCCCCGGGACCCGACGAGTGGCGCGCCGCGCGACGGGACGCGATTGGTGTCGCGAAGGATGAGGGCTCTCCGCGCCGGGAAGGGCCGAGCGCCGAGGGTTGCGCACATCGTGAACCCCGGGTGTGCCGCCCGCGCACCATCTCCACGACGAGGCGAGATCGTGATGCCCACCGATCCCGCGTAATCGTCCAGGAGGGGGCCCGTCTTCCTTCTCGACGCGCGAAGGCGCCGGAGGACGAGATATGGACGGCAAGACTCGATCGGGCAGGGCGACGGACCTCGAGCCGCGAACCGAAGCGGTCTCACTCCTGACGGTGGATCTTCCGATCCGCGGTATGACGTGCGCCTCGTGTGTACAGCGCGTGGAGCGGGCGCTCACCCGCATCGACGGAGTGGCCAGCGCAGCCGTGAGCTTCGCGACCGAGCGTGCGACCGTGAGCTTCGATGCGCGGCGTACGGGTGAGCCCGCGCTCGCTCGGGCGGTCGTCGACGCCGGCTACGAGGTCATCCTGCCGATCGACGCCGGAGAAGAAGGATCGGCGAGTTCGAACGCAGGCACGGCGACGACACGCGCGGAGCAGCACGAGAAGATCGACGACGAGCAGCGCCGCGCGCTGGTGCGCGATCTCGGCGTCTCGGCGCTGGCCACCCTGCCCCTGCTCGTGCTCGGGATGTCGCACGGAGCGATCCCCGGCGCCGACGGTCCCACTGGGCGCGCGATCCAGCTGCTGTTCGCGAGCATCGTGGTGCTGGGCCCAGGGCGACGCTTCTTCCGTCTCGCTTGGATGGCCGCGAGGCACCGCACGAGCGACATGAACACGCTCGTCGCCATCGGAACCGGCGCCGCGTTCGCGTACTCGACGGCCGCAGTGATCGCGCCGCACCTCTTCCCCCACGCGGAGCACGGCATGGTCCCCCACGTCTACTTCGAGGCGGCCGGCGCGATCATCACCTTCGTGCTCCTCGGGAAGCTGCTCGAGAGCCAAGCGAAGAAGCGCCTCGCTGATGCCGTGCGCGGACTCGTCGCCCTGCAGCCGAAGACCGCCCGTCGCCTGATCGGCGTCGGCGACGGCGTCGGCGACGGCGACGGCGACGGCGACGGAGACGGAGACGGAGAAGAGGACGTCGCGGTCGAGGCGCTTCGGCGCGGAGATCTCGTGCTCGTGCGCCCGGGCGAGCGCATTCCGACCGACGGCGAGGTCGTGCGCGGACGCTCAGCGGTCGACGAGTCGATGCTCACCGGCGAGAGCATGCCGCTCGACAAGGCGATCGGGGCGCGTGTGTTCGGTGGCACGATGAACCAGAGTGGATCGCTCACGTTCCGCGTCGGCCGCACTGGCAAGGACACTGCGCTCGCCCGCATCGTCGAGGCCGTCGAGCAGGCGCAAGGGACCAAGGCGCCGATCGCGCGTCTCGCCGACGTCATCAGCGGCTGGTTCGTCCCGGTGGTGGTGGGGATCGCCGCGGTCACATTCGTCGCATGGACACTGCTCGACCCGACGCAGGATGGGATCGCGATCGCCATCGAGCGCTTCGTCGCGGTGCTCGTCATCGCGTGCCCATGTGCGCTTGGCCTGGCGACTCCGGCCGCGGTGGCCGTGGGGACTGGACGCGGCGCCGAGCTAGGTGTGCTCGTGAAGGGCGGGGCGGCGCTCGAGGCGGCGAGCCGCATCGACACCGTGCTCCTCGACAAGACGGGCACGCTCACCGCGGGCAAACCCGAGCTCACGGACGTGGTCGCGATCGCGCACGACGAGCACGAGCTGCTCTCGCTCGTCGCCTCCGTCGAGAAGGAGAGCGAGCACCCGATCGCGCGCGCCATCGTCGACGGCGCGCTCGCGCGCGGCGCACTCCCCACGAGCGCGGACGGCTTCTCGAGCACACCAGGTTACGGGATCCAAGCAAGCGTGGGGGCCCGCGTCGTGCGCGTCGGCACGAGCGCCTGGTTGTCACGCGCGGGGATCGACACCGAGCCGCTCGAACACGCTGCGGATGAGCTCGCGTCCCGCGGTCGCACGCCATCGTTCGTCGGGGTGGACGGGCGCCTGGCTGGTATGGTCGCCGTCGCGGATCGGGCGACTGACGACGCGAAGATCACGGTCGCTGTGCTCCAGCGCCTAGGCATCGAGGTCGCGATGGTCACCGGGGACCGCGAGCGGACGGCTCGGGCGGTGGCAGCCGATCTCGGCATCGCTCGGGTCATCGCCGAGGTGAAGCCAGAGGACAAAGCCTCGGTCGTGACCAGCGAGCGAGCACGCGGGCGCATCGTCGCGATGGTCGGCGACGGCGTGAACGATGCACCGGCGCTCGCTGGCGCGGACGTGGGTGTCGCGATCGGCAGCGGTACCGACATCGCGATCGCCGCAGCCGACGTCGCGCTCTTGGAGGGCGGGATCGCGAAGCTCCCCGTCGCGTTGCGCCTATCGCGACAGACGATGCGCAACATCCGCCAGAACCTCTTCTGGGCGTTCATCTACAATCTGATCGGGATCCCGATCGCCGCGGGCCTGCTCTATCCGTTCACGGGATGGCAGCTCTCGCCGGTCATCGCGAGCGCCGCGATGGCGCTCTCGAGCGTCTCGGTGCTGCTCAACTCGTTGCGGCTCCGGGCGTTCGGAGCCCCGCATCGCGCGTAACCTGCGGCGCGCGCGCGCCGACCACAACGAGAGGCCATCCACATGAAGAAGAAGTCCATCGTCACTGCCATCGCCGTTGCCGCGTCGCTCGTTGGGGCTCTGCGCGGACCGGCTCCGTCGCGCGCAACGGCCCAGGACTCGTCGGATGTGCGTGAGATCGAGGTCGTCGTCCGAGGCGGCTACACGCCCCACCGCATCACGATACGCGCGGGCGAGCGCGTACGTCTCCGTTTCGTCCGCCACGAGTACTCCTCGTGCACCCGCGAGGTCGTGTTCCCGTCCCTGAGCATCCGGCGGGAGCTCCCGCCCCACCAGCCGGTCGTCATCGACCTGCCCACTCTGGCGCCTGGCGAGCACGAGTTCCGCTGCGGGATGAACATGGTGCGCGCCACGATCATCGTGGAAGCGCGCTGACAGGGGTCCCACGGGCGTCATGTCCAGGTACGGTCATGCGTCGATGGGACGTGGTACACGCTCCAAACGCACGAGCCCTCGTCTTGGGCCGCAGCGCCTTCCTCTTCGGAGGTCTGGACACGAGATGGCGCTCGCGGTCGTGCGACCCGCGGGCGTGGAGAGGAGCCGCCGCTCCGAGCGCCGTCACCCATCGTCTCGTGTACGAGCAACGGGTCAGCGGGCACGCCGAACTCAGGGGCGACGGCAGGTGCAGTCCACGCAGCCGTGCGTCGCACAGGTGCCGCACGACTTCTGGACCTGCTTTCGGAGCGCGGCGCGGGCGCGGAAGACGCGCACCCCCGCGTTGCTGCTCGTGATGCCGGCCTCCTCGGCGTAGCGCTTCACGGACACGCCCTCGACCTCGATGCGGGTCAGCGCCTCGGCGTACTCGGGCTTGAGCGTGCGAGCGAGCTCCATGATGCACCCGCAGATGGCGCCATGTGTATCCGTGCCCGCGCGCTGGGTCTCCAGCTCGGCGGCGAGCTCCGCCAGCGCGCGGTGGGCCGTGCCCCGCTTGCGCTGGTGGTCGACGATCGCGTTCCGGAGCACGCGGTAGAACCACGGGACGAGGGCCGTCTGGTCCCGGAGCGTGTCGACCTTCTCGGCGCTGCGGACGAATGCGTCCTGAAGCACGTCCTCCGCGAGAGCGCGATCGCCGAGGCGCCGTTCGAGGAACAGTAGGAAAGCGCGGTGATTCTCCACGAGCGCTGCCACGAGTTCGGGGCGCTCCGCCTCCACCGAGGCACCGTTCTCAGGCGCTTCCACGAGCTCAGCATCGCTCTGGCGATTTCGGTTCTTCTCGCACATCGATCGTCTCCTGTGATGTGGGGCAGGAGCCTCACGAGCGCCAGCTCCAACTCGACTCTCCCCCGACGCAAAGGGTCCGTCGTCATTACGGGTGTCGCGTCTTCTCTCGGCGGCGAAGGTCGCGCAGGGCGACCGTAATGCGAAGGGGTCGGCCCCGTCAGCAGCGATGGAGCCCAATGATGCCCCCGCGACCGCTCTCGATCCTCCCGCTCTTGCTTGCCACGCTCCTCGGCGCGTGCGCACGTAGCTTCCCCGCCACGGTGCCCACCACCTGGGCCGCGTCCCCAGACGCGCAGCCTGCGGTGCCGGTCGTGATCGCGCGCGCCCTCCGCGAGGACCCGCCGCTCCCCGGTGAGCCCGCCGAGGGTTGGGAGGCTCTCGAGCACGCGAACGAGTCCGTGCCCGCGACGTCGCACGAGACGGACCGAGCCCATCATGCGCACTGACCTCCGAGCACTCTGCGCCCTCGCGCTAGCGCTCTCCGGCTGCGCGACGACCTCGATCCGCAGCGACCTCCTGCGCATCGAGCGGCTCGGTGGATGGCAGCTACCGGAGGGCGTGCTCGCTCCCGTTGGCGCGGAGCTCGACGCGGAGATCGACACGCTGCTGGCGCGGCCCCTCGACGCCGAGCGCGCGGTTCGCGTCGCGATCGCCCGCAACCGCGAGCTCCGCGCCTCCCTCCGCGAACTCGGCGTGGAGCGCGGGGCCCTCCGCCAGGCGAGTCTCCTTCCGAACCCCGAGATCGAGGTCGACTTCCGTCCGCAGCGAGACCCCGGCCAATCGTTCCAGCTCGAGCTCTTCGCCGCCCTCGAGATCACTCGGGCACTGCTCACCCCCCTGCGCGTCCAGGCAGCGAGCCGAGACCTCGAGGCAGCGCGCCTTCGCGCCGCTGCGCGGGTGGTGGAGACGGAGTACGAGGTCCGTGCGGCGTTCTATGCAGCGCAGGCCGCCGAACAGCGACTCGAGGTGGGAATGCGCGCGCTGGACGCGATCGCAGCGGCCCGCGATGCGGCGGTGATGCTCTTCCAGGCAGGCAACGTCCCCGAGCTCGACGTCGCGACGCAGATCGCCGCCTACGAGGAAGCGCGCGCCACCACGGCAGAGCTCGAACTCGCGCGGGCGGAGGCCCGAGAGCGGTTGAGTCGTCTCCTCGGCCTCCACGGGCACGCGACGCAGTGGACGATCGCAGAGCCTCTCCGTCTCGAGTCGGAGGCGTCGAATGCGGGCGCGCTCACTGAGCAGCTGGAGCGAATGGCCATCGAGTCGAGCCTCGAGCTTCGCGAGATGCAATTGCGCCTCGAGGCGACCGGGCGCCGCATCAGACTCGCTCGCGCCGAGGGCTGGATCCCTCACCTCCGTGTAGGCGTGCACGCCGAGCAGGAGGGGCAGACACGACGGTTGGGCGGCGGCGCGAGCATCTCGTTGCCCATCTTCGATCGCAACGAGGGCACCACCGCGGCGCACGAGGCGCGCTTCGACGCGCTCATGGAGCGCCACGAGGGCGCCGCGATCGAGATCCGCTCGGCGGCCCGGGACGCGCGAAATCGCCTCGCGTCGGCCGAGCTGCGGGCGCGGCAGTACACCGAAGTGATCGTGCCCGCGCGCCAGCACGTTCTCCGACAGACCCTGCTCCAGTACAACGCGATGCAGGTCGGCGTCTTCCAGCTCGTCGCGGCGCTGCGAGCGCAGCTCGCAGCGGAGCTCGAGGCCATCGAGGCGCTCCGCGTGTACTGGACTGCCCGCGCGGAGGTGGACGCGCTCGTCCGCGGTCGTCGAGCGAGCGTTGCCCCGGCATCGATCGGCTCTGTTCCGGCCGCAGGTGACGGGCTCGGAGGAGGACACTGAGATGGAGCGTCGATCGTTTCTTCGTTGGAGCGGAGCCGCGGCAGGGACCGCGGTTCTGATGCGGGCAGGCCGGGCGAGCGCGCAGGAGGCGCGTGAGCAGGCGTTGGCTGAAACATCAACCGGCGGTGGGCCGGCCCATCCGTCCGCCGACGTGCCTTCACGCGGTGACACCGGGCAGGGCGGTCTGCTCGTCGACGCACGTCCGCGGGCCCGCGCCGTGGGCCCGCAGGTCGTGACGCCGAACGGCACGAGCCTGCGCTGGGCGATCCGAGACGGCGTCAAGGTCGGGCACCTGGTTGCCGAGGAGCTCGACCACGAGTTCGCTCCTGGGATGCGGGCGCGCGTGTGGGGCTACAATGGGCACGCACCGGGCCCCACGATCGAGGCGGTCGAGGGCGACCGCATCCGCGTGTACGTGACGAACCGGCTGCCTGAGCCGACCACCGTGCACTGGCACGGCGTGATCCTCCCGAACGGGATGGACGGCGTCTCGGGGCTCAACCAGCGGCCGATCCCGCGTGGGGAAACCTGGGTCTACGAGCTCGATCTCCGCCATCCCGGCACCTTCATGTACCACTCGCACCACGACGAGATGACCCAGATCGCGCTGGGCATGGTGGGGATGCTCGTGGTCCACCCGCGCCGCCCCGTCGGGCCGCGCGTGGCTCGCGATTTCGCGCTGATGACTCACGAGTGGAAGCTCGGTGTGGGCGCAAGTCGTCCCGACCCCAACGAGATGACCGACTTCAACGTCCTCACGTTCAACGGAAAGTCGTATCCCGCCACTGAGCCGCTGCTCGTGGGGGTGGGCGAGCGAGTGCGGATTCGGCTCGGCAACCTGTCGCCGATGCACCATCACCCAATCCACATCCACGGCGTGAGCTTCGTGGTGACGGCGACCGACGGCGGCTTCGTTCCCCGGAGCGCGCAGTACCCGGAGACGACCGTGCTCGTGCCGGTGGGCAGCACGCGGGTGATCGAGTTGACACCAACGGAACCGGGGGACTGGGCGATGCACTGCCACATGACCCATCACGTGATGACACAGATGGGCCACGGCTTGCCTCCCATGGTCGGCGCCGACACCCGCACGCTCGACCGCCGGATGTCGCGCGTACTGCCGGAGTTCATGTCGATGGGCCAGACCGGGATGGGCGGCATGGGCGAAATGGATATGGAGATCCCGCCGAACTCGCTGCCGATGCGTGGCGGCCCCGGCCCATTCAGCTACGTGGACATGGGTGGCATGTTCACCCTCCTCAAGGTGCGCGAGCAGCCCGAGAGCGCTGCTCCCCACGCCTGGTACCAACACCCCGCCGGCACGGTCGCTGGTCCCGCCGACCCCGCGCGAATGCGCGCCGACCGAATCAATCCGTAATCGTTGGTGACCGCGCGCGTCTTCTGTGTGTGAGCGAGGCATGCGTCGCATCGGCGTGATGGCGAACCAGCGCTCGAAAGGGGCCGAGGATATGACCGAGAATCGAGAGATCACAATCCAGGTGGTGGGGATGACCTGCAGGTCATGCGCGCATCACATCGATGGGGCCCTTCGCGAGATCAAAGGCGTCACCGACGTCCGCGTGAGTGTGCGCGAGCGCAAGGCCTTCGTGAAGCACGAGGGCCCGAGCCCGCTCGACGAGCTGATCGGGGCTCTCCGTGAGGCCGGCTACGAGGGCGCAGCCGAAACGTGAGCGGGGGTTGGGCGATGCACGAGAGACACGCAACAGCTCGGCACGACCACCCGTCGTGGTCGCGCTCGAGCGCCTCAACGCGCGGCGCCTGGTCGCAGCACCAGGGCACCGAGCGGCGAGAGCGGGAGGGTCACGCTGCCGCCCTCCACGCGCGCCTCGATGCCCGAGCCGAGTGCGTCGACGAGGGAGGTCCCTTCTTCCAGACGGCGCCGCTCCCTCGGGCTCAGGCCCGGGTGGTCCAGGAGTGGAAGCACGAACGATCGCGGCGTCGTCGCCGCGTGCAGCACCACGATCGCGAGGTCGTCGTCGGTCGCTCGGAGGAACGCATGGACGTTGGCCCGCGCCGCGCCGTTCTGCCGCCAGAGCTCGAGGTAGCCGCCGCGTCGCAGCGCGTCGGCGTCTCGCCTCAGCCTCGCGAGCCGCTGGACCCACGCGAAGGTCTCGGCGGGGTCTCCCGCGAAGCCGGGTCGCGAGCCCGCGCGCGCCTCTGCGTCGAAGGCCCAGGCGGGCATGTCGCGCCGGTTGTCGGGGTCGTCCCCGCCATACATTCCAAGCTCGGCGCCGTAGTAGAGCTGGGGAATGCCGGGCAGCGTGAAGAGCGCG
Organism: Myxococcales bacterium; assembly: GCA_019637115.1. Classification (GTDB taxonomy): domain Bacteria; phylum Myxococcota_A; class Polyangia; order Polyangiales; family Houyiibacteriaceae; genus JACKEH01. Next base: position 30,043 of record JAHBWH010000017.1, on the reverse strand, counting down.
GCGAGCCCGAGCCGGTGCCGCGCGGCGATCTCCGCTCCGGAAACGGAGAGGCCGGGCCGGTGAACGAAGCGCGGGACGTCGTGGTTGTCGAGGAAGTTCGCGAGCCGCAGGCTCCGCTCGCCGAAGCGACGCCACGTCTCTTCGACGCGCGACGCCACGAGGTCGACCGAGCGCAACGACGCGAACGAGTCGACCAGCGCCGCGTGCAGCGGGAAGTTGAAGAAGGAGTCGAAGCCAGTCGGGAAGTAGGTCTCGAGTCGCCCGAGGTCGCCCACGTCGAAGATCTCCCCGACCACGAAGAGGTCCTCGCGGATGGCGCGGACGGCGGGGAAGAACCAGTCGCGGAAGTACGCAGGCTCGACGTGCTTGACGGTGTCCATTCGGATGCCGTCGAAGTCGAAGCGACGCACCCAGCCCGCGCTGACCTCCGTGACGTAGGCCGCCACGTCGGCGCGCCGATGGTCGAAGTCGGGGAGCCCGTTCAAGGAGCACTCGAGGTCTCGCGGCCCCCGCGCCTCGCACCCCTCGTCGTCGTTGAACCACTCCGGTCGTTGCCCGACGATGGTCGCCGCGCGGCCAGGGTGGTTCACGACGAGGTCGAAGAGCACGCGGATCCCCTCTGCGTGCATCGCGTCGACCAGCGCCGTGAGCGCCGCCTCGTCTCCGAGCCGCGGCTCGAGGGCGCCGTCGTCGGGCACGCGAAGATCCGCCCAGTAGCCGTGGTAGCCGCAGCCGCGCGCGGCGAGACCGACCTGGCGATAGGGCGGCGTGATCCACACCGCCGTGACGCCGAGCGCTCGGAGGTAGGGTGCGCGCGCCGCGAGGCCTGCCCAATCGCCCCCGTGGAAGAGGCGCGGGTCTTCGGGATCGTGGCAACGCGCGTCGTCTCCGAGGTCGTTGGTGGGATCTCCGTTCACGAAGCGATCGGGGAGGACGAGGTAGAGGACCTCATCCTCCCACGCACGAGCCAGCGGCGTCGCGTCGGAGACCCCAGCGTCCATCAGACCCGGCGCATCGAGCGGTTCCTCCGCGTCGCCCACGTCGGCGTCCCACCGCGCGACGTCGGCCAGGCCGGCGTCCACGGGGCCGGCGTCGTGGAGAACTCCCCGCGACGACGCGCAGCTCGCCAGCGCCGTCCACGACGCAACCAACGAGGTGACCCCGAGGCGCGCGCTCATAGCGGCGTCGCCTGCAGCGTGCCCGAACCCCAGGACACCACGTTGAGGTGCCCGCACCGGCCGAAGTGGTTGTTCGATCGATAGGGCGTGCCGCTCTGGGAGACGTCTGGCTCCCATCCGCCCCCGCCGCGCAGGTAGGCCTTGAACTCGAACCAGCCGTCGATCGTTCGCGCGCAGTCCATCTCGACGTCGAGCATCCAAGCGTGGGGGCCGACGCGATTGAGCGGAGTCTCTCCGAAGCCGTGCTCGGCGACCGTCCGGCGCGCCCCCCACGCGGAGGGCCATCGATCGGTGGTCCAAGCGAGCGGCGTCCCGAAGGCGTCGGAAGGCTGCCCAGGCTCGCGCCCGTACCAGTCGAGCCAAGCGTCGCCTCGCCCGAAGAAGGGGTTGAGGCTGACGATGGGGATGGCGCAGCGGAGGTTCTCCGCGGTGCACGTGACGCCGCGGCCTGCCATCTGCCCATGATCGAGCCCACCGCGGATGAAGATGTCTTGGCCCGGCTGGGTCTCGCGGCGAAAGAGGATGACTGTGCGTCGGCGGTCGCTCCCCTCGCAGCCCCGCTGCGATCGGATCCAGGCGTCGACCAGCTCCGTCCCCGCGTCGTGACGGCGCGTCGTCCCGAGCGGAGGCATCTGGCCTTCGCCGCGCCCGCGCATTCGATGCGCGAGCACGGAGCGCTCGGGGGCGCCTGGCGCGACGAGGCGCGCGTCGCGCAGCCCACGATCGCCGAGCGCTGGCCGCGCGTCGCAGAGCCCCTGCGCCTCGTACGGGGTCTCGAAGCGCAGATCGAACGCCCCGCGGCCCGGGCCGCCGGGCAGATGACAGCTCCCGCAGTTCACGTCGAGGTAGGCCCGAGCGCGCGCGTCGAGCGGCGCCGCGTCCGCGTCGAAGGGATCGGGCAGCGCGAAGGGCGCGCGGACGTCCCGGCGGTCGAAGAGCCCGATGCGCGCGAAGGTGTCGATCTGGTCGGCGCCGCCGACCTCACGCGCCAGCTGCGGGAGGCGAAAGCCGAGCACCCGCCCCGCCGCCTCGGTGTGGCAGCGCAGACAATCGCCGCGCGAGGGCACGTCCCAATCGGCGGCGGGGATCCGCGTGGCGCCGCGGGCGAGCGTCGCGTCCGTCTGCGCCTCGTTCCAGACGTAGGTGTACCCGGCCCACTCGCCGTCATCGTGCCGAACGAGCAGACGGGTCTCGAGCAGCCGCCCGGCGCGCGCGAACTGCTTGACGAGCACGGCGCCAATCGGGAGCTCGAGGCTTCCGTCGGGCCGCGTCGCGATCCGCGTGCCCTCGGGTAGCGCGATCCAGCGCGCCTTGTCGGCGTCGTCGGAGTAGAGCGGCGCCGCGACGTCGTAGGGGATCAGCCCGGACGCGGGCAGCCAGGGCCGCGCGGGGTCGACGCAGCCGGTGGCGGAGAGGCGCTCGGGGAGGTCGACCGTCGGGCTACGATCGGCGACGAGCCGGTAGATGCGTCCCTGTGAGGGCGCCCAGCCGAGGACATAGAGCTCTCCGCGCCGGTCCTCCGCGAACGAGACGATCGAGACGCCCGAGCCATCGGCGACGCGCTCCATCCGCGCCGTCCCCGAGCGGGCATCTTCGTCGAGCGCCCAGACGTTGCCCGACCCGAAGTCTCCGAAGACGTAACGACCCGCGAGCCACGAGATCTCGGCGCCACGATAGACGTAGCCGCCAGTCACGGAGATGCCTGCGTCGCGGCCATACTCCACGACCGGGTCGATGAGCCCGTCGCGCTCGCAGCCCGCGCGGAGGCAGCGCGTGCCCTCGCGGAGGCTCCACCCGTAGTTGCCTCCGCGGACGATGAGGTTGATCTCCTCGCGCTCGTCCTGCCCGACGTCCCCGGCGTAGAGCGCGCCGGTCGCGCGATCGAACGAGAAGCGCCACGGGTTGCGCAGGCCGTAGGCCCAGATCTCGGCGCGCGCGCCGCTGACGCCACGGAACGGGTTGTCCGCCGGGATCGCGTAGGGGATCCGACCGACGTCCAGGCGAAGGATCTTCCCCAGCAGCGACCCCAGATCCTGCGAGGTGCGGAAGGGGTCGTTCGCGCCGCCGCCGTCGCCGAGCGCGACGTAGAGCATTCCGTCAGGCCCGAACGCGACGTGCCCGCCGTTGTGGTTCGCCGCGGGCTGAGCGACCTCGAGGACCACGCGCTCGGAAGCGGTGAGCAGCCGGTCGCCGCTCGTCGACGCTTCGAAGCGGGAGACCCGAGAGGTCAGGCGCCCCGCGACGCGCGCGGTGTACGAGACGAAGACCCATCGATTGCGCGCGAAGTCCGGGTGGAGCGCGACGCCGAGCAGGCCGCCCTCGTACTCGCTCGCGTCGACGCGATCGGTGAGGTCGGCGAAGAGGCGCGCCGGGCCGCCTGCGCGATCGAAGACAGATAGACGCCCCGCCTGCTCGGCGAGCAAGAACCTGTCGGCCTCGACCTCGAGCATCGCCACGGCGCGGCTCGGCCGCACCGAAGAGAAGACCGGCTCGAGGCGGAGACGAGCGCCGCCGGACGGCCGCGGAGGCGCCACGCAGCTCGTGTTGGTGGGGCGTCGCTCGAGGGTCGCGGTGGCCGCCTGCGACGACGGATCGCAGCCCATCAGCCAGAGCACGCTCGAGGCGACGCCGAGCGCGCACCCGACGAAGGGGCGGAGACGACCGACCGACGGACGAACGTGGCGAGGCGCGCGCGCGGCGAGGACGCGCCTCGTCGCAGGTGACGATGAGGTGGAGAGGTGGCCACGAGAGGCATCGGACATGCACCGAGGTTGAAGCGCGCGCCTCGCGGAGGTTTGCTCGCCACGCGCATCCTCTTGCTCGCGACGCGCACGGCTCCCGATCCCGCGCCCGCCTCGCTCTTCGGCGCACGCCTCCGGCTCGAACTTCCGGGCAGGGGGGTTACGATGGCGCCGTGAGCGAGGGGACGCAGAGAGAAGCTCGAGCCGAGGTGGTCGAGCGGTTCGACGATCCAGCGCCGCCGCTCGGCATCGCGTACGAGCACCGCGCGCGACGCCGCTGGGCGCTCCGCTCGAGCGCGCGGCCGCGACTGCTCTTCGTGCTCGAGCCGACGGTGGGCGAGCTCGTCGGCGACGTCCTGGGCGCGGACGGAGGCGTTCCCCTCGACGTGGGCGGGCTCGTCCTGCTCGCCGCGGGCGACGTCGCGCGCGCCGCCTTCACGAGCCCGGTGTCGCGCCTCGCGCTCTTCGAGCTGCACCCCGCGCTCGTCGAGCGGTGCGTCGCGACGTACGCCGGGCAGATCGATCCCGAGCTCTTGGGACGCATCCTCTCACGGTCGCGCCACCTCCCGAGGACCACGTGGATGAACGAGCTCGCGCAGCGGTATGTCTTCGAGCGCGCGGTCTGCCGCAGGCGCGACAACGACGCGACGCGCTTCCTCGAGACCGAGCTGCTCAAGGAGCTCTACTTCCTCGCGCGCGAGCAAGACGACGCCCACGCGCGCACCTCGTTCCTCGCGGGCCGCTCGCCGACGGTCCGGCGCGCCCTCGCCTACCTCGAGGCGCACCTCTTCGACGAGGTCGACCAGGTCGCGCTCGCGCGACGCTCGGGCGCGAGCTCGTCCTCGCTCCGACGTGCGTTTCAGCGCGAGCTCGGCCTGAGCCCGCTCGCGTACGTGCGCGCCCGCCGGCTCGACGAAGCGCGCGTCCGCCTCGCCCACGACGCGACCTCGGTCAGCGAGGTCGCGATGGCCGTCGGCTACCGGAGCCTCGCGGCCTTCTCGCGCGCCTACCGCGCGCGCTTCGGCGCGCCTCCGTCGGCCTCGACTCGCCGAGGCTGAGGCGCGGAGCGGCCACTCGACTCCGCGTTCGTTCGACGCGGTACGTCGCGCGCCCTTCCGCACGGTCGAGCGCTCACTCTGCTCGACGTCGCCCACTCTCCCGGAGCCGATGCGCCAGGACGCGGACGATCTCGCGCATCGCGCCGGGCCGGCGCTCGAGCAGCTCGTCCACGTCGGCGCCGCGCAGGCGAAGGAGCACGGCGTCCTCGCGGACGATCGCGTCGGCGCTCCGGGGTTGGTGGTCGAGGATGGCGAGCTCGCCGAAGAGCTCGCGCTCGCCGAGCACGGCGACGTCGCGGTCCCCGTCGACGATCGCCACCTTCCCGCGCGCGACGAGGTAGAGGTCCTCGCCAGGATCCCCCTTCGTGAAGACGACCTCGCCGCGGCGGAGCTCCACGTGCTCGACCCGCTCCGCGAGCTGGATGACGTCGTCGCTCTCGAGGTCGCGGAAGAGCGGCACGCTGCGTAGGAACCGGAGCCGTTCGTAGAGCGGGATCATCGCGTCGTCGTCTGCGGTGCACGGGAGCTCGGCGGGAGGCGCCCGGGTCGGCTCGCCGGCTGCGGCGTCGACCCCCGCGGCGCCCGGCTCGCTCGTCCGAAGCCTCTCACCGTAGGTGAGCCGCGCGCAGCGGCGCAAGTGAGGGTCGCCGAGCGCGGCGATGCCGTCCAGCGGGCTGGCGAACGCGCGCTCGTCGAGGAGTCCGAGCCGCGACGCAGCGGCGACGCGCTCCCGCAAGGAGAGCCGCTCGAAGAGCGGTACGACGCGCCGCGAGAGCTCGCGATCGAGCCCGAGCTCGAGGAGCTCGGCGACCTGCGCGTCGCGCGACGCGCTCGCTCGGCGCCGCCCGACCTCGACCGCGTCGACCAGACGCTTGCGCCCCATCAGGACGAGCAGCCCGAGCACCGATCGGCGCGCGCGCTCGACGAGCAGCTCGATCTCGTGCGCGAGGAACTGGTACTCCGGCTCCACCTCCCAATCCGGCTTCCCATCGTCGTGCGCGATGCCCGCGAGGATCGAGTAGAGCTGGTAAGCCCGCTCGAGATCACGCGCGAGGAGCGGCGCGACGACCTCGCGCGGCAGCGGCGCGCGTCGTCCTCGCGCGACCGCGAGCCCGAGCGCCTCGGCGGTGTGGCGGCGGAGTGGCTCGCTCGGGTGCTGGAGCAGGCGCATCACCAGCGCCTCGGTCACGCGCTCCCCCTCGTCGCTGGCGACGCGTCCGCTTGGATCGGAGACGCGCGCGATCCGGCTCGCGAGCCGGCTCACGCTGGCCGCCTGCGTCTCGGTGCCGCTCAGCACGGGACCAGCGAGGCCCGCCTCGCCGAGCCCGGCGAGCAGGCGCGCGGTCGGCGCGGCGACGCGCTCGTCCTCGAGGAGCCGGACGACGTCGGGCAAGAGCGCCGCGACGCGCAGTCGCACCGCCACGTCGGCGACGAGCAGCGCGGCCTCCGGATCGGCGACGCGCGCGCGGCCTTCCCGGTCGGTCGCCTTCGGCTCGAGCCAGCGCGCGAGCTCGGAGAGCACGCCCCGCGCGTCGAGCGCGCGCGGGTCGAGCGCGTCGAGCGCCGCAGGCAGACTCTCCCGCCGTCGCAGGAGCGGGAGCAACGCCGCGCCGAGCGCGGCTCCCTCGCGCGTGCGCTGCAAGAACACTGCGCGTGCGGTCGCTGCGAGGGTGCGCGCGGCGGCCGAGTGCGTGGCCGTGTCCGTGGCCGCGTACGAGGCCGTGGCCGTGGCCGTGGCCGAATTCGCGTCCGAGTCCGAGTCCGAATTCGTGTCCGTGGCCGAATTCGTGTCCGAGTCCGAGTCCGAACTCGTGTCCGAGTCCGAGTCCGAGTCCGAGTCCGAGTCCGAGTCCGAGTTCGAGTCCGAGTTCGAGTCCGAGTTCGAGTTCGAGTCCGAGTTCGAGTCCGAGTCCGAGTCCGCGTTCGAGTCCGTCGCCGTCCCCGTGGCCGCGTACGTGTGCGTGTCCGTGGCCGAGTCCGCCGACGCCGCCTCGACCCACTGCTTTCCGAGCGACCCGAGCGTCGAGAGCGTGGCGTCCGAGAGGCGCGGCGACGCGCCGAGCGCGCGCAGCGCCTCGCGTCGCAGCGCGAGGTCCCCCGAGGAATCGAGCGCCGAGACCAACGCCTCCTCGAGCCATGGCGGCTCCAGCCGGACGAGCGCGCGGAGCGCCGCGTGTCGCACCTCTTCGGCCTGATGGCAAAGCGCGTCTCGCAGAGGCTCGGCGTCGCGCGCGCCCGAGAGCCCGAGCAGCTCGGCGGCGAGCGCCGCGCGCGCGGGGTCGTCCGCGCCGAGCTCGGCGACGAGCGCCGCCTCGGCCTCGACGTCGAGCGGCTTGGTCGCGTGCGCGCGTGGGCTCCCGAGCAGCACGCGGCGCTCGTCGATCGCACGGACGAGCGCGGCGCGATAGGCCGTGCGGGTCCGCGTCGCGACGGCGATGGCCATCGCGAGCGCGCTCAGCAGGACGAGCGCCGCGAGCCAACGCACGTCGAGATCCGAGGGCAAGGTGGTGAGGACGAGCGCACCGAGCGCGTACCCCACGGGCGCGATGACCCCGCGCACCGCCGCGCGCGCTTGGGAGCGGCGCACGCTCGGGAGCGGCGTCTGGAGCTGCTCGTTGGCGGACGACCAGAGCGACTGCTTGAGCACGCGCCCGACGCCGCGGAGCAGCACCACGGTCGTCAGGCTCGGCGCGGCGACCGCGACGAAGGCCGCGACGCAGATCAGCGCCGGGGCCGCCAGCAGCGCGCGCGTCACGCCGAGCCCGGCGAGCAGCCGCCCCGACGCGCCCGCCAGGAGCACGAGCGAGATCGCGCTCGTGATCGCGTAGTAGCGCCCGAAGAATTCGCTCAGCGCCTCGGCCCCCGAGAGCGTCTTCTGCGCGGTGGCCATCAGCGCGAAGTCGAGGAGCTGCTCGTTGAGGAGCGCGAGCACCGCGAGCAGCGCGACGAGGCGCATCAACGGGTCGCCCGCGACGAAACGAAAGCCCTCGAGCCAGCTCGCGAGCAGGCCTCCCGCGCGCGCGCGGCCGGGCGCGCGCTCGCTCACGTCGCGCCGCGCGATCGAGACGAGGAGCGCGAGCGCGACGAGGAGCACGAGCGGCGAGACGAGCAGGAGCGACGCGGCGCCGAAGGCGTGCCCGAGGGGGCCGGTCGCGAGGCCCGCGACGGTCCACGCGAGCCCGCCGCCGAGCCCGGCGAGGGGCAGGATCTTGCGCGCGGTGCGGGCGTCGCAGGCGATCGCGACGACGGACCAGAGCTGCACGACGAGGACGCCGCTGACGGTCTCGGCGATCACGTAGGTGAGGAAGTGTGTGGCCGGGACGTCGTGGAGGGTGACGAGCGCGTAGGCGCCGAGGAGCGCGGCGACGCTCACGACGAGCGCGCTGCGCGCGAGGCGCGTCGCGCCGAGCCGTGGCGCGAGGCTCACGCAGAGCGAGCTCGCGAGCGCCAGGACGAGCGCGCTCGCCGCGAACGCCCAGGGGATCGCGTCCCGCGCGAAGACCTCGAGGAAGAGCCCGTTCTGGGCGGTCTTGAGGAACGCGAGCGCGACGTTGAGCCCGAAGACGAGCGTGACGAGCCGAACCGCGCGGGCGCCGTGCCCGTCGGGGATGCCGAAGAGCCGTCGCGCCCGCTCCTTCAACGCCCCCGGCGCTCCGTTCTCGCGCCCTCGGTCGGCGGCGCAGGGCGCTCGTTCGCAGGGCGCTCGTTCGACGAGCGCTCCGCCGGACGCTCGTTCGACTGTCGCTCGTTCGACGGGCGCTCGTTCGACTGTCCCTCATTCGACGGGCGCTCCGCCGAGCGCTCGTTCGACTGTCCCTCGTTCGACTGTCCCTCGTTCGACTGTCCCTCGTTCGACTGTCCCTCGTTCGACGGGCGCTCGTTCGACGGGCGCTCCGCCGGGCGCTCCCAAGCGGGCGGCGGCTGGTCGGCCCAGCTCGGGCGCGCGTCGGCGGGGTCCCGGCGCTCACACCCGCGGTTGGGCTCGATCGGTCCGTCGGGCACGAGGAGGCCGTCCGTGATCCCCGGCATGCCCGTCACCTCGGTCGGGCCCGGGCAGCCTTGCGCGATCCACGCGCGCACGAGCGCGACCTCGTCGTCCGGGATGGAGGGCAGACCGAGCGGCATCCCGAGCGGCATCCCCTCTCGGACGGTGGGGTACGCGGGCCGCGCGTGATCCTCGAAGGCCGCGACGTGATCGCGCAGCTCCTCGTGCCGCCTCGTCATCATCGCGAGCACGAGCGGGGCCTCGGACTGCCCAGGGCGCGGCTCGAGCACGGAGTAGCGCTCTCCCGAGGCTGGATCGACCGCGCCCCGCACGAGCATCTCGTACGTGCGCATCGCGAGGCGGCTCCCGGGCCAGCCAAAGCCCCCCTCGTTGCCCGGGCCGAGGTCGCGCTCGTGATCGTTCATGTGGCAGTGCACGCAGATGCGGCCGAGCACACGATCCTTCACCTCCGCCCAACCGACCGCGCGCTCGACCGCCGGCGGCGGCGCGAGCGAGGGCGCCGCCGGGGCGGGTGGTACGGCGACGTCGGCGTGGAGCAAGAAGTCGGCGAGGCGCTCCGCCTCGTGGCGCGCGAAGATCAGCTTCGGCATGCGGGTGCTGGCGAGGAGCTCGGTCGGCTCGAGGATCCACGCGACCACGAGCTCGCGCGACATCCGCTCCCGCGTGAAGCGGAGGTTCGGCGCGAGCCGGGTGGGCAGGCTCGCGCGCGTGAAGGCGTCACGCGACGTGCCGGTGTCGAGGTTGCCGAAGGTGTGGCACGCGACGCAGCCACGGGTGAGGAAGAGCTGACGACCTTCGGCCAGCGCCGCGGGCGAGGGGGCCGGCGCGACGAGAGCAGCGGCGGGACCAGCGGCGGGACCAGCGGCGGGATCGGCCACGCCCGCGACGGCCGCGAAGTACCGAACGATCGCGCGACGGTCGGCGTCGCCGAGCGCGAGGCGCGGCATCGTCTCGCCCATCGCGGGGCGCAGGTCGTAGGGCTCCCGCAGGAACTCGTCGATCCAGCGAGGCTCGATGCGCTCGGCGAAGCGGTGGAGGTCGGGCACCTCTTGGTAGTGATCGATGACGCGCTGGTAGCGTCGGACGACGTCCTCGCCGTAGCGCGACGCGAGCAGATCGAAGTGGCGATCGCCGGGCTGCATGCCTTTCAGCCATTGGTGGCAGCTCGTGCAATGGTCGGAGCGGCCCGCCGGCGCGACGTGGCCGAGGTCGCCCTCCGCGCCGAACGAGTGGCAGCGGCTGCACTCGTGCCGCTCGAGCGCGGCGCGCCCCTCCTCGATCGCGCGCGCGCGCTCGTCGGCCGCCCAGTCGACGCGCCGGGAGGCGAGCAGCGCCGCGACGTCGAGCGGGGCCTCGGGCGCGGGCGGCGCGGGCGCGTCGTCGCCGCAGGCGAGGAGCGAGGCGAGCACGACGACGAGGAATCGCACCATGGGCGCGAGGGTATCAGGCCTCGTGAAGGGTGCGCGCGGGAGAGAGCGCAACCGCGCGAGCGCGTGCGACCCGACGCCGCTCGCGTTCGTCGGCGGAGCAGGCGCGAGCTCAGCCCCAGCGCGGCACGCTCACGTTCGTCGGGACGTGCGCAGGGGGGCGCAGCAGCCCGAGCGCGGCCGCGGCGGAGTGGACACCTGCCCATCGCCCGAGCACCGTGAGCTCCTCGCGCTTCGAGGTCGTCGGAGACCTCCGGCAGTGCTGGCGCGCGACCTCGAAGGCCTCGAAGTAGCGCGCAATGCAGCGCTCGGGGTCTGCGCGCAGGTGGGCTCGCCGCGTCGCCTCGGCGCCGAAGCGCTGCCGACGCTTGGCGTCCGAGAGCAGCCGCAGCGTCGCGTGCGCGAAGCTCGCGTCCGCGACGGCCTCGTCGGGCCCGGGCGCGATGAGCTCGCCGTCGTGACCGTGCGCGACCTGACCGCTCACGCCCATGCCGTCCTCGAACGCGACCACCGGCAGGCCGCACCAGAGGGCTTCGGTGACGACCTGGCCATAGGTCTCGCTGAGCGACGTGTAGACGAAGACATCGGCGTGCGCATACCACGTCGACATCGAGAGGAGCGGCTGCTCGCCGACGAAGAAGACGCGGTCGGCGATGCGGAGCTCTTCGGCGAGCGCCTTGAAGGTCTCGTGGTCCGGGCCGTCGCCGACGAGCGTGAGGGTCGCGTTCGGCTTCGCCGGCGCCACGCGGTGCGCGAAGATCCGCAAGAGACGGGCGATGCCCTTCTCGCGGACGTGGCGGCAGACGACCAGGAGCCGACCGCCGCGCTTCGCGGCCGCGGGGAAGGGATCGGCGCCGGGCGTGCGGTTGAAGACGACGGGATCGACCGCGCGCCCGATCACGTGGATGGGGACCTCGACGCCCCGCTCGCGCCAGTAGGTCTCGAGCCCCTTCGACAGCACGACCAGCCCGTCGCCGCGGTTGTAGGCGTCGACCGTCTGGCTCTCCGCGAAGGGCACGAGGACCTCTCGGAAGGCCCAGTGAACCGCGGCGCTCCGGTCGAGGCGCTCGGGCAGGAGCGTGTTGTAGACGCTGGGCAGGTGCACCGTGTTGACCATCATCAGCGGGACCCGCTGGGTGGCGCGCAGCCAGACGCCGACGTCCATGAGGGCGTTGCACGTCTGCGCGAGCACGAGGTCGAAGTGCTGCGCGGCGACCTTGCGGAGACCCTCGAGGGTGGGCATCGCGAGGTGCACCCCCGGGTGGGTCCGGAGGGGCAACGCGGGGAGCAGCACGCTCCGCTCGGGGAGATCGTCCGGGGTCGCCTCGGGGTCCTCGGGCCCGACCACCGTCACCTCGAGGCCGCGCGCGCTGAGCTCGCGGAAGAGGAACTGCGACGCGAAGGACGAGCCGTTCGCGTAGGGGATGCGGACGTAATCGTTCAGGATACCGATGCGGCGGAGTCCCTCGGGGGGGGCCGCGGGTCGGTGCTCTGGGAGGGCAGGGACGGAGGTCATGGGAGCTCGCTCCTGTCAGGTCCATGGGTGCGCCGGACCTGTGGCGCTTTCCTCACACGGCGTGAGTCTCAGTCACACTCTGATGTCGTCGCGGCACACCCTGCGTTGCGGATTTGTCATCAAAATCGCGAAGGAACTGGGCGCACGAGAAGAAATGGGGTGCCTGCGGGGACGTCACAGCAGGAGATGTGCCACATCGTCCACTTCCCCTGCTGGGGACATCGGAGGATGGGTCGCAGTTCCGCCAACAACGTTGCGAACATTCCCGGCAGCCCATCCGCCATGAGACGTTGGCGCGGATGATGCGCAGGGCCGACGCGCCACGCGCGGATCATGCGGGGGAGAGCCCTCGTCATCGTTTGGGACCGTCCCTTTGTTCGAAATCGGCGTCCGGGGTCGGCGTCCGGGGTCGGCGTCCGGGGTCGGCGTCCGGGGTCGGCGTCCGGGGTCGGCGTCCGGGGTCGGCGTCCGGAGTCGGCCTCCGGAGTCGGTGTCCGGAGTCGGCCTCCGGAGTCGGTGTCCGGACCGCGTCCAAAGTCCGCGTCCGAAGTCCGCATCCGAAGTCCGCGTCCGAAGTCCGCGTCCGGAGCGTTTCGCACCCACGCTCCCGAGCGCGACTGGCTTACGCTCTGCGCGGCGCGACCAGCGCGCGCTGGCGGTCGGACGCGGACGTGACGCGGGCGAGCAGGTCCGCGAGCGACGGCACCTCGCTCTCGTGCGTCCACGAGAAGCGGATCGCCTCGGCCGCGAGCGCAGGCGCGAGGCCCATCGCGAGCAGCTCGTGGCTCGGGGTCGGGCTGCCAGCGCTGCAGGCCGACCCGAGCGACGCCGAGATCCGAGCGCCGAGCACGAGCTGGAGCGCGCGCGCGTCGAACCCTGGGAAGCGTACGCAAGCGATGTGTGACGCCGTGGGCGCCCGCGTCACGGGCACGGGCCCGAGCGGCGCGAGCGCCTGAAGGAGGCGCTCCCGGACACGCGCGCGTGCGCGTTGGCGCGCGGCCCCTTCCTCGCGCTCGAGCCGGACCGCGAGGCCGAGCCCAGCGATGAGCGCGACCGGCGCGGTGCCGCGACGGATGGGCTCACCGCTCGATGCGAGCCCGCGAGGATGACGCAAGACGAGCGCGCCGACGCCAGGCGGGCCGCCGATCTTGTGCGCGCTCATCGAGATGGCGTCGATGCGTGGGTGCGCGAGCGCCCCGTCGTCTCGCACGAACGACTGCGCGGCGTCGACGTGCAGCGTGGGACCTGGGGGCAGCCGCGCCGCGAGCGCCGCGAGCGGCTGCACGACCCCGGTCACGGAGCTCACGTGCGGGAGGCTGACGAGCTGGGTGTCGGGCCGTACACGCGCACAGAGCCGCTCGACGTCGACGCGCCCGTCGGCCTCGAGCGGCACGAGCTCCACCTCCGCGCCTCGCCTCGACGCTTCGGCGAGCGGTCCGAGGAGGGACGGATGGGCGCCCTCGACGCCGAGGGCGTGAGCTCGCGCGTCGCTCGTTCGGTCAGGCCCCAGGCGGCGGAGGATGGCGAGCGCGTTCGCCTCGGTCGCGCCGCTCGTCCACACGACCTCGTGGGCGCCACCCACGGCCTCGCGTACGGCCAGGGTGGCCTCGTCGAGGTGACCGGCGGCGGCCCGCCCATGCACGTGCGAGCTGGCGGCGTTCCCCGGGCGCGCGAGGAGCTCCGCGACGAGCTCGATCACGCGGGGATCGCAGGGCGCATGCGCCGCGGCGTCGAAGTACGCGGGCTCCGAGCTCGAGCGCTCGACGGAGCCGATAGGGTCGACGGAGTCGGCAGGGTCGACGGAGCCGACGGAGCCGACAGAGTCGACAGAGTCGACGGAGTCGACGGAGCTGACAGGGTCGACAGAGTCAATGGAGTCGACAGGGTCGTTCGTTGGGCCCGCGCCGCCCGCGGCCTGCGCGAGCGCCTCGAGCGCGTCCTCGAGCCATCCGAGCCAGAGGGCTCGCGTCTGCCGCGAGGTGCCGACGCGGAAGACGACGTCGACACGTCCCGGGCGATCACCGACGCGCCCCTCGAGCTGGAAGGGCACGATCGCCGTCCGCACGTGCACTGGCCCCCAACGCTCCTCGCGCACGAGCGCGCCGTCGCCGAAGGCACGCAAGACCCCACGCCAAGCCAGCGCGTCCGAGAGCGCGTGGAAGACCTCGAAGTGGAGTCCGTCCTGGCAGTCCCGTCGCCGCTCGACTCGGACGCTCACGCAGTCAACGCTCCGCGACGATCTCCGTGTAGGGATCGCCTGCGGCCATGCAGCGCGTCTGCGTCGCGCGGTAGGTCTCGTCCGCGTCGATCACCGCGTCGTAGAGCGCGTCGTCGAGGGCCGGCTTGGCGTCGATGCCGCCCAAATAGACGAGGTTCATGATGCTCTCGACCCCGCCCTGCGCGAGGTAGCACAGGGGGCCGGCCGCCTTCCCATAGGTGCCCGCGTAACCACGGCTCTCGTAGTCGTCGTAGATGCGCACGACGAGCCGACGCTCGCTGTGCTCCTGCACGCGCCACACGCCCCAACCCAGCGCGTTGACGACCGCGACCATCCCGTGGACCCAGTCGCCCTTCGTGGCGAGCTGCGGCCGCACGACCGCATCCCACTCGGCGCTGCTCATGATCCCGCCGAACGTGTGGAAGCCGCAGCGACGTCCCGCGTCGACGAGCAGCATCTCGGCCGCGTCGCGCATGTCGCTCTCGTTCATGCGACGCACGAGCTCGTTCGAGATGCGGTCATAGAAGTTGGCGAAGTGGTGCGTGAGGATCACGCCGAAACGCGGGACGAGGCCCTCTTCGTTGCCCGCGAACGACAGCCCCGCCAGCGCCGCGAGGATGCTCGCTTCGTCCACGGAGGTGTCGGCGAAGGGCGGAGGCGGCGCCTCCTCGGAGAAGCTCACGCCCTCTCCGGGCGAGATCGTCAGGCGGGCGGGGACGGCGCGTCGACGCAGGACCACCTCGCCGTAGTCGTCGCCGACGGAGAAACACGCGACGGTCGCGGCCTCGAACGCGCCGGCCGGCAGGCCCGCCATCGCCGCCGCCGCTGCCGCGACGAAACCTCGGTCGAAGAGGCTCTGTGGCTCCGCGAACGAACCCGGCGCGTCCGGCACGAGGCACTGCCCGTAGTGGGACGACGAGAAGCGAGCCCTGCCGCCCTGCTCGGAGACACCCGAGAGGTCGACCCGGCCGAAGCCGTGCTCCGCGAAGAGATCTTCGGCGACCGCGGCGACCGCCGACGGGGTGGTCGCGCCAAGCTCGGCCGCCGACTGTGTGATCGCCTGGTGCGCGACCTCCTCCGCCGCGGTCACGATGACCTCGGCCATCCCGAGCTCCGGGTTGAGCAGCAGGGTGCTCTGGAGCCACCGGTTGTAGTGGTTGCAGTGGAAGACGAAGGGCTCTCGCGCGCGAACGAGCCGTCCATGAGGGAGCGCCGCGATGGGCGCGAGCCGGCGGGTCACGAGGCACCTCCACTGAGCTCGCGCTTGTACCGGAGGAGGCGTTGGACGAGCTCCGGGTCGAGCGCGCGGTCGCGAGGGATGCGAGCCAGCTCGGGCATCGAGTACCTCAGGATGATCCGGGCCACCAGGAGCTTCCCAGAGTTGCCTGGAAAGAGGCCCTCGAGAGTCTGCATCGGAACAGGATTCGCGAAGCGCCGCTCTGTGACAAGGGCGCGGCGGACCCTGTCAGGCTTCTCCTCCAAACGAGGTAGATCGAAGCAGATATGCCAATAATTTCGGACATCCGGACGCCTCGCCGCAGGCCATCGTGCTTCCGCGTCCCTGTCCGTGTCCCTGTCCGTGTCCCTGTTCGCATCCCCACGTCCGTGTCCCTGTCTTGGTCACCATCGGACCCGGTCATCGCGTCCGTGTCCGCATCCGCGTCGGTGTCCGCGTCAGCGACGGGCTTCGAAGCCCTCAGGGCGGCAAGCCGCTCATGCGGAGCCGGTCGCAGGAGCGCGCGTCACCGAGCGCGCACGCCCTCCGCAGGTCTGCGTAGGCGGCGGGCTCGTCCCCCGAACGACCACGGAGGATCGCGCGGTTGGCGTAGTGGCGCGCGACGTTCGGCGCGAGCTCGACCGCGCGGTCGGCATCCGCGAGAGCGCCCTGGACATCGCCGAGCCGCGCGCGATCGAGGGCGCGCGCCGCGAGCAGATCCGGCTCGTTCGGGAGCCGCTCGATCGCAGCGTCACACGCGGCGCGAGCGCCAGGCCGTTGGTTTCGAGCCAAGAGCGTGCAGCGCATGTGGTGCGCCTTCTCGCGGTCGGGCAGGATCGCGAGCGCGCGCTCGATCGCCGCGATCGCGCCCTCCACGTCGCCGCTCGCGTCTCGCGAGATGGACAGGCCGATCCACGCCTCGACGTTCGTCGGGTAGTTCCGCGTGAGCCGCTCGAGCAGCGGCAGCGCGTCGGCGACGCGCTGCGCGCGCTGGTACGCGTCGGTGATCTCTGCGAGCGCGTAGACGTTGTCGGGCTCGAGCTCGAGCACACGTACGAGATCCTCGTAGGCGTCGCGGGTACGCCCGAGACGTCGCCGGAGCATCCCGCGGTGGCGGAGCGCGGGGACGTGATCCGGTTCGAGCGCGAGCGCTGCGTCGAAGGCCGCGTCGGCGCGCGCGTAGTCCGCGCGTCGCATGGCGACGAAGCCGACGGCGGTCATCACCTTCGCGTCGTCCGAGTGCTCGGCCTCGAGCGCGTCGAGGCGCGCGAGGCCCTCCGCGCGCCGACCGAGCGAGAGCATGGCCATCGCCTCGTCGACGCGGAGCGCGACGTCCGTCGGATCGTCCTCGAGCCCACGGATCGCCACCCGCAGGGCGTCCTCCGGGTCGGCGCTGAGCGCGCTGCGCTCCACGAGGGGCTCCCCGTCGGCGGCGGGCACGTCGTCGAGCGTGACGGGGTCATCGTTGCCGAGCAGGTGCAGCGGGATCCGGCGGAAGACGAGCGGCTCCCCGGCGTCCGCGACGCCCACGTCTGCGCCGCCCGCGTCCGCGACGCCCGCGTCGAGCGAAGCCGCGAGCGCGCTCGCGTCGACGGCGCGCATCCGAGGCGCGTCCTCGTCGAGCCAGACGAGCCCGATGGTGGCGGGCACGGCGACGCCGAAGACGGCAGCCAGCGGGAGCAGCCAGCGACGCCGCGGGTCGCGCACGGGGTGCGCCGCCGTTGAGACGGGGGCGGCAGGCGAGATCGCGCCCTCGGGCAGCGCGTCGCCGCTCGCGATCCGGTCGACGAGCTCGGCGACCGCGGCGTCGCCGGGACGATACGCGAGCGCGCGCTCGAGGTGCCGGATGGCGCCGAAACGATCGCTCTCCCGCAGGGCGTCCTCCGCCCGGGCGCGCGCGTCCGAGGCGACGGCCCCCGCGACCTGCCGCGCGAACGCCTCCGGATCCGTGAGCACGGAGACGACGCCTCGCTTGATCCCGTGGTCGGGCCAGCTCCGCCATGGCCGCCACCGCTCCGCGAGCGCGCCCGCGTGATCCAGTCGGCGGGACGGGTCGGCGGCGAGACACGACGAGACCAGCGACGCCAGCTCGGGCGCGACGCGCGGGTCGACCTCGTCGAGTGGCGGGAAGGCTCCCGCGAGGATCGCGGCGACCTCCTCGCCTGGTCGCGAGCGCGCGAAGGGCCGCGCGCCGGCCACGAGCTCGTAGAACATGACCCCGAGCGCCCAGACGTCCGCGCTCGCCGAGACCTCGCGCCCCTCGATGCGCTCGGGCGACATGTACGGCAGCGAGCCGGTGACCTCTCCCTCGCGCGTGTGGCGCGTGTCCTCCTCGCCGAGCGCGAGGCCGAGGTCGACGAGCGTGACGGCGCCGAGCGGGTCGAGGACCACGTTCTCCGGCTTGACGTCACGGTGGACGAGGCCCTCGTCGTGGAGCGCCGCGAGCGCGTCGACGACGGGGGCGAGCACGACGAGCGCCGCCTCGGGGGCGAGCCGCTTGCCCGCGAAGCAATCGCGCAAGGTCATCCCTCGCAGGAGCGGCATCGCGAGCCAGGGCCCCATCGCCTCGTCGACCCCGTGATCGAGCAACGCGATGAGGCTCGGGTGCTCGACCCGCGCGAGGGCGCGGACCTCGCGCTCGAAGCGCGCGACGTCCGCCGGGCCGGCCTGCCCACCCGCGTGGAGCACCTTCACGGCGACCTCGTGGCCCTCGGGGGCGCGAGCCCGCCAGACCCGCGCCATGCCCCCCTCTCCGATCGCTTCGAGCAGCTCGTACGGACCCACGGCGGGCATCGCGGCGCAGCTTACCAGCTTCTTTGCGAGGAGCCGTCGCCAGCCTCTCACCGCGGAGCGTGGTTCGACCGCTCGAACCGCTCGCGAATCGCGCGGGGTGGTCGCCAGCAGGGGCGCTCGTCGGCGCTGGTGACATCGATGGCACGGGTGACTGACAAGCCCGTCACACGGGCCGCGCGAGCGCGAACGAGGAGCGCGCCACGAGGTCGGCACGAACCTTGAGATAGGGGCGCACCACGCGGCCAACGTGCCGCTCGACAGGAGTCATCAGCATGTTTCGACGTTCGATCCTCATCTTGCTCGCCCTCGGCGGGCTCTCGGCCTGCAGCGACGCGAGCGACGCGAGCGAGGCCCCGGCGACCGCTGCGGCGGCGCCCGCCGCGCCCACCACCTTCGAGTACACCGAGAGCCTCTCGGTCGACGCCATCCCGGGCTTCCCGGCGAAGGGCGTCGCCAACGGACGCGAGATCGCGATCCAGGCCGTGTACTTCCAGCCCCGCTTCGACGAGTGGGGCCTCACGCTCTCGACCGAGGCGCTCGATCGACCCACGGCCGTCGGCGGGAGCGCCGACGCCGAGAGCGTGAACCTCTCGGGGTTGCCGCAAGAGCTCGGCGTCGGGACCTACACCCACACGATCGAGCAGAGGGGCGGCGGCTACTTCCAGATCAAGAAGCCCGACGACCCGACCCGCACGACGAGCTGGAACACCAGCACGGCGTACATCGTTCACATCACGAAGTGGGAGGTCGAGCCCTGGAACCCCGAGGGCTCCATCTTCCAGGACGCGGGGCGGGCCTCCGGGAAGGTCGTCGCGGTCTTCCGCGGCAACGGCAACGACTTCCAGAACAGCTGGGTCGCCGGCACCTTCGAGGACGCAGTGGTCCGCTACATGGGGCGGCCTCGCTGGATCCCGGATCCGAACGCGGCCGAGTGAGCGCGCGTCGCGTCGGACGTGGCGCCTCGTCGCGCCGCGGTCGCGATGCATCGTAGGCGCGACCACTGTCCGGAGGAACCTCATTGACCGCGGAGGCGTCGTGCCGCGAAGCTCGGGCGGTGGTGGGTTCCTCGAAATTCGGCGCGTACGAGCTCATCGAGCGTATCGGCGCGGGCGGGATGGCGGAGGTCTTCCTCGCGCGGCAGCGGGGCGAGGAGGGCTTCGAGCGCCTCGTCGCGATCAAGCGGATCCTCCCGCACGTCGCCGAGGACGAGACCTTCGTCCAGATGTTCATCGACGAAGCGAAGATCGCGGTGCAGCTCTCGCACCCGCACATCGCGCAGATCTTCAACCTCGGCCGCGTCGGCGAGACCTACTACATCTCGCAGGAGTACGTGTACGGGCGCGACATGGGCGCCATCACCGCGCGCCAGCGCGCGCGCTGGGAGCCCCTGCCGATCCCCTTCGTCCTCTTCGTCGCCACGCGTGTCTGCGAGGCGCTCGCGCACGCGCACGAGGCGATGGGTCAAGGCGGCAAACCCCTCGGGCTGATCCACCGCGACATCTCCCCCTCGAACATCCTCGTGTCGTTCGAGGGCGGGGTGAAGGTCATCGACTTCGGGCTGGCGAAAGCCGCCGGGCGGCTCGTCGCCACCGAGGCCGGGGTCGTGAAGGGCAAGCTCGCGTACCTCTCGCCCGAGCAGGTGCGGGGGCAGACGATCGACAGCCGGAGCGACCTCTTCAGCCTCGGGATCTGCCTCTTCGAGTGGCTGAGCGGCGAGCGCCTCTTCGTTCGCAGGAGCGATCTGGATACGGTCCTCGCGATTCAGAAGGCCGAGATCCCGTCCCTCCGCGAGCTGCGACCCGACGTGCCCCCAGAGCTCGAGGCGATCATCCGTCACGCGCTGGAGGCCGAGCCGTCGCGGCGCTTCCGGTCGGCGGTCGAGATGCAAGAGGCGCTCATCACCTTCATGTACGAGCAACGCCTCGTGATGAAGCGGGAGCACGTCGCGGCGCACGTCCGCTCGCTCTTCCCCGAGGAGCGCTTTGGCGACGCCCACGAGCACACGCCCGCGCAGACGCCTGCGGCGGCAGTGGAGGCGCCGCGAGCGGAGGCGCCGCGAGTGGAGGCGCCGCGAGTGGAGGCGCCACGCGTGGAGGCGCCACGGGCCGACGCGCCGCCTCGCCGCCACACGGTGCCGCTTCGCGTCGACACGCTCGAGGAGCGTCGCCCAGGGACGGTTGAGCCCATCGACTCGAGCGATTGGATCGTCGAGGACGGTGACGCGAGCGGGCGCCCCTCGGTGCCCTTCCTCGACGACGACGACCTCGTCGAGGTGAGCTCGACCGACACGAAGCGGCCCGTACCGCAGGACGAAGGATCGCAGACCGACCTTCCACCCCTCTTCGACGACGACACGCCTGGTGTCGACCTCGCGCTGGCCGGGCTCGTCCCCCTCGCCCCGATGGCGGGAGGCGACGACGACGACGACCTCACGGAGTCCAACGCCGAGCGCGCGCTGAGCAAGCTCCTCGACCTGAAGAAGGGAGCGTCCACGGCCCGCAGCGCCCAGACGATCGAGGCTGCCCGCCGCGACGCCCCCGACATCGACGGGCTCTTCGACGACATGACGGTCCCCGCCGAGAACCGCTGGGCCCAGCTCGCCCGTGGCGACGCGAAGGAAGCCCGCCCCGCAAAGGGCCGCGAGAAGAGCCAGAGCACGCGTCGGCCTCCGCCCCGCAAGAAGTGAGAGCGGAGCCTCCCCGGACTCTTCACGAGCCGACCCGCCTTCCGGGGTCTTCGAGAGACACCCTCCGCCCGCGAGAGACGGGCGGAGCCTCCCATCGACGCGCAGTCCGTCGCAGCGCTCCGTTCCTCAACGGACTGCCTCTTCTTTCTGGGGTCTTTCGAAAAGACCCCCTCCAGTGGGCAAAGCCCACCCAAAACACGCGGCTCCGTTGAAGAACTAGGGACTGCTAGGCTCTGCGCGATGAGCGCCGACGACCCCGTGGAGATCCTCCTCGTCCCGAGCCCAGGCGCGGCCCCGACGCGGCGCGCCCTCGCCAAGCGCGTCACGACGATCGGCGCCGATCCGCGCGCGGACGTCCGAGCGCCGTCGCTGCCCCGACAGTGGGCGATCCTCAAGCAGCGGGACGACGGCCTCGTCGAGCTGCGCTTCCTCGAGAGCGGCGAGGTCGTGGTGCTCGCGCGAGGGGAGACGGTCGAGCGCGACGGCGCGTCGCTCACGTGGCCCGACGACGCCCTCTCGGACGACGAGACTACGGCGCCGCGCCTGCCCGTCGAGCGGCTCGCGCTGGCGCTCGGTGACGCCGAGAGCCCCACGGCCGCCCTGCGCACCCTCTTGCGCGAGCTCCTGCACGCGACCGAAGCCGACACCGGCGCGCTCGTCCTCGAAGAGGCCGGCGACTACACCGTGCCCGTCGCGGAGCATCGCGACGGCCGCACCCTCGACGATGGCGCGGCGCTCCTCTCGGACACGCTCGTCCGCGACGTCTTGACCCGCGGCGAGCCCGTCTGCCTCGTCGACGCGCCTGCCCACGGCCGCTACGGCGAGGTGCCGAGCGTCGCGGCGCTCGAGCTGCGCTCGGTGCTCTGCGTCCCGATGGTGCTCGGACGCTCGGTGCTCGGGGCGATCTTCCTCGGCAAGCGGGGCACCCGGGCGCGCTTCGCCGAGCACCAGGTCGACGATCTTCGCGTCGTCGGCTCGCTCGTGCTGCCGCTCCTCGCCCAGCTCCGCCGCACCGCGGGGCAAGGCGGCGCGGCGGACTACCTGCTCGTCGGAGAGCACGCGTCGATGCACGAGCTCCGACGCCTGGTGCAGAAGGTGGGCCCGAGCGAGCTGAGCGTGCTCATCCTCGGCGACACTGGCACCGGCAAGGAGATGGTCGCTCGCGCGATCCACCACGCGAGCGCGCGAGCGCGCGCGCCGATGGTGGCGCTGAACTGCTCGGCCGTGCCCGAGTCGCTGCTGGCGACCGAGCTCTTCGGCGCGAAGCGCGGCGCCTATACGGGCGCGATCGCCGATCGGAAGGGCGTCATCGAGCGAGCGCACGGTTCGACGCTCTTCCTCGACGAGCTCGGCGACATGCCGCTCTCGATGCAGGCCGCGCTCCTTCGGGTGCTCGAAGAGCGCCGGGTCACGCGGGTCGGCGATGGTGAGCCGCGCGAGGTCGACTTCCGTCTGGTCGCCGCGACGCACAAGGACCTCGAGGCGGAGGTCGCCGCGGGTCGCTTCCGGCGCGACCTGCTCTTCCGCCTCCAAGAGATCACGCTCGTGCTGCCCTCGCTCTGCGAGCGAGGTGACGACGTCACCCTGCTCGCGGGGCTCTTTTCGCGCCAGGCCGAGAAGGAGCTCGGGGTGCCCGCGCGCCCGCTCTCGCCCGCCGCCGAGCGCGCGCTGATGCGCCACTCGTGGCCAGGCAACGTGCGAGAGCTCCGCGCGGCGATGCGTCGCGCGGCGCTGCTCTGCGAAAGCGAGACCATCACCCCGGACGATCTACAGCTCGGGACCGCCCGGCCCTCGAGCTTCCCGCCGCCGGCCGAGCTTCTGCCGCTCTCCGACGCACGCGAGCGCTTCGTCACCGACTACGTGCGCAGCGCGCTCGAGCGCCACGACGGGAACCGCGAGGCGACCGCGGCCGCGCTCGGCGTGAGCCTGCGCTCGCTGTACCGCTACCTCGGGTAGCGCGCGGCGGCGGCCGTAGCGCCACGTCTCGACCCGCGCCCGTCGGCTCGCTCAGCCTGGGCCACCGCTCCGAATCACGTCGAGCGGCACGAGATCCGAACGGAGGAAGTCGAAGGTCCCGAAGTGCGTCAGGATGCTCGGCCCGAAGGTCGCCAGCACCCACCGCCAGACCGGCGCGAGATCGTCCTGCGGCTCGCCGCGCACCTTGGCGCCGCGGGCGATGAAGCGCTCCACGAGCGCCGCGCCCTCGGGGGTCTCCTCGGGTTCGACCGGCTCGACCAGCTCGAGGCGGTGCTGGTACCACGCCGCCCAGTCCGGATCGCGCTCGCTCGGCGGTGCGGCCGGCCGCGGCACCGGCTCTCGGGCGGCGCGCGCGGCGCGCACGGATGCGAGCTCCGTCCCGGAGTGAGGCACGCCCAACCCTCCGGCGGTGATCGGCCAGTGAAGCCAGGCGTCCGGCAGCCCGAGCGCGTCGCCGTCGAGGAAGCGAGAGGAGAGCTCCGCCCGCAGCATCGCCCGAAGGCCCACCTGCCCGCCGCCGAACGACATCGCGTCGAAGCGCGCGACCGCGCGCTGCACCGCCTCGCCGTGGTCCGGGCCGAGGTCGGCCGCCGGCGCCAGCCAGGTCGACAGATACCGAAGCTGCTCACCGTACATGGCGACGCGATCGAGCAGCGCGCCATGCGCTTCGATCCGCGCGCGGCTGATCTCGGCGAAGCCATCGATGGCTTGGTCGTCGAGCCGCCAGCCGCCCGACGCGTCGAGCTCGAGCATGCCCCATCGCACCGGACCGAGCGGGAGCCGCGGATCGCGCTCGCCACCCACGCAGACGCTGCCGGTCTTGTCCTCGTTGAGCTCCAAACCCGCGTCCGAGACGAACGCCCGGAGGGCCTCCCACGCCGCCACCGCCTCCTCGTTCGAGCGCGCGATCAAGACGAGGTCGTCGACGAGGTCGACGGCGATGACGTCCGCCGCCGCGCGCACGGAGCCGACCAGGGCTGCCATGACCAGCGAGCCGAGCGCGCGCGAGAGCCCGAGCCGAAGCGGCATCCCGCGACGCGGCACCTCCTCGGCCGGGCCCAGGGGCGCAGACAACACGCGCTCGACGGCGTCGACCAGCCGCGGGTCCGTGCCGAGCCAACGCAAGAGGCCGAGCGCCAGCGCGTGGGGCATCGCTGGGAAGAAGTGGCGCAGGTCGGTCTTGATCACGACGGCTGGCTCCGCGGGCCGGAGCGCGCGCGCGAGGGCGAGCTCGGCGCCGACGAGCGCGAAGGCCTGCGCGATGGCGGTGTCTCCGTCGCCGTAGCCCTCGTACTCGCCGTCCAGCGCGCCGCTCGCGATCGAGAGCAGCGCTCCCATGCGCCGGCGCCCGATCGGCCCCGCCGCGTCGAAGGCCTCGAGCGGGCTGGCACCCTCGGGCGGCCTCTCGCCGCCGCGCCAGAAGAAGGGACGGCTCAGCCCGCGCAGGTCGCTCGTCTGGTCCAGCATGCGGCGCTCGTTGGCGATGATGACCTCGGGCGCGCTCAGCTCGATCAGACGCCGCGAGCGCGCAAGGCGGTTGACGCGTGCGTGCCCCCCGACCCGGGTGACGATGTCGTCCACGGCCTCGCCGATGAGCTCCGTCAGGACGAGATCGACGATCCGCATCCGGGGCGCCACCCGCCACCGCGTCCGCGCCCAGCTCGGCGTGAGCGCGATGGGCGCCGGCCGCCACGCGTCAAGGTCCTCCCACGCCAGCGTGAGGGCGGCGCCGAGCTCCTTGGCGAGGGCGGACGGTCCCTTCTCCGGGTCCGAGGCCGCGAGGCCTCGCAGCAGGTCGCGCGTCGCCCGAGGCAGCTCTCGTCGCGCCGCCAGACGGCCGAGGAGCGACGCCACGTCGCCGGCCGCGCTCGGCTCGAGGCTCCTCGCGCTGTGCTCGGCGACCATGGCCCGCGCGCGTGCGAGCTCCGCCTCCCCGAGCGACGCTTCGAGCCGCCGCACGACGGCGGGAAGGTCGACGGGCGGGCCGTCGGAGCCGGCGATCGCGAGTCCCTCGGCGACAGCGTCGCCGGAGGTCGGCGTGCTCCGGTCCGCGTCGAGCCGCTCGCCAAGCAAACCTCCGAAGAGCGTGATGGCGTCGGCCCGGGCCCGCCCTTGCCGGACGATGGCCTCGAGGCGCTCGATCCACTGCGCCACGAGCGCGAGCTGCGCCTCGTCGTCGGCGCCGAAGAGCACCGCGTCGAGATTCCTGACCTCCGGGTGGATGGCCTGACCGCTCACCTGAATGGATCGCAATCCGTCGTAGAGCGCGCGCAGCCGCTCGACGGGCGTGGACGCCGCCGAGGCGGCCGCCTCGACGGCGTCGTACTCGGCGAACAAGCGGGCCCGATATCGCTTGAGCTCGCCCAGCTTCCGCTGCGCGATGAAGGCGCGGATCGCGGTGGCATCGTCTTGCATGGCGTAGGCGCGACCCTACCCGCGCGAGGTCCGCCCGACCAGCGCGACGACGCGCTCGCCCCACTCCGTGGTTGCTGAGGCCGCGCGCAACGGCGGGAGCACCAACCCGAGCTGCCCCTGCGCGGTTCGGGGATCCGAGCCACGGGTCGCCGACCGATAAGACCTCATCGCCTGCCAGCCCGAGCCTGATTCACTGCGTGCTTCGACGTCCGAGCTGCGCCGAAATGGAGCGCCGCGGCCCGGCGAGCCGCCGCTCGGCCACGGCCCCATCCGGGCGGCGCGGACGCCCTTTCCCGTCTACGCTACGGCCCCCTCGCCCGTGACCGAAGCACCCTCACCCGCGCTCCTCCTCGACCGAGCCGGACCGCGCCCTCGACGCGGTCCTGGCGCGGCTGGCCGAGCACCACGCGGACGTCGACGGTTCGGTGATCCGTGTGGTCTCCCCGTGGTCCGCGTGCGACTTCACCGACCCGTGCACCACCCAGGGCACCCAGCATCGCCTCGAGGGGGCGACACGCGTCGAGCGGGAGTGCACCCGGCCTCCGACGGACGGTGACGTCTGCGGCCCTTCTCGGCTCCGGTTCGACCTGGGCTGCGTCGAGGTCGACCCCGAGACCGGCCGGATGGCGCGGGTCCACCTTGTCGAGCAGCAACTCTGCCGCTCCGAAGCATGCGTCGCTGAGGACGCGAGGGTCGAGGTTGGCGGGTGCTGATGGACAACCGCTCCACTGGGATGCACGATCATGGGGTGACGCTGCCCCTAAACCTTCCTGGCGAGGCGCTGGCGCGCGGGCTCTTCGCGATGCGCGAGCTCGATCGTGCCAAGGCTCCAGACCTCGAGCGTGTTCATGCGGCCCTTGTTGAGACGATCGAAGGTCTCGAAGAGGGTCTGCGGCTCCGCGACGGGGTCTCGGACGAGGCGTGGCGAGCCGACTCGCTCCGAGCTGGTGGGGCGCTGGTGCAACAGGCTCTGCCGATGGTCGCCGTGATCGCCCAGTACGCGAGAGACCGCTTCGACACGACCGCTGTGCGGCCTGGGTTCGAGGAGCTGCGGCCCCTCATGGGCCGGGTCGTGGTTCTGCTCGAGGAGATCGAGGAGACGCTGGAGCAGGTCGTTGACGTAATCGCGCTCGCCAAGATGACCGACCACGATCGTGAGGTCGTGGCGATCGAGGCCGACCCCGCGTGACGTATCGCATCGAGTGGACGAGGCAGGCACAGAAAGACCTGGACCGCCTGGACGCCACGCTGCGCACCCGTATCAACGCGGCCGTCGCCGAGCTCGCGAGCGAGCCGCGCCCGCCCGATGCCCGGCCCGTAAAGTCGCAGCCAGGTGTGTGGCGGATTCGCGTTGGCGGGTACCGGGTGCTCTACGAGATCCACGACGGGCGGTGCGTGGTCCTCATCCTGCGCGTTCGCCCGCGCGGCAGCGCCTACGACTGAGGCCGGGGCTGATCGTCACACCTGCGTGGATCACATCCGATCTGGATTCCGCCGAGGTTGAAGGAATCGCGCGGCAGGCGCTGGGCGCACGTCCGAGTAGGGGATGTCGTCGAGCTCGAGGAGCTCGCGGCTGCCTGCGGTGTCAGGATCATCCCGACGCCGGGGCGCACCTACAGCGCCGGGGACGTCGTGTGGCTCCGGGCGCGCGCGCGACCCATCGCGGCCCGTTGGCAGCTCGCCCACGAGCTTGGGCACGTGCTGGCCGCCAGGGGCGGGTTGGACCGGTCCTGCGAGCGGACTGCCAGCACCATCGGCGCCGCGCTCCTGCTGCCCCGGCGCACCCTCGTGCGGGAGCTGCACGCCCACGCGTGGGACCTCGAGCCGATCATCGAGCGGCACTGGGTCACGTGGATGATCGCGGTGCGCCCGTGGAAGCCGTCGAGGCCTGCGGGACCGTCGTGGATGCCCGAGGGCCGGTGCGCTGGCGTGGTGGGGCGGCAGTGCCGGGGCGTGGCGAGGAGCGAAGCGGGGTGTGGCCGGTCAGGTAGGGGCGACCTGATTGACTCAGGCGGCTGTTGACTGGCGTCGCTGGCGGCGGGCTTCTGCCCGCTCTCGCGCGATCTTGGCGCGGCGCCCAGCCCCCAACTCAAGACCCAGCAAGACGCCAAGGCCCGCGAACAGAAGATGGGTGACAATGGACTCGTGAGGCGTTCCCTTCAGGAGCATCGACAGGGCCAGTACCCCTGCGGCCGCAAACACGATCAGGACCAGGCCGATGAATCTCATGAGTCGTTCGGCTCCTCGTCTTCCTCAGCATGGAACGCTCGATCCATGGCGTCAACGACATCAAACAAGGGGTCGTCCTCAGCCAGACCAACGCGGACCCGCATGAGCTTGTGAAGCTTCTCAAGCTTCGTTGTGAGGTCTTCCGCCTCTGAATATCTCTGTTCGGAAAGGCGGCGCTGCTCCTGGAGCTCGTCCAGCACACCAGCCACTTTCTTCGTTTGTGCTCGGTCGATCGCGGTGCGCAGCGCGCCAATCTTTGTGGCGGCCTGGTCTCTTCGATGGTTCCATAGCTGCCAGAGGCTGAGTGCTAAGGTAGAGGCGCCGCCAACGTATGGGACCCATGGGACCGAAAGCGCCGTGAGGGTAAGCGTGAGCGCCGCACCCAGCATCACCGCCCCGAGCGTGCGAGCCAAGAACCCGACCCGAAGCTCCGAGGCCACCTCCATAGCCGTGTCGAGCGCATCGTCCAGACGCTGAACAAGTTCGGCTGGATGGTGATCTTCCGCTTCCCTCGTTAGCTTCAGTAGATCTAGCCAATCGTCACAAGCCCTTGCCGCTGCGAACACGTCCCATTTGAGGTTCGCTTTTTCCAGGCGGTATACCACCTCCTGAAAGTCGGATGTCTTCGTTCGGTACGGGCCGCCGCTCACTTCTTCACCGGCTCGAACACGATCCGAACCTCCCCCGCCAACGCCGCCTCGAGCTGCTGCGGGTGCTTCACGTAGCCCATCAGGGACGTCGGCCGCTGGCCGTCGGCCCCGAAGACGCCCGTGTGCGCAGGGTCTTCATGACCTCGGGGGAGAACTCCGTCGCGAAGTCGGCGAGGAACTTCGCCAGGAACTCGTCGTGGACGGCGGGATCGTCGTCCCGCTCGAGGTGGGACTCGGGGGTGTTCCGATCACCCGACCCAACTCCCGTCAGTAGCCACCCCACGTCCAGAGCCAGAACCTTGGCGAGCTGCTGAAGCGTCTCCGAGCGAGGGGCCGACTGGTCCTTCTCCCATAGCCACACCGACTTGGTTCCCACCTTCAGGCGACGGGCAAGCTCTTCCTGCGTGAGGTTCGCAGCATCACGGGCGCCCGCGATGCGCTCGCCGATCGTGCTCATCACCCGACGCTGCGTGTGGCTAGTCATTTCTGCAACGGTCATAAGTGACGCGAATGTGTTGACGTGCGCCGGAGGATAGGACTTCCGAACTGCCGAAATCAACCGGGCTCGGCTCGAGAAGCTGCTCGCGAGGTGCGGTGAGGCAGGCTCACGACGACGGCGAGGGCGCGGTAAAGCGGCCCCCCGCGAAACCCCCGCGTAGTCCTCGTGAGACGCGCGATCGGGGCCCCAGAAGACGGAGCGGTACATCGCAGCGGAGGGTGCTCAGCCGAAGACGAGGCACAACTGCCCTGGACGAGGCGCAGGAACGGAGCGTCGTGGGGGGGCGCGGGCGCGAAGAGGTCCTTCGCTGGCGAGGACGCGGGCGATGTCGTCGGGGCCTTTGGCGATCTCGACGAGGCGCATGCGTCCGCCGCATCCCGGGACGGGGCAGGTGGTGACGTCGACGGCGAAGACGCGGCGTAGGAGCCAGGCCCACGGGTGGCGGGATGCTTGGGGCGCGGGAGGGGCGAGCGGGGCGAGGTCGGCGGGGGCGAAGAGCGGGAGCTGCGGAGGAGGCTCGGGCTCGCGGCCGAGGACGACCTCGGCGCGCGCGGAGGAGTGCGCGGCGAAGACGCCGTGGTAGCGGAGCATGTGACTTCGTTGATGGTCCGCATCGCAATCGATGCGAACGTGCGGCGGCGGGACGAGGGCGCAGAGCCTCGCGATGAAGTCGAGGGGGTCGAGCAAGACGGCGTGGGTGCCGTCTTTCCACGCGGCCTTGAAGGCGAGGCGGACGCGCCCGTCGCCGTGAAGCTCGAGGCGCTCTTGGTTGAGCGGCGGTCGGGCGACGTAGCGGCAGAGCCGCTCGAGGCGCTTTCGGTCGCGGCCGTCCACCACGACCTTGGCGTGGACATTCACCCCACCGACCTCAGCGAGCGCTTCGGTCGGCGAGGGGACGAGGCGCACGGGGCGGACGAGCTTGGCGGTCTTCGCGCCGGGCGCCGCGCCGAGGAGCTGCACGTCTCCGGCCGACGCGGCGTAGCAGGACGCGAGGACGGGCTGCTCGTGGACGAGCGTGTCGCCCTGGTCGCTCGGGCCTTCGAGCGAGCGGCCGTGCCGCTCGAGCACGACGAGCAGCCCGGCGTGGGTCCACGCGGCGACCTCCGCGACCTCGTCGCCGCTCGGCGGAGGCAGCGCGTGGAAGACAAGCGCGCCCTGCGCATCGCGCACGTACACGCCATCGAGCGCCAGCGTGTGGAAGTGGACGTTCAAGCGCAGCGCGCTGTCGCTCCGCTGGATGAAGGTCACCGCGCCCACCTGCGCCTCGTCCACGCTGCGTAGGCCCAGGTGCCGCTTCGCGCGCCGACGCAGCGAGCGCGTCAGCGCGCGGATGAACGCCCCGAGCACGTCCGCGCACAGCCGGCGGTCGTAGGCCATCGCGTAGCGCAACGACCACGGCAGCGAGCACACCCACTGCCGTATCGGCTCCTCCGG